>NZ_CP029562.1:3554019-3860538 GCF_004136315.1 Mesorhizobium sp. Pch-S
ATTTCGACAGCTATCGCCAGGGCCGTGGAACCTCCAATCTCATCCAGGCGCAACGCGATTTCTTCGGCGCGCATGGCTTCGAACGCATCGATGAAGCCGGCGCGTTCCATGGGCCCTGGGGGCAGGGCTGAGGTCTTTCGGATAGCTCCTGAGCGCGCGGCGATCGCTGGATGGTGGCGTCGCGCATTCGTTCGTGTTTGGATGCGGTCCGCTGGCTCCGGGACTGGAGGACATATGCGGGCGAGGTGGCTCCTGTCGGCTGTTGCTGTCGTCTGTTCGGCGATGACCGCGCAGGCCGCAAACGAGATCGCTGCAGACGAATTGGTGGCGCGCGTCGCGAGCAGGGTCGAAGAGCTCATCGAGCGCAATTTTTATAAGCCTGTTGATTTCCCTTCTTTTGCCGGAAAGCATCCGACGAATGCAGATGTCGACAAGGCTCTGGCCGACCTGAAAGCCTCCCATACCCGCCGGTTTATGCCTGGTACGCTTGAATATTACGAAGTGGCGGACATCTACCAGCGTTGGCTAAGTCGGGATCTCAGTTCAATCTTTCCACCACGCGGCGAGGTCCAATATGAAGGTATCGGTATCGCCACAACTGTGATTGACGGCAAGCGGTTCGTCACGGACGTCTATGACGGTGCCATGGCAAAGACAGCCGGAATCCAGGTCGGGGACGAAATACTATCCGTAAACTCACAACCTTTCGACGAGATCAGGTCCTTTAAGGGCGGCGCTGGAACAATCGCTATCGTCACAGTGAGGCGGGCTGCAAAGACGCAGCCGGTAGAGATTCCAGTGATGGTAGCGGCCATTTCACCGGTGAGAATGTTCCTGGAGGCGGTGAGCGCCAGTGCCCGTATTGTCGATTATGCCGGTCGAGATATTGGCTATGTCCGGCTCTGGACGCTTGCGTCTCCACTCACCAACGAAACCGTGGAAACGATGCTGCGCAGCGGGGTTCTAAGCGAATCCGATGGCCTGGTGCTCGACCTGCGCGGCCGTTGGGGCGGCATTTCAAGCGAGCTTCCCGAGATGTTGATGGAGGATTTTGCCGACATATCCTTCACGATGCGAAATGGGCGGAACTTCTCCCAGAGAGAAACATGGCGCAAACCCATTGTTGTTCTGATTGATGGAGGAACGCGCAGCGCCAATGAACTGCTGGCTTGCGCAATGAAAAAGCGCGGCTTTTCCCTGATTGGCGAGAAAAGCGCTGGAGCCGTGCTGGGCGGCAACGCCTATGTTCTTCCAGACGACAGCCTGTTGATGGTCGCTACTTCGATGGTTCGGGTCGATGGTGAGGTGCTTGAGGGCAGGGGAGTCGAGCCGGACAAAATTGTCAGTGCGCCCGTCCCTTATGCCGGGGGAGCAGATCCGCAGCTTGAGGTGGCGATGAAGGAAGTATCGGAGCAGCTATCCGGTGTCAGTCCGTGGCGCAGTTCTCTATCCCCGGAACAAAGACGCTGTTCGCAGGGAAGTGCGGCCAGGTCGAACTGAAAGCGCCACGATACTTTCTGCCTTGTGATCGAAAGGTCGCCTTCGGCTATTGTGGGGCTTTCACCTCGGCCGGCACCACCAGTCTCTGCATGGGCGCCGCCGACCTGTCGTCGATGCGATTGAGCACGGCGGTTGCCAGATCGTGTCCGGCAAGCCGGAAGTCCTCTTCGACGACGTGGATTTCGGGACGCACCAGCTGCAGCAGATTGAACGGTTCCTTGGCGACGAGGTCGACATCGCGTCCAAGCTTGAACCCTGCCGCCTCGATGCCGGCGATGAGGGCGAAGGTCGGGCCGCCGGCGCCGCAAACGATGCCGTCGGGTCGGCCGGTCCGCCGCATCAGTTCGATGGTGTGGCGGCGAATGTCGTCGATGACGTTGTCGCTGCTGACGGATGAGAACGGAACCTCGCTCAACCCCTGCCGGTCGATCTCGTCGAGGAAGCCGCTGCGCATGTGCTGGTGATAGGTGAGGGCTGTCGGCGGAGCCAGAAGAGCGAGGCGCCGGCGTCCGAGCTCGGCCAGCCGTCGCACTGCCAGCCGCGCGAAGCTCTCATTGTCGAAGTCATGATAGGCGTGCTCTATCCCCATTGCGGTGCGGCCATGAGCGGCAAAGGGAAAGCCACGCTCGGTCAGATAGCGCACGCGCGGGTCATTGGGCTGCGTGCGCGAGATGATGATGCCGTCGGCAGAGCCGGTTTCCACCACATAGCGGATTGGCTCCATCGGGTCGTTGTTGTGGGAATAGGGAGCGACAACCAGATGATAGGGCGTCGCCGCCAGACGCTCTGAAATGCCGTAGATGAAATCGGACAGGAAGCCGCCGATCTGTTCGGTGGTGTTGAGCACGACCGAGATGACGTTGGTCTTGCCCGTGCGCAGGCGCACGCCGGCCCGGTTCGGCCGATAGCCGATCTGGCGCGCGACGAGCTGCACGCGCTTGCGTGTCTCGGCGCCGATCTCCGGTGCGTCCTTCAGTGCGCGTGAAACGGTTGTGACGCCAAGCCCCGTCATGAAGGCAAGCGTCTTCAGCGTCGGCCTGCCGGTCTCCGCTTCGTCCTCGTCCGTGTTGTGGCTCGATTTATCCATAACCCTGCCCGCAGCGCGCATACCAGTCTGTTTCGGCGGCGACAATGCGCGAATTTGTCGGCCCGGCTAAGGCGGGTCGATCACGCAAATATACTGAAACGTTACAGATTTGCCAGTCGGACCTTGGTCGACCGCTTCCGAGCGGTCACCCGCAGTCATGTCCAATCCGGTTGGTTTGCACTGCAATTGCTTATTTTGCAGTGCAAAATGGATGATTTCTCGACATTGCAGCTTATTTTGTCGAGCTTCGAAAAATAGTTTGGCGCGCCGATCGATTGGGGATTGCCACAACGAAACAATTGCCGTATCCAAAATCTGTAACGTTTCAGATTTTGGGAGGAATCGGAATGCGACGCACTTTGACGGCTGCCGTGCTGGCAGCCGGGACGGCTCTCGGTTTTGCCGGCCCCACTTTCGCTACGGATCTGGAAGTCACGCATTGGTGGACGTCGGGCGGTGAAGCCGCTGCCGTCGCTGAACTCGCCAAGGCATTCGACGCGACCGGTAACAAATGGGTGGATGGCGCCATCGCCGGCTCCGGCGGCACAGCCCGTCCGATCATGATCTCGCGCATCACCGGCGGCGATCCGATGGGCGCAACGCAGTTCAACCATGGCCGTCAGGCGGAGGAGCTTGTGCAGGCCGGGCTGATGCGCGATCTCACCGATATCGCCGCCAAGGGCAAGTGGACGGATGTCGTGCGGCCGAAAGGGTTGCTCGATTCCTGCACCATCGACGGCAAGATCTATTGCGTGCCCGTCAACATCCATTCCTGGCAATGGCTGTGGCTGTCCAATGATGCCTTTGCCAAGGCCGGCGTGGCAGTGCCGAAGACCTGGGACGAATATGTCGCGGCAGCGCCCGCGCTGGAGAAAGCGGGTATCGTACCGCTTGCGGTGGGTGGCCAGCCCTGGCAGTCCTCCGGTGCGTTCGATGTGCTTCTGCTGGCTGTCGGCGGAACGGACGCTTTCCTGAAAGTCTACAAGGATAAGGATGGTGCGTTTGCCGGCGGGCCGGAGATCGCCAAGGTGTTCAAGGCGGCGGATGATGCCCGCAGGATGTCCAAGGGCACCAATGTCCAGGACTGGAATCAGGCCACCAACATGGTCATCACTGGCAAGGCCGGCGGCCAGATCATGGGTGATTGGGCGCAGGGTGAGTTCCAGGTAGCCGGCAAGGTGGCCGGCAAGGACTATACCTGTCTGCCCGGCCTCGGCATGAACAGCGCGCTCGCAACTGCTGGCGATGCTTTCTATTTCCCGCTGCTCAAGGACGCCGACAAGGCCAAGGCGCAGGAAGTGCTTGCTGAAACGCTGCTCGATCCCAAGACGCAGGTGGCTTTCAACCTGAAGAAAGGTTCGCTGCCGGTGCGCGGCGACGTCGATCTTGCTGCCGCCAATGACTGCATGAAGAAGGGCCTCGACATCCTCGCCAAGGGCAATGTGATCCCGTGGACGGACCAGTTGCTGTCGCAGGATACGCAGAAGCAGAAGGAGGACCTGTTCGCCGAATTCTTCGCCAAGCCGGACCTGACCGTCGAGGATGCGCAGAAGCGCTTCGCCGACATCATCTCCAGCGCTGACTGATCCTGTTCACCCGATCCTCCCGGGCTCCGGCTCCGTCCAGTGCTTGGCGGGGCCGGAGTTCCCGGAGGTCCAGGACCTGGGACGGCACCTCCATGAGCACTGTGACCAAGCGACCAAGCCGGCTGTTCCGCAACCTCAATGCCAAGATCGCCTCGGTGCCGATGATCCTCACCGCGCTGGTGGTGTTCGTCGGCGGCACGCTGTGGACCGTGCTTTACTCCTTCACCAATTCGCGTCTGCTGCCGCGGCTCAAATTCGTTGGCCTCGACCAGTATGAGCGACTGTGGGCAACGCCGCGCTGGCTGGTGTCGATCGAGAACCTGGCGATCTACGGCATCCTGTCGCTGGTCTTTTCCCTGGTGATCGGCTTCGTCCTGGCGGCGCTGCTCGACCAGAAGATCCGCTTCGAGGACACCTTCCGCACCATCTTCCTCTATCCCTTCGCGCTTTCCTTCGTCGTCACCGGCGTGGTCTGGCAATGGCTGCTCAATCCGGATTTCGGGGTGCAGGCCGTGGTGCGCTCGCTGGGCTGGGAAAGCTTCGCCTTCGATCCGCTCTACACTTCGAGCATCGTCATCTACGGCGTGTTGATCGCGGCGCTCTGGCAAGGTACCGGCTTCGTGATGTGCCTGATGCTGGCAGGCTTGCGCGGCATCGACGAGGATATCTGGAAAGCGGCGCGGGTAGACGGCATCCCGGCATGGAGGACCTATCTCTTCATCGTTCTGCCGATGATGCGGCCGGTGCTGGTCACCACGCTGGTCATCATCGCCGCCGGCATCGTCAAGGTCTATGATCTCGTCGTGGCGCAGACCAGCGGCGGGCCGGGCATCGCATCCGAGGTGCCGGCCAAATACGTCTACGACTATATGTTCTTCGCACAGAATCTCGGCCAGGGTTTCGCGGCCTCGACAATGATGCTTTTGTCGGTCGCCATCGTCATCGTGCCCTGGGCCTATCTCGAATTCGGGCGGAGGCGCTGACGATGGCGATGTCACAGGCCATCGAGGGCCCGCGTGGACCGAAGCCACGCCACGCCTTCTCGAAGCGCAACATCTTCATCTACGGCACGCTGTTCGTGGTTGCCGTCTACTACCTGCTGCCGCTCTATGTGATGGTGGTAACGTCGCTGAAAGGCATGCCGGAAATCCGGCTTGGCAACATCTTCTCGCCACCGCTGGAAATCACCTTCGAGCCTTGGGTGAAGGCCTGGGCGACGGCGTGTACCGGGCTGAATTGCGACGGGCTTTCGCGCGGCTTCTGGAATTCGGTGCGCATCACCGTGCCTTCGGTGATCCTGTCGATTGCCATCGCGTCGGTGAATGGTTACGCGCTCGCCAACTGGCGTTTCAAGGGCTCGGAGCTGTTCTTCACCATCCTGATCGTCGGCGCCTTCATTCCCTATCAGGTGATGCTCTACCCGATCGTCATCATCCTGCGCGAAATCGGGCTCTATGGCAGCCTGAGCGGGCTGGTCATCGTGCATTCCATCTTCGGCATGCCGATCCTGACGCTGCTGTTCCGCAACTATTTTGCATCACTGCCGGAAGAACTGTTCAAGGCGGCGCGTGTCGACGGGGCCGGCTTCTGGAGCATCTATCTGCGCATCATGCTGCCGATGTCGGTGCCGATCTTCGTCGTTGCCGTCATCCTGCAGATCACCGGCATCTGGAACGACTTCCTGTTCGGCGTCGTCTACACGCGCCCCGACACCTACCCGATGACCGTGCAGCTCAACAACATCGTCAATTCGGTGCAGGGCGTGAAGGAATACAACGTCAACATGGCTGCCACGCTGCTGACCGGCCTCGTGCCCCTCGTCGTCTATTTCATCTCCGGCAAACTGTTCGTGCGCGGCATCGCCGCGGGTGCGGTGAAAGGGTGAGCATGAACATGATCGCCAGTCCCAGCGTCTCGATCCAGGATCTGAAGCTCAATTTCGGTACCGTCTCGGTGCTGCAGTCACTCAACCTCGATATCGCCGAGGGCGAGTTCATCGTGCTGCTCGGGCCGTCCGGTTGTGGCAAGTCCACCTTGCTCAACTGCATTGCCGGCCTGCTCGACATTTCCGACGGCCGCATCTTCATCAAAGGCAAGAATGTCACCTGGGAGGAGCCGAAGGACCGGGGCATAGGCATGGTGTTCCAGTCCTACGCGCTCTATCCGCAGATGAGCGTGGAGAAGAACCTGTCGTTTGGTCTCAAGGTGGCGGGAACGCCAAAGGACGAGATCGACAAGCGCATTTCCCGCGCGGCCGAAATCCTGCAGATCGAGCCGCTGCTGCAGCGCAAGCCGGCAGCACTTTCCGGTGGCCAGCGCCAGCGCGTGGCGATCGGCCGGGCTCTGGTCCGCGACGTCGATGTCTTCCTGTTCGACGAACCCTTGTCCAATCTGGACGCCAAGCTGCGTTCTGAACTGCGCGTCGAGATCAAGCGGCTGCACCAGCGGCTCGCCAACACCATGATCTATGTCACCCACGACCAGATCGAAGCGATGACGCTGGCCGACCGCATCGCCGTGATGCGCGGTGGCGTGATCCAGCAGCTGGACGCGCCGCAGGCAATCTACAATCGCCCGGTCAATCGTTTCGTCGCCGGTTTCATCGGTTCGCCCGGCATGAATTTCGTCGACGGCAGGCTGGAGGCGAGCGATGGCGGCTGGCGCTTCAGCTCTGGCGACCTGAATATCCCACTCTCGACCTATGCTTTCGAAGGGCAACCTCTGGCGGGACCGGCAGTGTTTGGGGTCAGACCCGAACATATCGGTCTCAATTCGGGTTCCGGCTGGCCGTTCTCCGCGAAGGCCACCGTCGATGTCGTCGAGCCGATGGGGTCCGACACTCTGGTCTGGGTGCGGCTCGGCGCACAAAGCCTGTCGGTGCGAGTGCCCTCCGAGCGTGCGCCCGGAACCGGCAGCCAGGTCGAGATCGGCTTCGATCCGTTGCGCGCCTCGCTGTTCGGCGAAGACGGCAACCGGCTGTGACAACCACCCCAACGATATCCCCCAAGCAGATGGACAGATAGAATGGACTGGTCATTTCAACTCTACAGCGCCCGCAATTTCCTGCCCTGGGACAAGGTGCTGAAATTGCTGGGCAGCCTCGGCTATGCGCAGGTCGAGGGTTATGGCGGTGTCTACGACGATCCGAAAGCTTTCCGTGCGGAACTCGACAAGAACAAGCTCGCCATGCCGACCGGGCATTTTTCGATCGAGGCACTGGAGACCGATTTCGATGGCGTGCGCAGGATTGCCGATGCACTCGGCATCAAGCTGCTGGTCTGTCCCTATCTGGTTGCCGAAGCACGCCCTGCCGATGCGGCCGGATGGCGCGGTTTCGGTGAACGGCTGGCCAAGGTCGGCGAGACTGCCAAAAAAGCAGGCTACGGCTTTGCCTGGCACAACCACGATTTCGAGTTCAAGGCGCTGCCTGACGGCTCGATCCCCCAGGAGCATATCCTGTCGTCCGCACCGGATATCGGCTGGGAGATGGATGTCGCCTGGGTCGTGCGCGGCGGTGCCGATCCGGTGCCCTGGATCGAGCGTTACGGCAGCCGCATCGTTGCCGCCCATGTCAAGGATATAGCCAAGCCCGGCCAGGGTCTGGACGAAGACGGCTGGTCGGATGTCGGTCACGGCACCATCGACTGGTCCAAGTTGACCAAGGTGCTGCGTGAGCGCAGCAGCGCCAGATACTTCATCATGGAACAGGACAACCCGAACGACATCGAGCGCTTCGCGCGCCGGTCGATCGAGGCTGCCCAGACTTTTTGACGGACAAAGACGTTTTAGGAGAACGACGATGGCAAGGAAGCTCGGGATCGGCGTCATCGGCGCCGGCAATATTTCGGCGGCCTATTTCAGGCTGGCGCCGCTGTTTCGGGGCATCGAAATGCGAGCCTGCGCCGACATCAACATGGAAGCGGCGAGGGCGCGGGCGAAAGAGTTCAAGTTGCGCGCCGAAACGGTGGACGATCTGCTGAAGGCCGACGATATCGACATCATCGTCAACCTCACCATCCCCGCCGTCCATTACGATGTCTCGAAGCGGGTGCTCGACGCCGGCAAGCACGTCTATTCGGAAAAACCGTTCGTGCTGTCGCTGCAGGAAGGGCTCGATCTGCGCAAGCGCGCCGAGAAGAAGGCCCTGCGCATAGGCTCGGCACCCGATACCTTCCTTGGTGGCGCACATCAGCTGGCACGCAACCTCATCGATGAGGGCAAGGTCGGCGCGATCACCGGCGGTACCTGCACGGTGATGAGCCATGGCATGGAGCACTGGCATCCGAACCCGGACTTCTTCTTCCAGCCCGGCGCCGGTCCCGTCCTCGACATCGGGCCCTACTACGTCACCAACCTGATCCAGCTGGTCGGACCGGTGAAGCGGGTCGCGGCTTTCGCCTCGATCCCCGCCAAGGAGCGCGTCATCTCCTCGAAGCCGCGCGCCGGCGAGAAGATCCCGGTCAACACGCCAACCACCATCCATGGCCTGCTCGAATTCGCCAATGGCGCGGTGGTGACATTGAACACCAGCTGGGACGTATGGGCGCATGGTCACGCGCCGATGGAACTCTACGGTGAAAAGGGCACGCTCTATGTGCCGGATCCGAATTTTTTCGGTGGCGACGTCGCCTACACCAGGGAAAGCAAGCCGGCAAAGGGGTTGCCGAAATGGCCGCATCCGTTCGGCGTGCCCAATGAAAAGCACTCCCAGGGCATGATGGCCAACTATCGCACGGCTGGTCTTGCCGACATGGCGCTGGCGATCATGGAAGGGCGCCCGCACCGCTGCTCGATGGAGTTGGCGCTGCATGCGGTGGAAGTGATGACCAGCCTGCTGAAATCGGCCGAAACCGGCAAATTCGTCTCCCTGCAGACAAGTTGCGAGCGACCCGCTGCGCTGGGCGTCAAGGAGGCAAAGGCGCTGCTGGTGAAAAAGTAAGCCGTCATCGATCACCGGTTTGTCTGCACCGTTTCATCTCTTGCGTTGACGCAATTCCGGACGGAAAACCGCTGCACACTTTTCCTGGAATTGCTCTATAGATGCGTCCTTCGAGCTTCGCTTCGAAGGACGCATTCATTTGCGGAACACCCTTTCCAAGGAAACACCATGCCTTACGCTCCCGCCGCCGACCGTTATCAGTCGATGATCTACAACCGCTGCGGCCGTTCTGGCCTGAAGCTGCCGGCCATCTCGCTCGGGCTCTGGCACAATTTTGGCGAAGACACCCCGCACAGGGTCAAACGTGCCATTTGCCACAAGGCGTTCGACCTCGGCATCACGCATTTCGATCTGGCCAACAACTACGGCCCGCCGCCCGGATCTGCGGAGATTGCCTTCGGCGAGATACTGCGCAGCGACTTCGCCGGTTATCGCGACGAGATGATCATCTCGAGCAAGGCCGGATACGACATGTGGCCGGGACCGTATGGCGAGTGGGGCAGCCGCAAATATCTGCTCGCCAGTCTCGACCAGAGCCTGAAGCGTATGGGGCTCGACTATGTCGACATCTTCTATTCACACCGCTTCGATCCCGATACGCCACTGGAAGAAACGATGGGTGCGCTGGATCATGCCGTGCGTTCGGGCAAGGCTCTTTACGCCGGCATCTCGTCCTACAATTCACAGCGCACGCGCGAGGCGGCCGACATCCTCAGGCAGCTCGGCACGCCGTGTGTCATCCACCAGCCGAGCTATTCCATGCTGAACCGCTGGGTCGAGGATGATGGTCTGCTCGACACGCTGGACGGCCTCGGCGTCGGCTCCATCGTGTTCTCGCCGCTGGCGCAAGGCATGCTCACCGACAAGTATCTGAACGGCGTGCCGCAGGGCAGTCGCGCCACGCAGGGCAAGTCGCTGCGTGAATCCTTCCTCAACGAGCAGACACTGGCCAACATCCAGGCCCTCAACGGCATTGCCAGGAAGCGTGGCCAGACGCTGGCGCAGATGGCGCTGGCCTGGGTGCTGCGTGGCGGCCGCGTCACCTCGGCCCTGATCGGCGCCAGCCGGCCGGAACAGGTCGAGGATTGTGTCGGCGCGCTCAAGAACCTCGACTTCAGCGACGCGGAGCTTGCCGAGATCGACGGCTATGCGCGCGAGGCCAATATCAATCTCTGGGCTGCCTCGGCCGAGAGAACCGGACCGACACGCAAGTAGAGCTGGCGCCTGGCGACGTGACGATCCGGACACTCTCCGGACCGTCACGTCACAAGACAATGGCAAAACCATCGATTCATGCTTATTTCTGGGGCAGGCGGCTGGTCGGCCTGTGGCGGGCAGTCTGATGAGCGCGCGAGTTGCGCAAGTATCGAAAGCAGAATCATGACGGCAAGGAACGTGCTGACCAAGAACCAGCAGAGCGTGCTGGAGAAACTGGAAGTGGCCAACGCGCCACTCAGCGCCTACACGCTGCTCGACCAGTTGCGTGAACGCGGTTTCCGCGCGCCGCTGCAGGTCTATCGCGCACTCGATACGCTGATGAAGGAAGGTTACGTGCATCGGCTGGAAAGCCTGAATGCCTTCGTCGCCTGCTCGGACCCGCACGATCATGGTCATGCCCACGGCCATAGCCATGGCATGACTGCTTTTGCCATCTGCGACAATTGCGGTCAGGTCACCGAGTTATGCGATGAGAAGATCGGCGATAGGCTCGGCGAATGGGTCGGTTCCACTGGTTTCGTCGCCAAGAAGGCGGTGATCGAATTCCGCGGCACCTGTGCCAAGTGCCGGGCGGAGGCTACCGCCTAGCAGATCGTGACTCGATCTATTGTGGCGGGAAACTGATGATGAGCGTGACAAGCGCTGTGATCAGTATCGGCCCCAGGGCGTAAAGGAAGGTTCTTCTGGTGCCATAGCGTGCCCTGGCAGGATGGTGCGCCGATACGTTGCGTGCGTTGACCACACCCATCACGACACCTGCTGCAGCCATGCCGAACGTAACCAGTATGACCAGGCTGGCGAGGCTTTGACCCGACGGTGGCGTTGGTGTCAGCGCTGACCACAAGGCAACAGCCAGGAAGCCGAAGCCCAGGCCGAAGAATGCGTGACCAAGGACAATTTCGAAGCGCCTCGTCATGACCACCCAAATCATTTCATGCTTGAAATAGGTTGGGCCTTCTACCAAATGGTGGAATAATTTCTAGTTAAGAGTGTGTGCCGTGGTGCGCTACAATCACTCTTGGTGAATACAATATTGATTACCGTGATTGATTGCCACGGCCATGGCAGGTTCCGGAGCTGTTCAAGGCCGCCGGAGGCGAGTTCTTCCTGCCTCGATCAAACGTCAATGCGCCTCGTCCCAGTTGTTGGCGGCACGCGCGTCGACCTGCAGCGGCACGGACAGCGAAACCGCCGGCATGGCCGCATTCTCCATGACTTCGCGCACAATCGGAATGGTCGCTTCGACCTCGCTCTCGACGGTTTCGAAGATCAGTTCATCGTGCACCTGCAGCAGCATGCGGGCCGAGAGCCCGGCATCTTCCAGCGCCTGATCGACGCGGATCATGGCACGGCGAATGATGTCGGCGGCCGTGCCCTGCAGGCGGGCGTTGGTCGACGCGCGTTCGTTGAAGGCACGGATGGAAGGGTTCGACGAACGGATCTCCGGGTAATGGATGCGGCGGCCGAAGATGGTCTCGACATAGCCAAGTTCGCGCGCGGATGCCTTGGTGGATTCGATGTAGTCGCGGATGCCGGGGAACCGCTCGAAATACTTCCTGATGTAGTCGGAGGCTTCCTCGCGCGGGATCGACAGCTGGTTGGCCAGACCAAAGGCCGAAATGCCGTAGATGATGCCGAAATTGATCGCCTTGGCGCGGTTGCGGATCTCGCGCGGCATGCCTTCGACCGGCGTGTTGAACATTTCCGAAGCCGTGGCGGCGTGGATGTCGTCGCCATTGGCGAAGGCCAGCTTCAGCTGCGGGATGTCGGCGACATGGGCGAGCACACGCAGTTCGATCTGACTGTAATCGGCCGAGATCAGCTTGTTGCCCTTGTCGGCGATGAAGGCGGTGCGGATCTTGCGCCCTTCGGCCGTGCGGATCGGAATGTTCTGCAGGTTCGGCTCGGACGATGACAGGCGTCCGGTCGTCGTGGCAGCGAGCGCGTAGGATGTGTGCACGCGCTTGGTCGACGGGTTCACATACTCCGGCAATGCGTCCGTATAGGTCGATTTCAGCTTGGTGACCTGGCGCCAGTCGACGATCTTGCGCGGCAGCTCGTAGCCTTCCGCTGCCAGTTCTTCCAGCACCTGCGCTGTCGTGGACCACTGGCCCGACTTCGTCTTGGTGCCACCAGGCAGTTTCATCTGGTCGAACAGGATATCGCCAAGCTGCTTGGGCGAACCGATGGTGAAACGCTCGCCGGCGACCTGGTAGATTTCGTCCTCGAGCGCTGCGGCACGCTGTGCGAAGTCTCCCGACAGCCGCGACAGCATCTGCCGGTCGACGGAGATGCCGCGCTCCTCCATTTTTGCCAGCGTCTCGACCAGTGGCCGCTCCAGTCGTTCATAGACCGATGCGACACGCTTGGCCGCGAGCTGCGGCTTCAGCACCTGCCACAACCGGAACGCCACATCGGCGCCTTCGGCGGAATACGACGTTGCGCGGTCGATCTCGACGAAAGCGAAGGTCACCAGCTTCTTGCCGGAGCCGACGATGTCCTTGTAGGGCGTCATGGTGCGACCGAGCCACTTGTCGGCCAGCGAAGCGATGTCGTGACCACCTGCCGTGCCACCGTCGAGCACATAGGACAAAAGCATGGCGTCGTCATAAGGCTGGAGCAGCAGGCCATGCCTGCGCAGCACCAGCCAGTCGTATTTCACATTGTGGCCGATCTTGAGCACCGACGGATCGGCCAGCAAAGGCGCGATCGCCGCACGTGCTTCCTCGAAGGATATCTGCTCAGGGGCCATGCCGCCGCCGAGCAGATCGTCTTCTGCATTTCGGTGCGTGAGCGGCACATAGGCCGCACGGCCTGGCCGCGTCGCCAGCGAGAAGCCCACGAGCTCCGCCTGCATCGGATCGAGCGAGGTCGTCTCCGCGCGGAAAGCGACTGCACCAGCCTCCCTTGCTTCCGCGACCCAGGATTGCAGGGTGGCCACGTCGCGAATGCAGGCGTAGGCCGCGGGATCGAATTTCGCCACGGCGGCTTGCTGGATGCGGGTCGCGACGAGGCCAGCCACGGTGCCTTCGACATTGCCCCGATTGGGATCGACCGGTGCCGTCGCCGCCGGCTCCACCGCTGGCTGGGTCTGCCCGCGCGCAACGGCGGGCGCGCCGGCGCCGACGTCCGGCCCATGTGCGCTGTCGCCCGTCTCGACCGTCAGCACTGCCGCATCGATGGCAGCGACATCCGTATCGGTAGCCTCGGCGACACGCCGCGTCAGCGTGGTGAACTCCATCGCCTTCAGGAAGCCGATCAGCCGGGGACCGTTCGGCGGCTGCAGCACCAGCTCGTCAAGGCCCTCGACCACCGGGACATCGTTTTTCAGCGTCACCAGATCGCGCGAGATGCGGGCCTTGTCGGCATTGTCGATGATCGACTGGCGACGCTTCTCCTGCTTGATCTCGCCGGCGCGGACAAGCAGCGTGTCAAGATCGCCGAACTGTTCCAGAAGCTGCGCCGCCGTCTTCGGGCCGATGCCGGGAACGCCCGGCACATTGTCGACCGAGTCGCCGGTGAGCGCCTGCAGGTCGATCATCTTTTCCGGCGGCACACCCCATTTCTCGATTACCTCGGGAATGCCGATCTGCCTGTCCTTCATCGGGTCATACATGCCGACGGCGGGGCCGACGAGCTGCATCAGGTCCTTGTCGGAGGAGATGATGGTGGCGTCGGCGCCGGCCTCGCGGGCCAGGCGCGCGTAGGTGGCAATAAGGTCGTCGGCTTCGAAACCCTCCATCTCGATGCAAGGCAGGTCGAAGGCACGGGTGGCTTCGCGGATGAGGCCGAACTGTGGGATCAGGTCTTCCGGCGGGGCCGATCGGTTGGCCTTGTATTCCGCGTAGAGTTCGTTGCGGAAGGTCTTGGACGAATAGTCGAAGATGACGGCGAAATGCGTGGGTGTGATGCCGACATTGGTGTTGCGCGCATCTTGCATCAGCTTCCACACCATGTTGCAGAAGCCGAGCACTGCGTTGGTGGGCAGGCCGTCCGACTTGCGGTTCAGCGGTGGCAGCGCGTGATAGGCCCGGAAGATGTAGCCGGAACCGTCGACAAGGAAGAGATGATCGCCTTTTTTCATGGCGATACGGGTAGCCCGGCAACAGGCGGCTGTCCATGGTTTAGGCCGCTGTGCCGCCGTCTCCTGACATTCTTCGAACAGCTTTCGGCAAGCGGCTGTTCAGGCAGTCAGCACAGCCTGTTCGGACTCGCCAGTCGCCTTGGCGGCTTTGCGATTCTTGAACTTGTGGCCGATCTCTATGATGGCCTGGATGGCCGGCATGAATTCGGCGCCGAGATCCGTCAGCCCATACTCCACCGAAGGTGGTGACGTCGGCATCACACGCCGCCACAACACGCCTTTCTCTTCCAGATCGCGCAGCCTGGATGTCAGAACCTTGGCAGAAACGGCAGGGATGTCGGCCCTCAGTTCACCGAAACGGCGCGGCTCCGCGCTGAGACACCAGATGATGTTGGGCGTCCATGCGCCACCCAGCAGCGACATGCATTCGCTGAGCGGGCAGGAATAGGGCGGCGCAGCGGCCTTGTTCTTGCGGACCTTGAGCATCGTCTTTTCCAGTTACCGCAGAGATACCCGATTCAGTCGATCACCTCAAGTTACATGGTATCCATAGGTTACTGCATTTGCTAGCCGTTTGGACGTTCATTCCTGAAAGAGGACCCTTCATGAAACTTTATTATTCTCCCGGCACTTGTTCGCTGTCCCCGCATATCGTGCTGCGCGAACTTGGCCACGATTTCGAGCTCGAGAAGGTCGATATCCGCGCCAAGGTCACCGAGAGCGGCGACGACTTCCGGGCGATCAATCCCAAGGGCTACGTGCCGGCGCTGAAGCTGGAAAGTGGCGAGGTGCTGACCGAAGGTGTCGCGATCGTGCAGCATCTGGCCGACGCCGCCGGCGCGCGCCATCTGGCACCGCAACCGGGAACCCTGGAGCGTACACGGCTTGTCGAACATCTGAACTTCATCTCGGCCGAACTGCACAAGTCCTTCGGCCCGTTGTTCCAGGGTGCTTCGGAAGAGGCGAAAGAGGCCGCGCGGGCAAAGATCGGCAGCCGGCTGGACCTTCTGGAGCAGGTCTTTGCTGACGGACGCGACTTCCTGATGGGTGAGAGCTTCTCGGTCGCGGATGCCTATCTGTTCACCATCGTCAGCTGGACGCACCCGACCGGCATCGACCTCGCCAAATGGCCTCGCATTGCCGACTTCGTGGAACGTGTCGCCCGGCGTCCGACGGTTCAGGCAGCACTGGTCGCCGAAGGGCGGGGAAAAGCGGCATGAGCGCCGAGGTTTCCCACGCCACTGCCTATGCCGACGTTGCTGATGCGCTCGCCGATTATTTCGACGGGCTCTATTTCAGCGATACGGCAAGGCTTCGCCGCATCTTCCATCCGCAGGCGATCTACGCCTGCGCGACGGAAGGCAAGCTCCTGCATCTGACGATGCAGGAGTATTTTCCGATCGTCGACAAGCGGCCATCGCCGGCCAGCCGCGCCGAGCCTCGCGCCGATCGTATCGTATCTATCGAGTTCGCCGGTCCGGTCACCGCGTTCGTGCGGCTCCACTGTGCGATCGGTCCGAAATTGTTCACCGACCTGTTGACCCTTATCCATGTCGAAGGTCGTTGGCAGATCATCTCCAAGGTCTTTCATTTCGACCTGAAATCTTCCTGAAGCGAGGACAGCGCCATGCCCTATGTCAACATCAAGATCACCCGCGAAGGCGCGACGAAGGAGCAGAAAGCCGCGCTGATCAAGGGTGTCACGGATTTCCTGGTCGACGTGCTGGACAAGAATCCAGCCACCACCGTCGTCGTCATAGACGAGGTCGAGATGGAGCATTGGGGCATCGGCGGTCTTCCGGTCGAGCAGTACCGAAAAAAGATCGCAGGCCATTCGATAGAAGGCTGAAACGCCTTGGCATCGGCGGTGACGCCATCGTCGTCAGCAAAGGACGACAGCTATTGTTCCGACCTGAAACGGCCGCTCACGGGCATGTTACGAAAGTGTAATGTTTGTGCCCTTGAATCGCCATGTTCGCCTCCACAAATAAGGGTCATCGGCAGTTTTCGCCGAAAGTCCGGAACAAGGCCCGTCCCCCGCCTATGCCGGACATCTGCGGCAGCCTTTCCCCCTCTCCGGGCTGCCGCATTGTTTCGAGTAGCGCCGCCGTGGTTCCCCCTCCACCACGGCGGCACTTTTTTGGGAGCAGGACCATCACCGAGACGCAGGAAAAGACGGCGAGCCGGAAAACGCCGAAAACGCGGAAGCGGCGTGCGTTGCTGCTCATCAATCAGAAAGCCCGGCGTGGCGACATGCCGCTCGACGGAATCCTCAAGAGACTGCGCGACGGCGGACTGACGTCACGGTCGAGCCGTTCTCGGCTTTGCCGGAGCTTGCCCGCGACATCACCCGGCTGCGCGAGCAGGCCGACTGCATCATCATCAGTGGTGGTGACGGCACCGTTTCCTCCGGCGCCATGGCCGTGATGGAAAGCGGACTTCCTATGGGCATCCTGCCGATGGGCACGGCCAACGACCTCGCCCGCACACTTGGCCTGCCGATGGACATCATGCAGGCGGTCGACATCATTGTGGGCGGCTACGAACGGCGCATCGATCTCGGTTCGGTGAACGGACACGCTTTTTTCAACGTCGCCAGCATCGGACTCTCGACACAACTTGCGCAAGGCCTGAGGCCCGAGATCAAGCGCCGGTGGGGCCGCCTCGGTTATGCGATTGCCGCTTCGCGCGTCCTGTTCAAGGCAAGGCCCTTTACCGCGTGGATCCGTGAGAAGGGCGACACGGTGCGGGTCAAGACCTTCCAGATCGCCGTCGGCAACGGCCGCCACTACGGCGGCGGTAATGTCGTCGAGGCAAGTGCTGCGATCGATGACGGCTTCCTCGACCTCTATAGCCTCGAGATGAGCAATGTCTGGAAGCTTGCGTTGATGCTGCGGTCCTTCCGCTCCGGCACGCACGGCGCCTGGAACGAGGTTCGCACGGCACGATGCGTGCAGTTCGATGTGACCACCAAAACGCCGCAACCGGTTAACACCGATGGCGAGATCGTGACGTCAACGCCAGCGTCCTTCCTCGTGCATCCGGAGGCGATTGCCGTCTATGCGCCGCCGGGCACCGACGACTGACGATAGAGCCAATCGACCAGCTGTGGTTTTCTTTGGACAACGCTTCCATTAGGGTCGCCGCGGAATCGCCCTTTCAGATCAAAAGGCCCGCAATGACCGTTCTCAACCCCGTCCTCGACCGCCTCGACAAGAACCTCGACCAGAGCCTCGATCGCCTGTTCGATCTTTTGAAGATCAAGTCGATCTCGACGGATCCGGCCTTTTCGGCCGACTGCCGCAAGGCGGCCGAATGGCTCGTCGCAGATCTGAAGTCGATCGGTTTTGACGCTTCGGTGCGGGACACGCCCGGTCATCCCATGGTGGTCGCCCATCACGAAGGTCCGGCAAATGCGCCGCACGTGCTGTTCTATGGCCATTATGACGTGCAGCCGGTCGATCCGCTCAATCTCTGGCACGATGACCCCTTCGCGCCGGCGATGAAGGAAATCGAGCCAGGTCGCAAAGTCATCACCGGCCGAGGTTCGGCAGACGACAAGGGCCAGTTGATGACCTTCGTCGAAGCCTGCCGCGCCTGGAAGGCAGAACATGGTGTGCTGCCCTGCCGCATCACCATCCTGTTCGAGGGTGAAGAAGAGAGCGGCTCGCCATCGCTGAAGCCGTTCCTCGACGCCAATGCCAAGGAACTGAAGGCGGATTTCGCCCTGGTCTGCGACACCGGCATGTGGGATCGCGAGACCCCTGCGATTTCGACCGCGCTGCGTGGTCTCGTCGGCGAGGAGATCACCATCAAGGCTGCCAACCGCGACCTGCATTCAGGCGAATTCGGCGGTGCCGCTGCCAACCCGATCCGTATCCTGGCCAGGATCCTGGCCGATATCCATGACGAAACCGGCCGGGTGACCATTCCGGGCTTCTACGACGGCGTCGAAGAGACGCCATCGCAGGTGTTGAAGTCGTGGGAAGCACTGGGCGAGACGGCAGAGACCTTCCTTGGCCCGATCGGTCTTTCGGTTCCTTCCGGCGAAAAGGGCCGTTCGGTGCTGGAACTGGTCTGGGCGCGTCCGACCGCCGAGTTCAACGGCATCATCGGCGGCTATACCGGCAAGGGCTTCAAGACGGTGATCGCGGCGGAAGCCTCGGCGAAAGTCTCCTTCCGCCTCGTGCACAAGCAGGACCCGGACAAGATCCGGGCCGCCTTCCGCAAATTCGTCGAGGACCGCCTGCCGGCTGACTGTTCTGTCGAATTTCACCCGCATGGCGGCTCGCCGGCGATCCAGCTTTCCTATGACTCGCCGTTCCTGACCAAGGCCAAGAATGCGTTGTCGGACGAATGGCCGAAGCCGGCGGTGATGATTGCCATGGGGGGGTCGATCCCGATCGTCGGTGACTTCCAGAATTTCCTCGGCATGGAATCGCTGCTGGTCGGCTACGGCCTCTCGGATGATCGTATCCATTCGCCGAACGAGAAGTACGATCTGAGCTCTTTCCATAAAGGACAGCGCTCGTGGGCGCGTATCCTCGATGCGTTGACCCGTTGAGAGCACCGGCCATGAGCACCATTCGTTTCCACCAGAACGATCTGCCCGATCTCAGCCACTACGATGTCGATGCTGTTGCTATCGACACCGAGACACTGGGTCTCAACCCGCATCGCGACCGTCTTTGCGTGGTGCAGATTTCACCCGGCGACGGTACGGCCGACGTCATCCAGATCGCGCCTGGTCAGAAGAAGGCGCCGAACCTGGTCAGCCTGCTGAAGAACCGCAAGGTCACCAAGCTGTTCCATTTCGGGCGTTTTGATCTCGCCGTGCTCTACAATGCTTTCGGTGTGATGCCGGAACCGGTGTTCTGCACCAAGATCGCGTCGCGGCTGGTGCGTACCTACACCGACCGGCATGGGCTCAAGGATATCTGCCAGGAATTGCTTGGGGTCAGCCTGTCGAAGCAGCAACAGTCTTCCGACTGGGCGGCCGAGACGCTTTCGCCGGAGCAGCTCGAATATGCTGCGTCCGACGTGCTTTACCTGCACCGGCTGCGCGATGTCCTGGCCGGCCGATTGCAGCGAGACGGCAGGACCAAGGAAGCCGACGCCTGCTTCCGCTTCCTGCCGACCCGTGCCAAACTCGATCTCATGGGCTGGGACGAAGAGGATATTTTCGCCCACAGTTGAGCGCCGCGCTGACCTCGGCCGATGGAGCGTGATCCCGAACCGAAGGTCAGCGCAGCAAAAAGTGGGAACCGGTTTTCGGAAGAGAGAGGCTGGAACCATGGCTGCAAGACAACCGATCGACACCGCGCCGAAGGACGGGTCCAAGGTGACCGTCTACTGGACGGACGGCGATGGGGTGCTGAATGAATCCATCGCGCAATACCGCTCCGCCGAGCGCCTCAAGGCCCTCGGTGGCGACGTCAATCCCGGCGATATCGGCTGGTGGGCGGCGATCGACGGCCACACCCAGAAGAAGATAGAGCCGACAAGCTGGCGCCCGGCCTCCGACGACGAGGACGACGACGCCTAGAGCAATTCCAGGAAAAGTGCGTAGCGGTTTTCCGTCCGGAATTGCTTAGGGACAAAGACTTGGGGTGTTTCCGCTTCCTGATGTCGACTCGCTGTCGGTGCGCAATTCCAGACGCAAACCGCTTCGCACCCTGCAGGAATACTCCAAAGCGTGTGCTTGGCTTTTCTTGCGCGGTTGAACTATCGTCCCTGCATTGCAACCGGGGCCTGATTCGCAGCTTCGCCTGGTCTTGGCCCATGTTCGAGAGGGACTGCCATGGGTGTCGAAAGTCTGATTGTCTTCCTCATCATCGGCGCGGTCGCCGGCTGGCTTGCCGGCCTGATCGTCAAGGGCTTCGGCTTCGGCCTTGTCGGTAACATCGTCGTCGGTATCGTCGGTGCCTTCATTGCAGGCTGGCTGTTCCCGACACTGGGCATCAGCCTGGGTTCGGGCATCATCGCCTCGATCATTCACGCGGCAATCGGCGCGATCATTCTTCTGGTGCTGATCAGGTTGGTAAAACAGGCCTGAGCGCCGCTACGGCGGAACAACAGGCTCTCCATTCCCAGGCATGTTCCTGGGAATGGTTTTCAGAAATGGTCATGTTCTCAGGCGCTTCTGCGCATCGGCCTTTCATGGCTGTGATCGACCACGTAGTGGCCAATCCTCTCATCGACGAGCATGCCGCTGATGCGGATGAAGCCGGCAAAAGAGCGGCGCGCATCATCGGTGCTGATCTGGCCGCCATCGGCGGCGAGGCAGCAATTCATGGCACAGTTGAAAACGGGGCCGCGACGCCCTGCAGGCCATTCACGTAAGAATGCGATCGCTTCGGCAACGCCTTCGATTTCTTTGATCGGATGGCCTGGTCCACGCGAAAGCCGCACCGGCACGACAAATTGCAGGCGGTTCATTGGCTACCTCCCAGACATTGGAGCAGGCTGACACTACTCCTTTGTTGGCACGGCGAACAGGCCGTGCACGCAGGATTGATCGTCGGATTCAAAAATTGATCTTAGGAGAGGTTTGCAAATTGAACGGCTCGCTGCAGGGGGTGTTGCAGCGAGCCGTTTACAGGACATGGAGGGACATGCCTGACTTCAAGTGGACGAAAACTCCTCAGGAAGTGCCCATCAACGATCCGCTCCCGGCAAAGTTCCGCCGCGAACAATCACGAAAGAGTGACGCAGTCTGTTTTTGAAGAGTAATTGACGAAGAAAAGGCGTTTGAGCGCCGAGGTGCAAAGATGCGTGCCGACCCTGAGCAGAGCCAAACATAGCTCCAGCCCGCGAACCCGGTGACGACGCAGCCCGCCGCTCTCGTTTCCAGTCTACCAGCCGCAGCTCTTGCCCCGGTTCTGTTCCTTCAGCCACGCTTGCAGCGGCGCGAAATAAGCGATGATCGCATCGCCTGAAATTTCGCGTTGGCCGGTGAAGGCTTCCAGCGCATCAGGCCAGGCTTTCGAAGCGCCCATTTCCAGCATTGCGTTGAATTTCCTGCCGACTTCCTTGTTGTTGTAGAACGAGCAGCGATGCAGCGGGCCTTTCCAGCCGCTCTGCTCGCAGGCAGCCCGGTAGAACTGGAACTGCAGCACATTGGCGAGGAAATAACGCAGGTAAGGGGTGGTGGCGGGAATGTGGTACTTCGCGCCAGGATCAAATGATGCTTCGCCGCGCTCGACCGGCGGCTGGATGCCTTGATACTTCAGACGCAGGTCGTTCCAGGCTGCATTGTAGCCTTCCGGCTTCACCGAGCCGTCGAAAACACCCCAGCGCCATTTGTCGACCAGCAAGCCAAACGGCATGAAGGCGATCTTGTCCATGGCCTGGCGCAGCAGCAGGCCGATGTCCTTGTCGCTGCTCGGAACCTTGTCCTTCGGCAGCAGGCCGATCTGAACGAGATATTCAGGCGTGATAGACAGTGCGATGGTGTCGCCGACCGCTTCGTGGAAGCCGTCGTTCGCGCCATTCATATGCAGGAAGTCCTGCGCCTTGTAAGCGCGCTGGTAGAAATTGTGGCCAAGTTCGTGGTGGACGGTCACGAAGTCCTGCCCGTTGACCTTGATGCACATCTTGATGCGTACGTCGTCCTGGTTATCGATGTCCCATGCCGAGGCGTGGCATACGACGTCGCGGTCGGCCGGCTTCACGAACATCGACCGTTTCCAGAATGTGTCGGGCAATTTGTCGAAACCGAGCGAGGTGAAGAAGGCCTCGCCGGTTTCGACCATCTTCCTGTCGTCGTAGCCGGCTGATTTCAGCAGTTCGGTCGGGTCGTAGCCGATATCGCCAGCGCCCGCGGGCGCAACGATGTCGTAGATGCCAGTCCATTCCTGCGCCCACATGTTGCCGAGCAGATCGGCACGGATCGGACCTGTCCGGGGTTGCACGGCATCGCCGTATTTTTCGTTCAGCTTGCCGCGCACATAGCAGTGCAGGTCGTCATAGAGCGGCTTCGTGTCCGACCAGATCCTGTCGGTCAACTTGGCGACCTCATCGGCGGGCATGTCGTATTGCGAGCGCCACATCGCGCCGACATTCGGGTAGCCGAGCTCCCTGGCTCCGGCATTGGATATCTCGACCAGCCGCTGATAGTCGGCACGCATCGGGGCGCCGACCTTGTCGTGCCAGCTGGTCCACATCTCCTTGAGCTCTTCGGGATTGCGATTGAGCGACATCTGCTCTTCGATGTCGGAGCCGTTGATCGGCTTGCCCCGCAGCGTGCCTTCGCCCTTGCCATAGGCCGACTGCAGCCTGGTCGAGATGTTGTTCAGCTGGTCAGCGGCGCCTGCCGTCGTTGGCGCCGGCAGCACGATGCCGCCTTTCAGGATATTGAGCTTGCGTTTGACCTCGTCGCTGAGGCCTTCGACCTTGTCGAATTTAGCGGCTTCCAAGGCGAGACGAACCGAAAGCTCGGTCTGGCGGGCGCCGGCTTCGGCCGCGAGCGCGTCGGTGTCTTCGGTGAGGAACGTGCTGTTCACCCACTGGATCCGGTTGACCCGAACCGATTCCGTATTCAGCGCGGCCTCGGCATTCTTGAGGAATTTTTCTGTGTCCTCGACTGTAGGGCTGGTCGACTGGGCAAAAGCTGGGGCTTGCAAGAGCAGACTGACCGCTGTCGCGGTCGCAAGAAGGGTGCATCTCATAGACATGTCCTCCACGTCCCGGCCCGCCGGAGCCGAAGCTACGGCAAGTCAGGACAGGGTCAAGGGTGGATGCGCCGTATTTCGTGGATCAAGGGTCCGCTTATCTGTGCGCTGGTCGCTTGCACAGAGATCTTCCTTTAACCGGCCTTTAAACCGCCTCATCTAGTCTTCACCGAAGCGCCATCGGCATCGGGACTATCGGCAGCGCGCATGGCGGACCGCAGGGACAAACGCATCGAGCCCAGCTTTGACGGGCCGTCGCAGACGGCTTCTTCCACGGGATTCTCGGTGCGGGAAGAGGACCGCGTCGTGCCGGGAAACCGTAAATCCTCCAGCAAACGTGGCACGGCCAAAGCGAAGTCGTCTCGTGGTGGCCGGCGCAGGCGCAGCAAGACCGGGCTGTTCGGGCGGCTGCTTTACTGGTGCTTCGTGCTCGCCATCTGGGGCGGCATCGCCGTCGCCGGCGTCGTCGTCTATTACGGCGCCAAGATGCCTGCGGCCACCACCTGGTCGGTCCCGGATCGTGCGCCCAACATCAAGATCGTCGATGTCGACGACCATTTGATTGCCAACCGCGGCATGAGCGGCGGTGAGGCGGTCGGGCTCAACGAGATGTCGCGTTACATCCCCGAAGCCGTCATCGCCATCGAAGACCGGCGCTTCTATTCCCACTACGGCATTGATCCGATCGGCTTCACCCGCGCGGTTGTGACCAATCTTATCGGCGGTCACTTGCGGCAGGGCGGGTCGACCCTGACCCAGCAGCTCGCCAAGAACCTGTTCCTGACACCGGATCGCACACTGGAGCGCAAGGTGCAGGAAGTCCTGCTTGCCATCTGGCTGGAGCAGAAACACACCAAGGATCAGATCCTGGAGATGTATCTGAACCGGGTCTATTTCGGCTCGGGCGCGCACGGCGTCGAAGCAGCCTCGCGCCGCTATTTCGGCAAGAGCGCGCGCGACGTGACACTCTCCGAGGCAGCGTTGCTGGCGGGCCTGTTGAAAGCGCCGTCGCGTTTCTCGCCGGCACGCGATCCCAAGGCGGCCGAGAGCCGGGCGCAGCTGGTGCTGGGCGCCATGCGCGAAGAGGGCATGATCAGCGACAAGGAATTGAAGACCGCGATGGCGGCTCCCGCCGTGCGCGCGCCTTCCTACTGGACAGGTTCGGAAAACTACGTCGCCGACGCCATCGTCGAAGAACTGCCGACCCTGATCGGCGACGTACGTGGCGACATCGTCGTGGAAACCACGGTCGACCTCACGCTGCAGAAGCTGGCCGAGAAATCGATCCGCGAGCTGATCGATGCGAAGGGCAGCAAACTCAACGTCACCCAGGGCGCACTGGTGTCGATCGACAATTCCGGCGCGGTGCGGGCAATGGTCGGTGGCTACGATTATTCGACCAGCCAGTTCAACCGTGCCTCCGAGGCGCGGCGGCAACCCGGCTCGGCCTTCAAGCCTTTTGTCTATATGACGGCGCTGGAGGCCGGCCGTACGCCAGACAGTGTCCGCAACGATGCGCCGATCCGTATCGGCAACTGGTCGCCCGACAACTTCAAGGGCAAATATTATGGCAAGGTCACGCTGGCGACCGCGCTCGCCAAATCCTTGAACTCGGTGGCGGCACAGCTGACCATGGAAGTCGGCCCCGATGCGGTGATCGATACCGCGCATCGCATGGGCATCCAGTCCGACCTGCAGAACAACACGGCGATCGCGCTCGGCACATCGGAAGTGACGCCGCTGGAGTTGACCTCGGCCTATGTGCCGTTCGCCAATGGCGGGTTCCGGCCAGAGGTGCATTTCGTGCGCCGCATCACCGACGGCAACGGCAAGGTGCTCTACAAGGCCAAGGAAGGCTCGGCACCGCGCGTGGCGCGAACCGAGATCATCGGCATGATGAATTCGATGATGTCAGGCACCGTCGAGGTCGGTACCGCGAAGAAAGCCGCCTTCGGCTGGCCTTCCGCGGGCAAGACCGGCACCAGCCAGAACTCACGCGATGCCTGGTTCGTCGGCTACACCGCCAATCTGACCACCGGTGTGTGGTTCGGCAACGACGATGGCACCGCGATGAAGAACGTCACCGGTGGCGCACTGCCGGCGCAGGCCTGGCATGAATTCATGATGGCCGCACACCAGGGCGTTCCGGTGAAGCCGCTGCCTGGCACCTGGCGTTCGACGCCTTCCGACACCATCGTGCAGGACGATATCCCATTTGACCTGACACCGCCGGCGCCGGTGCCCGGAGGCGCTCCGTCGGCTTCGGCGGACCAGCCTGCGCAACAGCGCGCAGTCCGCCAGCAGGCGCAGGACACCAGCCCCGCGATGCCACGCGACAATGGCAGCACAGCCTCGATCGATCATCCGGTGCCGCCGGGCGACGTCGGCGGGCCAACGAAAAAGCGCGGCACCTCGATCCTGGACATCCTTGGCGGTGGTTAAGCCGCGCATTGCCATTTTGAGGAAACGTCCTCGCGCTACTCTTGCGTTTCTGCGCCGCTAAGTTTCGCGAGAATGGAGACGAGCTGCGGCGCCATCGAGCTGATCTCGTCCTGATGAATGCCGGAAAGCGCCTGCAGGCGGTTCTCGCTTTCGGGCGTGAGCGTCAGCAGCACCCGCCGGCCGTCATTGGGATCGGGACGGCGGCGCACGAGACCCGCTTCCTCCAGCCGATTGGCGAGTTCCGCCGCCGTGTGCTGCCGCACCAGCAGCCGCGTCGCCAGCTCGCCGATCGACAAGCCATCGGCCTCGCCCACCCCCTTGATCGTCAGCAGAGCCTGGTGCTGCTGCGCTGTCAGGCCGGCCTCGCTCGCCGCGGCCTCACTGAAGGCAAGAAACCTGCGGATCGCATAGCGGAACTCGGCAAGCGACCGATAGTCGACGCTTTCCGCGCCGCCGGCCCGCGGTCGTCCTGATGCTGCTTTCGGTTTTTTGATCACCGGGTCGTTTCCTTCTGCGAATTTATATCGTAATGCGATATAAATTCATCAACAGCGCTGACATCATGCCTACATCGACCGAAACCCATAAGCCAGCCAATGTCAGGCTGGGCAACTCGACTCACTTCTCATCCGGAAACTCCGTCCCCAGGCCCGGCGATTTCACCGCCGATGCGCGCGTGCTGATGCTGATGGCCATCGCCGTCGTCGTCGGTACCGCTTCCGTCGGGACTGCCTGGATACTGCTCAGGCTCATCACTCTCTGCACCAACCTGGCGTATTATGGCCGGTTCTCGCTGGAAGCCTTGCCGATCGCCGGTTCGCCGCTCGGATGGGCTATGGTCGGAGTGCCGGTTGTCGGTTGCCTGATCATCGGTCTGATGGCGCGTTTCGGCTCGGAGAAGATCCGCGGCCACGGCATACCGGAGGCAATCGAGGCGATCCTGATCGGGCAGAGCCGCATCAGCGCCAAGGTTGCCCTGCTCAAGCCGCTTTCGTCGGCAGTTTCGATCGGCACCGGCGGCCCGTTCGGCGCGGAGGGCCCGATCATCATGACTGGCGGTGCGGTAGGCTCCTTGATCGCGCAGATGATCCATCTCAGCTCCAGCGAACGGAAGGCGCTGCTGGTGGCGGGCGCAGCTGCCGGCATGACCGCGATCTTCGGCACGCCGCTTGCCGCGGTGCTCCTGGCCGTGGAGCTGCTGCTTTTTGAGTGGAAGCCGAGGAGTTTCCTGCCAGTGGTCGTCGCGGTGGCCGTTGCTGCGGCGGAGCGGACGCTGCTGCTCGATCCCGCGCCGCTGTTTGCCTATACCGGTCAGATGGCGCCCTCGTTGCCGGCCTTCCTGTCATGGATGCTGGTTGGTCTCGCCATGGGGCTGGGTTCCGGCCTGCTGACGGCCATGGTCTATGGCACCGAGGACCTGTTCGAGAAGCTGCCGATCCACTGGATGTGGTGGCCTATGTTCGGCGGCGTTGTCGTCGGTCTTGGCGGTACGATCGAGCCGGCGGCCCTGGGTGTCGGCTACGACAACATCCGTCATCTGCTCGCCGGCGACCTCGTTTTCAAAGCAACGCTGCTGCTGCTTGTCGTCAAGGCGATCATCTGGGCGGTGGCGCTGGGTTCTGGCACATCCGGTGGCGTGCTGGCGCCATTGCTGATCTTCGGTGGAGCGCTTGGCGCGCTGTTGTCGCCCGTACTGCCACAGGCCGATAATGGTTTCTGGGCGCTTCTCGGCATGGCGGCGATGATGGGAGGCACGATGCGTGCGCCGCTGACGGCAACGCTTTTCGCGATCGAGCTGACCGGAGACCAGCATGCGCTGCTGCCTTTGCTGGTTGCCTGCGCGATCGCCTATGCCACCACGGTGCTCCTGCTCAAACGCTCCATCCTCACCGAAAAGATCGCCCGCCGCGGTCTTCACATCACGCGCGAATATCAGGCCGATCCGTTCGAACAGGCCTGGGTCAAGGATGTCATGGTGAAGGAGCCGGACGTGATCGATGCGTCGTGGACAGTGGGTGAAACTATCGACTACTTCATGAGTGCCGATCATCGCCATAAAAGCTATCCCGTCATCGCATCGAACCGGACCGTCACGGGAATGGTCTCGCGGGGAGACGTACTGGCCTGGCTCAGCGACACCAGCAGCGTCGATCGTGCCGCCAGCCTTGGCGACATGCTTGTCGAGGAACCTTTGTTTGGCAGGCCGGACGAACTGGTTGGCCATCTGGCGGATCGCATGGCGGAAAACGGCATCGGCCGCGTGCCGGTGATCGACGCGTCAGGCAAACTGGTGGGCCTCGTCGCTCGCAAGGATCTTCTTGCTGCCAGGGCGCGGCGCGTTGCCGAGGAACGCGACCGCGCAAGGCTGCTCATGCGGCAACCACGAGTTAGCAAGGCCGCAGGGGCAGCCGGTTCAAGACAATTCCGCGCCTAGAGCATTTTGTAGCCAAGTGGAATCACTTGGCGTTACAAAAATGCGACTAAACAAAAACTTAGAGCGTTTCCGCGTTTCCGTGAAAAACGGAAACGCTCTAGGTAGCCGGTGCTGGCTCGGCTGCAGGCTGAGCCTGCTGTGGTTTCAGGACGGCCTCGACAATACCGCGCGCGATTTCACGCTCGCCCATGATGACGGTGTTGGCCCCGAGCCCTTCCAGATGTTCCACTTCGGCATCGGAGTGAGCGCGGGCGACGATCTCGATCGTCGGGTTGGCAGCGCGGGCTAGGAGCGCGATGCGGCCAGCTTCGAAGGCATTCGGGATGGCCAGGATCAGCCGCTTGGCCAGGCTGGGATTGGCTGCCGCGAAGATGTCCTCCTTGGCGGCATTGCCCATCACGGTTTCTATGCCATCGGCCTTCAGGCGGCTAATCGTCTTGTCGGCGTCTTCGACGACGAGGAAGGGTTCATTGGCTTGTTTCAGCGCGGCACCCACAAGGCTGCCAACACGGCCGTAACCGATCAGGATGGTGTGGTCGGTCAAGGTGGTGGGCGTCGGGGCATCATCCTCCTCTGCTTTTTCACCTGTGGTCGCCACCTGTCCGACCGTCGTTGCCGGGCCGATCGGGGCGGCAGCGACCGCGACGCCATCAGCTCCACGCCGCTGCTCCAGCCATGGCTTCAGCCGGTCGACCACCAGGAACATCACCGGGTTGAGGATGATCGAGAGGATCGCGCCGACAAGGATCAGGTCGCGGCCTTCCTCGGGCAGAAGCTTCAGGCCGACCCCGAGTTCGGCCAGGATGAAGGAGAACTCGCCGATCTGCGCCAGGCTGGCGGAAATGATCAACGCCGTCGCGATCGGATAGCCGAACAGCAGGACGATGGCGAAGGCCGCCAGCGACTTGCCGATGACGATGATGAAGAGCGTGCCCAGAACCGGCCAGATGTGCTGCATCACGCTGAACGGGTCGAACATCATGCCGACCGAAACAAAGAACAGCACGGAAAAGGCGTCGCGCAGCGGCAGCGATTCCTCGGCAGCGCGATGGCTGAGCTCGGATTCGCTCATCACCATGCCGGCGAAGAAGGCGCCAAGTGCCAGCGAAACCCCGAACAGCTTGGCGGCGCCGAAGGCGACGCCGAGCGCGACGGCCAGCACGGCCAGCCGGAAGAGTTCGCGCGATCCGGTATGAGCGACATAGTGCAGGACCCAGGGGATGACCCGGCGTCCCACCACCAGCATCAGCACCACGAAGGCGACCACCTTGGCCAGGGTGACGCCGACCACGCCCCAGACGCCGTAGCTGGCGGTCAGCCCATAGAGCCCGCCCGGAGGAGGGGCCTGATCCACCCCGCCGAGCACGCCGGCGAGCGCCGGCAAAAGCACCAGCGTCAGCACCATGGCCAGGTCTTCGACGATCAGCCAGCCGACGGCGATGCGGCCCCGCTCGGTCTCGACCAGGCGGCGTTCCTGCAGCGCACGCAGCAACACCACGGTGCTGGCTACCGAAAGCGCCAGGCCGAAGACCAGGCCGGCGCCAAGCGACCAGCCGAGCATCCAGGCCAGGCCCCAGCCGAGCAAGGTGGCGAAGCCGATCTGCACCACCGCACCGGGCAGCGCGATGGCACGCACGGAAAGTAGGTCCTTCATCGAGAAATGCAGGCCGACGCCGAACATCAGCAGGATGATGCCGATCTCGGCGAGTTCCAGCGCAAGACCCTGGTCGGCAACGAAACCGGGGGTGTTGGGGCCGACCAGAATGCCGGCCAGCAGATAGCCGACCAGAGGTGGGATGCGGAAACGATTGGCTATGGCGCCAAAGACAAATGCCAACCCCAGACCGACGACGATGGTTGCGATAAGGGGAGTGTCATGCGGCATGGTCGATGGAGCGCCCTTCTGGTCTAACGCATCGGCCCGAAAATCGGAATCGATTTTCGGAAAGCTCGATGCGCAGTTTCAAGTGTTAGAGCGTCCTTTACGCGTCCAAACGGACGCGTGGCGCTCTAACGATGTTGGATGAGCGCCGCCCTGAGCCGCCGCCTTCTTGCACTATGGGGATGGCGACGGTGCCGTGCAACCCCGCGAGGTCATTGAAATGCATGCGAAATGCACGAGCGGGGAGATTTGATGAACCATGCGACGATCCCGGTGCCCTGATGCTTAATTCTACTAAATAGATAGAAATTAGAAAAATGTGTTTTGCGGAGAGCCCCGACGAGCGCTAGAAGGGCCGCCTAAGATATAAAAGCCCGATCCCGTCGATCGATTTTTGGCGTTGGGAGAAAATTTTTCTCCGGCCCCTCATGCTTTCAGAAAAGAGATTGCATCCAAAACGAAGGCGCGCGAGTGCGTTCCTTCTGCTCTTTCCCGCATGCGCGTAGAAATGCCAGCCTGTTCAGGGTCTTACCGCAATGCCGCATGCCACCCCCAAGCTCAATGCCTTTCCCGTGTTCATGCGGGTGGAGGGCGAAGCCGTGATCATCGTCGGCGGTGGCGAGGAGGCCTTGGCCAAGGCACGGCTGATTGGCCAGTCCAGCGCCCGTGTCGTGATCGTCGCCGAGCATGTGGAACCGGCGCTGCGCGCCTGGATTGCCGAAAACAGCGCCAGTCACATTGCCGAAGCTTACCACAGCCGGCATCTGGCCGGTGCCGTGCTGGTTTTTGCCGCAACCGGCGAGGAAGCATTCGACCGGCGGGTTTCGAGCGATGCACGCGCCTTGAACATTCCGGTCAACGCGGTCGACCGGCCCGAATTGTGTGACTTCTTCACGCCGGCCCTGGTCAATCGCGCGCCTGTTGCGGTTGCCATCGGCACGGAAGGTGCCGGCCCGGTGCTGGCGCAGATGATCCGTGCCCGGATCGATCAATTGCTGTCGCCTTCGCTGGGGCCGCTCGCTGCTCTTGCCGCAACCTTCCGCGAAGCAGCCGAGCGCATCCTGCCCAAGGGAAATCGCCGTCGCCGCTTCTGGGCGGATTTCTTCGCCGGCTCGCCTGCGCGGGCCGTGGAGGCCGGCAACCTGTCGGCAGCCCATGACGCTGCTTCCAAACTGCTGCTTTCCGACGCGGTCTTCGGCGGCCACATAGCTCTGGTTGGCGCCGGACCCGGTGCGGAAGATCTGCTGACTTTGCGTGCCCAGCGTCTTCTCATGGAGGCCGATGTCATCGTGTTCGATGCACTGGTTCCGGAAGCTGTCGTTGCCATGGGTCGTCGCGACGCGGAACGCCTGGCTGTCGGCAAGCGCAAGGGCTGTCATTCGAAGTCGCAGCTCGAGATCAACTCGTTGCTGGTTTCGCTCGGTCGTGAAGGGCGTCGCGTGGTGCGGCTGAAAAGCGGCGACCCGCTGGTGTTCGGCCGCGCCGGCGAAGAAATGGCCGCGCTGCGCGAAGCTGGTGTTTCCTATGAGGTGGTGCCCGGCGTCACTGCCGCCTTCGCTGCCGCCGCCGATTTCGAGCTGCCATTGACACTGCGCGGCGTGACCTCGTCGATGGTGTTCACCACCGGCCACGACCTCAAGGGCGGCGCACTGCCGGACTGGGCGAAGCTTGCCATCTCCGGTGCCACGGTTGCCGTCTACATGGGACGCAGCGTCGCCGCCCATGTCGCCAGCCGGCTGATCGAAGCCGGCCTTTCGCCCGATACCGCGGTTGCCGTGGTCGAGAATGCCAGCCTGGCCAACCGCCGCCGTTTCCATGGCACGCTGGCTGACCTGCCGTCGCTCGAGGCGCGTAGCGACCTGACAGGCCCGGTCATGACCATCATCGGCGATGCGGTCGCCGGCGCCAATTTCGACCATTCCGAGCCGCTGGCGGCCGGCAAGCATCGAGAGGCCGGACTGCCGGTCATCCAGGGAGCCGTTTCATGAAGATCCTGACTGCAAACCGTCTCACCGATGGCGAAGCCGTCTGGTATGCCGGCGGCGCCTGGGCCGAAACCATCGACAGTTCGGAACTCGCCGCCGACAAGGCTGCCGAGGAGCGTCTGGAAGCCATCGGCGCCGCCTCTTTTGCCGCCAACGAGGTGGTCGACGTCAATCTCATCGACGTCGAGATCGTCGATGGCGTCATTCATCCGCTGCGCCTGCGCGAAAGAATCCGCGCTGCAGGTCCCACCAACCGCAATGATCTCGGCAAACAGGCACGCCCGACCGCAGCCTGATCACGACAAGCGGGTGCTTAGGCATCCGGAGGACAAGACATGTATCGCTACGACGAGTTCGACCATCAGTTCGTGCAGGCCCGCGTCGCCCAGTTCACTGACCAGGTGGAGCGCCGCCTTGCCGGCGAAATCACCGAAGACCAGTTCCGGCCATTGCGCCTGATGAACGGCGTCTATCTGCAACTGCATGCCTACATGCTGCGCATTGCCGTCCCTTATGGAACGCTGTCGTCGAAGCAGCTCAGGATGCTCGCCCATATCGCGCGCAAGTACGACAAGGGCTACGGCCATTTCACCACGCGCCAGAACATCCAGTTCAACTGGCCGGCGCTGTCCGACATACCGGCGATCCTGGCCGACCTTGCCTCGGTCGAGATGCATGCCATCCAGACCAGCGGCAACTGTATCCGCAACGTGACCGCCGACCATTTCGCCGGCGCCGCTGCCGATGAGGCCGCCGATCCGCGCCCCTATGCCGAGATCCTGCGCCAGTGGTCTTCGGTGCATCCGGAGTTCTCCTACCTGCCGCGCAAGTTCAAGATCGCGGTGACCGGTGCCGAGCGTGATCGCGCAGCGATCCAGACCCATGACATCGGCCTGCATCTGAAAAAGAATGCGGCCGGAGAGCTCGGATTTGCGGTCTATGTCGGGGGCGGCCAGGGTCGCACGCCGCTGGTGGCCAAGAAGATCCGCGATTTCCTGCCGGAAGAGCACCTCCTGTCCTACTGCACGGCGATCCTGCGCGTGTACAATCTCTATGGACGCCGCGACAACAAGTACAAGGCGCGCATCAAGATCCTGGTGCACGAGACCGGCGTCGAGGAATTCACGCGCCAGGTCGAAGCCGAGTGGGCGGAGCTGAAGGATGGCGAACTGACGCTGCCCGAAGCCGACATCAAGGCGATCGACGCCTATTTCGCGCCGCCGGCACTGCCTGCGCGACCAGAGGGCGACGAAGCGATCAAGCTGGCGCGACTGGATTCACGCAGCTTCTCCGAATGGCTCGACCAGAACGTCGTTACCCACCGCAATCCGGATTATGCGGCGGTGACGATTTCGCTGAAGGGCATTGGCGAGGTGCCGGGCGATGCCTCCGACAGCCAGATGGACGCGGTTGCCGATCTTGCCGAGACATATGCATTTGACGAAGTGCGCGTCAGCCATGAGCAGAACCTGATCCTGCCGCATGTCGCCCGCGCCGATCTCAAGGCGATCTACGACCGGCTGGCTGAGATCGGACTGGCGACTGCCAATTCAGACCTGATCTCCGACATCATCGCCTGCCCCGGGCTCGACTATTGTGCGCTGGCCAATGCGCGCTCGATCATCGTGGCGCAGAACATTTCCAAGCGTTTTGCGTCGCTGGAACGGCAGCGCGACATCGGCGAGCTCAAGCTGAAGATTTCCGGTTGCATCAACGCCTGCGGCCATCACCATGTCGGTCATATCGGCATTCTCGGTGTCGAGAAGAAGGGTGCGGAACTCTATCAGGTCACGCTCGGCGGTTCGGCCGATGAACACACATCCGTCGGCGAGATCATCGGCCGTGGCTTTGGTCCGGACGAAATCACCGATGCCATCGAAACTGTCGTCGAAACCTACCTGGCTGTTCGCCTCGACAGGTCGGAAAAATTCCTCGATGCCTATCGCCGTGTCGGCCCGGCGCCGTTCAAGGAGGCGCTCTATGCTGGCGAAGCCAAGGCCGCTTGATCAGGCCGTGCCCGGAGAAAGCGGCGTGGCGGCACAGGCCGCTGCGTTCGAGGCGTTGTACGGGCACCTGAGCGCGCACGAGATCATCGAGCGGGCTGTGTCGGACCTGTTTCCGGGTGAACTTGCCGCGGTGTCTTCCTTCGGCGCGGATTCGGCGGTGCTGCTGCATCTGATCGCAGAGGTCGACAGGCACTTGCCGATCATCTTCCTCGACACCGGCAAACATTTCGAGGAAACGTTCGATTATCGCGACGCGCTGGCCGCCGACTTCGGCCTGACCAACATCCAGGTCGTCACGCCTGACGAGGCCGCGCTGGCCCGGATCGATCCGACGGGCAAGCTGCACGAGACCAACACCGACGCCTGTTGCGACGTGCGCAAGGTGGAGCCGATGGCGCGTGGCGTCGAGCCGTATCGTGCCTGGTTCACCGGGCGCAAACGCTTCCAGGCTTCGACCCGCGCGGCACTGCCGGCGTTCGAAGCGGTCGGCTCACGCATCCGCATCAATCCGCTCGCGCGTTTCACCACCGCCGACCAGGCCGACTACATGCGCCAGCACGCGCTGCGTGAAAATCCGCTTGTCGCCTATGGCTATCTGTCGATCGGTTGTTTCCCCTGCACGCAGCCGGTGCAGCCAGGCGAAGATGCCCGCTCCGGGCGCTGGGCCGGTCACGCCAAGACCGAGTGCGGCATTCACCTCTCTGGCCTGGAGAAGTCGCTCACGGATGCGTCTTTGTAAATCAGGGAAGTAAGGCAGCAAGGCAAACGCCGATCCAACCTTACTGCCCTAGTCCCTTACCCCTTCTCCGCACTGGAAATTGACGGAAGAATAAGCCATATGCTCGCCTTCATGACCGAGACTGCAAAGCCCGAGATGAATGCCGCGCCGGCGTTGCGCCTGTGGACCCCAAAAGGGTTTCGTGAGGATGACTGGACGCATGCCGAGACGGCCGAGGCGCTTTCCGGCAACGGCCGCTTCATCCTGCCGTTGCAGGTATTCCTCGATCTCGATCCGCAGGTGAGGGCATCGGCCCGGGAACGGCTCGGTGTTTCGCTGCAGCCAGGTGACCAGCTGGACAAGGTCGTCGACCTGCTCGACCAGCTCTCGCTGGTGGCATTGGCTTTCCCGGCGTTCACCGATGGCCGTTCCTTCTCCAAGGCATCGCTGCTGCGCAGTCGCCACGGTTTCGAAGGCGCGATCCGGGCAACGGGCCAGGTGCTGATCGATCAACTGCCGCACATGTTGCGTGTCGGCTTCGACGAGTTCGAGATCTCGCATCCGGTGCTTCTCAAGCGCCTGGAAGAGGGCCGACTGGACGGGCTTCCTGTCTATTATCAGCCGGCAGCGGACACGTCAGCGCCGGCCGGCGGCTACAGCTGGCGCCGCACCCCAGGCAACTGACCACGTATCGACGCGAAACGATCGGCCAAAGGTCCAATTCGCCGGGTTGGTTGCATCTCTTTACAACCCTGAGGTTTGAGGTTTCTCTCTGCTGACGGACGGAAACATCCGCCGCCATCCCGGGGAGGCCCTCATGAAGTTCGACTACGTCATCGTCGGCGGCGGTTCGGCGGGCTCGGTACTGGCCGCTCGGCTCTCCGAAGATCCGTCCGTCAGCGTGTGCCTGCTCGAGGCTGGTGGTGAGGGCAGGGACATGCTGATCCGCGCGCCAGCCGGGATCGTGGCGCTGCTGCCGGGCCGTCCGAAGATCAACAACTGGGCCCTTGAGACGGTGCCTCAGCCGGGACTGAATGGACGCAAGGGCTATCAGCCGCGTGGCAAAGCGCTGGGTGGCTCCAGCGCCATCAACGCGATGCTCTATGTCAGGGGCCATCCGGCCGACTATGACGACTGGGCTGCTGCCGGATGCACGGGCTGGTCCTGGGACGATGTGCTGCCTTACTTCAAGCGCGCGGAGGGCAATCAGCGTGGCGCAAGCGATCTGCATGGCGGCGACGGTCCGTTGCGGGTTGCCGAACAGCAAAGCCCGCGCGCGCTCAGCCACGCTTTCGTGGCGGCATGCGGCGAGAACCAGATCCGGCCGAACGATGATTTCAATGGGGCCGAGCAGGAAGGTGCCGGGCTCTACCAAGTCACCCAGTTCTGGGGTGGAAAGAGCAATGGCGAACGCTGCTCGGCGGCGGCGGCCTATCTGCATCCTGCGATGTACCGCAAGAACCTCACCGTGGTCACCGGTGCCCATGCCACCGGCATCGTGCTGGACGGCAAGCGCGCCGTGGGTGTCCGCTATCGGACCGCCAATGGCGAAGCCTTTGCCCAGGCAGGGCGCGAGGTCGTGGTTTCGGGTGGTGCGTTCGGGTCGCCGCAACTCCTGCTCCTGTCCGGCATCGGGCCCGGCAAGGAACTCGCGGCCCAGAACGTCGCGGTGACCCATGATCTGCCGGGGGTCGGCAAGAACCTGCAGGACCATCTCGATTTCATCATGAGTTGGAAGTCCAGGGAAACCGACATGATGGGCCTTGGCTTCAAGGGCACGATCAACCTGGTGAAACACATCCTGCAGTGGCGCAAGGACGGTACCGGCATGATCGCGACGCCTTATGCGGAAGGTGGTGCCTTCATGAAGTCGGAGCCGGGGCTCGAGCGGCCGGACCTGCAACTGCATTTCATCATCGCGATTGTCGACAACCACGGTCGCAAGATGCACATGGGCTACGGCTTCTCATGCCATGTCTGCGTGCTCAGGCCGCATTCGCGGGGCGAGGTGACGCTTGCGAGTGCCGATCCGCTTGCCGCGCCGCGCATCGATCCGCGTTATCTTTCTGACGAGCGCGACGCGGCGTTGATGCTCAAAGGAGCGAAGATGATGCGCAATGTGCTTGAGGCACCGGCGCTGGCGAAATACCGCCACAAGGAACTCTACACGGCAGGGGTCACCAGCGATGCCGAGCTGATGCACCATATCCGCTCGCGCGCGGATACGATCTATCATCCCGTCGGCAGCTGCCGAATGGGTACGGATGACATGGCGGTGGTCGACCCGCAACTGCGTGTGCGCGGCCTCTCGGGCCTGCGGGTGGTCGACGCCTCGGTGATGCCGACGCTGATCGGTGGCAACACCAACGCGCCGACAATCATGATCGCGGAAAAGGCTGCCGACCTGATCAAGGTCGCTGCCGCCTGACGGAAACGCCGCCCTAGCGGCCGCGCGTGCTGCTTTCCTGTGCGTCGAGCTTCTCAAGCAAGGTGCGCAGCGGTTCCGGAAGCTCGTTCACGACCTTGAATGTCGGCAAGCTATGCAGGAACCGCTGGTTCGAGCGATCGGAAAACTGACGCCTGATCTGCGTCGTCAATGGATCGTGCTTGACTGCATTGGTGCGGGACATGGCCTCAAAATCCTTAGTCGGCCTTGAAACTTCCCCGCCGGTGAATCGTTCCCATATTGCGTCAATTTGGCAAGCGAGGAACGAAAACAGCGTAAAATTTGATTTAATTCGTATGTATTGGCTGCTTTTGAATTTCGGCAGCCGTTGCTTGCCGGAAATACCCTTTCCCCTTGATTTTTGAGTCCCAAACCTCGATATCGGGCACAAATCCAGAACCAACCGGCATGACGGGAAATGGCGATGAGCGACCAGGCAAAAGACGAACGCGCGCCTGAAGATATCGAAGCGGTGGAAGCCGAAACGGAGCGCGCCGAAGGTGGCGTCGATGGCGATTACGAGGCGCTGGTTCGACTGCTGAAGGAAAACGAGGAACTGAAGGACAAGGCGCTGCGCACCGCAGCCGAGATGGAGAACCTGCGCCGCCGCACCGCGCGCGACGTTCAGGACGCCCGCACCTATGCGATCGCCAATTTCGCACGCGACATGCTTTCGGTGTCGGACAATCTCGCGCGTGCGCTGGAGGCGATTCCAGCTGAGGCAAAGGCGTCCGCCGACGCCGGCCTCAAAGCCCTGATCGATGGCGTCGACATCACCGAGCGTGCCATGCTTGGCGCCCTCGAGCGTCACGGCGTGAAGAAGCTTGAGCCGCAAGGCGAGAAATTCGATCCGAACTTCCATCAGGCGATGTTCGAAGTGCCTAATCCGGATGTTCCGGCCAACACGGTCGTCCAGGTCGTGCAGCCGGGCTATTCGATCGGGGAGCGCGTGCTGCGCCCGGCCATGGTCGGCGTCTCGAAGGGCGGCCCGAAGGTCGCTGCCGAGCCTACCGAGCCCGGCCCGGTCAACGAGCAGGCCGAGAAGGATGCCTGAGCAGGCAGTCGGCAACAGGCAGTCGGCAAAATAGGAAAAGGGCGCCAGGTGAGAACCGCGGCGCCCTTGGCTTTTGCAGCACGCTGCATATAGATTCCGGCTGCCGACTTACTGCCGCTCCAGCCTCAGGCTTCCGATGTCCGCCATTACCTTCATCGATTATGCCGGCGTTGCGGTGTTCGCGGCGACGGGGGCGTTGGCTGCCTCGCGCAAGCAGCTCGACATCGTCGGTTTCCTTTTTCTCGCTGCGGTGACCGGTATCGGCGGAGGCACTTTCCGCGACCTGATCCTCGGCGTGCCGGTGTTCTGGATCGGCAATCGCGATTATGTGCTGATCTGCACCGTGGTCGCCCTGGTGGTGTTCTTTGGCGCACACCGTGTCGAATCCCGCTACAAGCTTCTGCTGTGGCTTGATGCGATCGGCCTTGCCGTCTTCGCGGTGATAGGGGCGGCGAAAGGCATGGCGATCACCGGTTCGCCGGCGGTTTCGATCATCATGGGCATGCTCACTGCCTGTTTCGGCGGAATCCTGCGCGATTTGCTGGCCGGTGAACCTTCCGTGCTGCTCACACCGGAAATCTACGTGACAGCGGCAATCATCGGTGCCGGGGTCTACACGGCTGGCGAGCTTCTCCATCTGCCAGGCCAGGTCTCCTATCCCGCCGGCGTGCTTGCGGCTTTCGCGGTGCGGGGCGGTGCGCTGAAATTCGGCTGGTCGTTTCCGCCTTACAAAAGTCGTCCAGGACGACGCCCGGAAGATATTCCGTAGATCTCATCGACCCGGCTCCGGGGCGAAATTACCTGCTGGAGGCTTTCTCCCGTCCGGCCAGCCATGCCCTGGCTTTCGTTTTCGGAACCTGGGTCAGCCAGGTCCGCTCCAGGCGATGACGCAACTCGTCGTCCGACACGGCATTCATGCGCACAAGCAGCGCCGGCCAGCCCTTGTAGTGATCCGTCTCGAAATAGACGTCGGGCGCTGCCTGGAGCAGCATTTCCTTCTCGTCGAGCGGGCACATCACCACCGCCGTTTCCGCGTCCTTGACGCGGGTGAGCAGTTTCTTGCCGGCCTTAAGAGCCGGAGTGCCATAGGATGTGGTCTCGACAATATCGGGCAGCTCTCGAACGGCCTGTTTCAGGCGTTCGAAGATGGCGGAAAAGCCGTCAGCCATCGTCGTTGCTAGGCGGCGAAACGCTGCCCTTCGCCGCCATAATAATTCAGGTAGCGGGCGCCGATCTCGCGCACGGGCAACACGATGAAGACGTCGACGGTCTTGAAATCGTGGTCGATGACACAGCCGTCGCCGATGCGTGCACCGACGCGCAGATAACCCTTCACCAATGTCGGCATCGCAGCGATCGCGGCCTTGGTGTTGACTGCTTCGATCGGCATCAGGTCCATGGAGCAATAGCGCCCGTCATTGGCGCGGATATCCCAGGCCGGGCTGGTGCGGCAATGATGCGCGAGATAGGTGAGGGCCTCGGCATGCGCGGCCGGAACGATGCCGTGGAACGAAGCGCAACCGGTCAGGACACCGATGTCGTAGTGCGTGAAATACGCCCACAGACCCTGCCACAACGCTTCGATGGTGCGCTTCGAGCGGTATTCGGGCAGCACGCAGGAACGGCCGAGCTCGAGGAAGCGCTGGCCAGGGTGCTTGGCGATGAGCCGCCTCAGTTCGAATTCATCCTCGGAATAGAAGCCGCCGGCGCGAACCGCGGTTTCCTGGCGCAGCAGCCGGTAGGTGCCGACGATGCGGCGATGATCCGGGCCGGGCAGGGCGTTGTCGAATACCAGGAGGTGATCGCAGACAGGATCGAAACGATCCGCGTCCCGCCGTTCCAGTGACTGCAGGCGGCTCTTGCGGGCACCGAGCTCATCGTAGAAGACACGGTAGCGGATTTCCTGGGCGGCGGCGATTTCCAGTTCGTCGCGGGCCAGCCGCACTTCAAGGCTGCCGATCTTGCCCAAGGTACCGGTGATGGACTCGATCGTCCTCATCCTCTGGATCGCGCTGCCTCCGGTGTTCCCCTGCATCTCACCTTGCGGCATCGCTGTATGCACGAGTGATTCTCCTTCGAGCCATCCCTCTTGGCGTCGGGATACGATGTAGGTGCTACAGGATTGTGACAGTACCGTGATACAAAGTGAGGAGCAAGGGGAAGACGGCAACGAACCCCTGCCTAGCCGGCTTACCTAAGGGTGCGAAATTGCGGAATCAGGCGGCGGCCTGGCTCTCTACGGCGTGTACCAAAGCCTGTGGATCAAGCGGTTTTGTGACGAAACCGGAGGCACCGTGGGCCAGAACGGCATGACGGGTTCTTTCCTGGCTGTCAGCCGACAGCACCATGATCGGTATCGGCGCCACACCAGACGCTTCCTCATGACGGCGAATCGCCGCGATGGCGTCCATGCCGTCCATCAGCGGCATATGCAGGTCCATCAACACAACATCGTAACGTCTGGCGGGGTTTTCCGTCGCGACGGCATCGACGGCAGCGCGGCCATTGTTGACGATGTCGACGTGATGTCCTGCCTTCTGAAGGCTGGCACGGGCGAGCATTGCGTTGATGTCGTTGTCCTCGGCGATCAGCACCGAAAGACCGCCTGTCGGACCTGCCGGTGCGATCGAGGAATGGTTCGGGCCGGGCAGTGGGCCGCCGACAGCGGCGTGGCCGGCCAGGAGCACCCGCAGCAGGGTTTCACCGCGCACGGGGCGGGCCAGGAACGTCGCGTATCCGCCGGCGCGGAACTCGACCAGGGCACCACGGTCCGATGGGGCGATAAGCGTCACCGCCTCGCATGCCACGAAGCCAGTCTGCCGCAGCCGCTTGAGCGTCCGGCACTCCTTGTCTTCCTGGCGCGCATCAATCAGGAGAACATTGCAGAACCCCGCGAAGGGCAAGGCCTGGGTGGCGTTGGCGACGATTTCAGCGCGGCCGCCATGGGTGCGGATGGTCCGTGCAATCGCTTCGGCTTCGATGGTGTTTTCCGAAATGATGACAGCGCGACGATCGGTCAGCACGCCGGTGCGATCCTCGGTCGTTTCGATCGCTTCCCGTGCCGGCAGTTCGAAGATGAATTCGGAGCCTTCGCCGGGGGCGCTGGAAACGCTGATCGTGCCGTTCATGGCCGCCGCCAGCCGTCGTGAGATGGCCAGTCCAAGGCCGGCGCCGCCATGCTTGCGGGTCGATGTGCCATCGGCCTGCTCGAAATCCTCGAAGATGCGATCCATATCGGCTTCGCTGAGGCCTGGCCCGGTGTCGGTGATCGAGAAGACGATGCGGTCACCGCTGTCGGCGCGCCGGCGCGTGACGCTCACCAGAACTCCGCCTGTTTCGGTGAATTTGACGGCGTTCCCAATCAGGTTGAGCAGCACCTGCCGAACGCGACCGGGATCGGCCGTGATGATCTGAGGCACATCCGGTGCGACGTGGCAGGCCAGGCCGATGGCTTTGGCGAAGGCGCGCGCGGCGAGAAGCTCCACGACATTGTCGGCGATCTCGCGTGGCGACATCGGTTGAGGTTCGGGTGCGAAACGGCCAGCCTCGATCTTGGAATAGTCGAGCAGGTCCTCGATCAGGGCCAGCAGCGCGCTGGCCGATGTCGAGACCGCTCCGACATAGGTACGCTGTTCAGGCGTCAGCCTGGTGTCGGCAAGAAGCTTGGCCATGCCCATGATGCCATTCATCGGCGTGCGGATCTCGTGGCTGACGGTGGCGAGGAAGCGCGACTTGGCCTGGCTGGCATATTCGGCGCGCTCGCGGGCGTTGATCAGTGAGGATTCCGCCTGTTTGCGCGCCGTGATGTCACGCGCGATCGCCCGGTGGGAAACCTCGGCACTGTCCTTGTCGCGCATCGATAGTTCAATCCACGAAAACCAGCGCGGACCGTTCTGCGTACGGATGGCGACGTCGGTTGAACTCAGGCAGTCATGGTCGGAAAAAGCTGCGTCCGGAACGATGCCGATGTCGATGCCGAGTTCCGTCAGCAGCATTCCGGCCAGATCGGTCTGGCTCTGCCCGACGAGGTCGGCGAAGACACGGTTGGCGTAGACGATGCGGCCGTCGCGGTCGCGATGGACGACCAGGTCGCCGAGTGCATCGATGAGACCACGAAAACGCTCCTCGCTTTCCTGCATCTCCCACATGCGGTCGGCCATGGTTTCGATTTCGGCACGGCTGCGGGCTGCCGTGTCGTCGAGGATCGAGACCGCGGTGTGCTCACTGCGCCGGTTGCGCACGAAGAGAGCCAGGCCGGCAATGCCGGTCAGCAGCACGCCCAGGGCGATGAAGGGCGGTGCGCCGGTGAGATGGGAAAGACCGGCGAGAACGACAAGTGCAACGAAAATGACGAAGGGCAGGCCTTCGTGCTCGCGCCTGTCCAGCGTTGGCACCAGTGGTGGCGTCGTGGCCAGCACGCGACGAGGCGTTGCCGGCTCAGCCGGATTCGCCTGATGCTCACCCTCCACCTTTATGGCAGCTCTGTCCCCTATCATGCAGCTATCTTAGCCACAGATAAATTATGGAAGGCTGGGTCGAACCGTTCGAATTTTAGGAATTGGCCGGTTTTCCTTTGACGTCCTGCGGCGGACGCGGAGTATGGAGCCGCTTCGCAATCATTGTAACTTCGGCCCGATGATCGAGATTCGTTTGCTTCGCCAGTTCATTGCCGTTGCCGAAGAGTTGCATTTCCACCGGGCTGCAGAGCGGCTGCATATGGCACAGCCGCCTCTCAGCCAGGCCATCCGCCGGCTGGAAAGCGAAATCGGCGCGCCATTGTTCATCCGGAACAACCGCAACGTGGCTTTGACGCCTGCGGGCATCTCATTTCTGGATACGGCGCGGATCATGCTCGAGACACTGGAAACGGGCGTCGAACAGGCGAGACGGATCGCGTCCGGAACGAGTGGCAGTTTGAAAGTCGTGTTTGTCGGCACGCTGCATTTCAACTTCCTGCCCAAGGTGGTGCAGGCTTTTCGGTCAAGCTTGCCCGATGTCGAACTGATGTTGCGGGAGGGAACGACTGCCGAACAGGTCTCTGCATTGAAAGCGGGCCAGGCGGATATCGGCTTGATGCGGCGGCCAGGCATCGCGGTTCCGGAACTGGTTTTCGAGCGCATTGCGCGTGAAGAGATCATGGTGGCTTTGCCGGAAGATCATGCCCAGGCAGCCGAGGAGCGGGTTTCCCTCGCTGGCTTGGCGCAGGACAATTTCATCGTGACGCCCCGCTCGGAAGGCATGGGATTCTACGACCAGATGATTGCGCTCTGCAATGCGGCCGGATTCTCGCCTCGCATCGTGCAAGAGGCCCGGCAGATCGAGACAATCGCTGGGCTGGTCGCGGGTGGCCTGGGCATTGCCCTCGTGCCGGCCTCCGTCAGTCACGGACGACGGGAAGGCATCGTCTTTCGCCATATCGCGGCGGAGGGAATGGGAGATGCCTTGTTCCTGGATGTGCTTGCAGCCTGGCACGCTTCGAAGTCAGCACCCGCCCGCGCCAAATTTCTCGAAATCGCACGGCAGGCCGGCGGTTTGATATCTTGAGAGTATCAAACCGAATAGAATAATATATTTTACCTACACATTCCGATCGCCCATTCTGGACACCAAGCCAGAGTGGAGCGAACCATGGGCATCGGCGAGAAATCCCGGCAGCGTGGGCAAGCCAGGGCAAATGCCCGCCGATTGGCTGCCAACCGTCGGGAGATCCTTGCAACCATGATCATGGCGGCGTGGTCCGCGCTGTCTCCGGCCCTGGCTGAAAAGCAGAAAGGAGATATCCAGGTGATCCACCAGTTGCGCATCTACGAGATTTTCGACACGAACAAGGCAGCTTTCCATGCTCGCTTCCGTGACCACGCCATCCGTATCATGAAAAGATACGGCTTCGACTTTGTCGCTCTGTGGGAGACGCAGCAACAAGACCGAACCGAGTTTGTCTATATGCTGCGCTGGCCTGACGAGCGGACGATGACCGATGCCTGGGCACAGTTCATGGCGGACGGCGAGTGGTCCGAGATCAAGGAGAAAACCGGCGCTGAATCCGGCAACATGGTCGGCCAGATAACCGAGCGCGTGCTGCGTCCGACCGACTATTCTGCGGCGATCTGACGAAACCTCGTACCTCACGGCCCGGCATCATCGTAGGCGCGCCGACTTTGCTCGATACGGGGCAGATTGTCCTGTATCCAGAAGTTGAGGCCTTCAAGCGCTGACAAAATGCCCGTGCCCATCTCGGTCAGCTGATATTCGACGCGCGGGGGTACTTCAGGAAAATAGTGGCGCGCCACAAGGCCATCGCGCTCCAGATTGCGCAGCGTAAGCGTCAGCATGCGCTGCGTAATTCCTTCGACCTCGTTTTTGAGTCCTGAAAAACGAAGCCGCCTCCCGGGTGCTATCGAAAGGCGCCACAGGACCAGGACGGTCCATTTGTCGCCGAGCCTCGTACAGACACCGTTCGATGGGGATGGTTTGAAGCGGCGGCCAGCCTCGGCAATCTCGTCAGGCCTTGCATGGTGGGATCTGTCCAAGCGTATCATCCTTGTGCCCGAGGCTGGAAAATGTGCCGTCTTCCGCCAGCGTTCCAGCAGTATATATGGGGACCCTTGTTCAACACGAGGGTTCTCGAATGACGAATGACAAGCCTCCAATCCTGGTGTTCGGTGCGACGGGCCGGCAGGGCGGAGCGGTCGCCAGGGCGCTCCGACAGGCGCAGTGGTCCGTTCGTGCGCTGGTGAGGGACACTGCCGCGCCAAGGTCGATCGCGCTTAACGATGCCGGCGTCGAACTGGCACAGGGATCGCTTGAGGATATCGAGGCGATCCGGGCAGCGATGAAGGGCGTGCATGGCGTCTTCAGCGTCCTGCCGGGCAATCTGGCCCAGGAAGAGGAAGTGCGCGCCGGAGTATCCATTGCGGACATCGCCGTCGAGCGCGGCGTTCGCCATTTTGTCTATTCCTCCGGTGCCAGTGCGGGAGACAGGCTGACAGGTGTGGCGCGTTTCGACGCCAAGCCGCGTATCGAGGCGCATGTCCGCAGCCTGCCGATCACCGCAACCATCATCAGGCCGATGATCTTCATGGAGATGCTGGCGAGGCCAGGCTTCGGACTGGAGGAAGGAAGTTACAGTTTCTTCCTCCGTCCGGATCAGGCGATGCAGCTCATTGCCGTCTCCGACATCGGAAAATTTGTAGCCGCGGTCTTCGCCGACAGGAGCCGGTTTGGCGGCGAAACGCTGAAGATTGCCGGCGATACAGTTACCGGCAGCGATCTGGAGGCCGTTCTGACGCAAGCCGCCGGCCGGCCGATCGCCTATGCGCGCTTTTCCGAAGAGACCCTCATGGCCAATCCCGATCTCGGGCACATGGCCGCCAGCCTTGAAACAGGGCCGCTTGCCGACCATGTCGACCTGGATGTCATGCGCCAGATCAATCCGGAAATCATCTCGTTCCGGTCCTGGCTATCCGGGGACGGACTCAAGGCTTTCGAGGAGGCGCTCGGACGGGGAGCGGCCTGAAGTCGTTAATCGGCAGGCTCCATGTCAACGACGACCCGGCCACGGATCTTGCCCTCGACGATGTCGGTTGCGGCGGCAATGATGCCGTCAAAGCCGATGGTGTTGGAAAGCGCCTTGAGTTTTGCCAGATCGAGGTCACTGCCGATGCGCCGCCAGGCTTCGATCCGCACTTCCTTTGGCGCCATGACGGAATCGATGCCGAGCAGCGAGACGCCGCGCAGGATGAACGGAGCGACCGATGAGGGCAGGTCCATGCCGCCAGCCAGGCCGCACGCAGCGATGGCACCGCCATAGGCGGTCATCGAGAGGACGTTGGCCAGCGTGGTGGAGCCGACAGCGTCGATACCACCCGCCCAACGCTCCTTGGCGAGCGGTTTCGCCGGTCCGGTCAGCTCGTCGCGGGCGACGATCTCGGCTGCGCCGAGATCGCGCAGCCAGGCCTCTTCCGAAGCCCGTCCGGTCGAGGCGATGACGTGGTAGCCAAGTTTCGACAGGATCGAGACGGCGACGGAACCGACGCCGCCGGCGGCTCCCGTCACGATCACCGGCCCACGCTGCGGCACGATGCCGTGGCGCTCGAGCGCCATCACCGAAAGCATCGCTGTATAACCCGCGGTGCCGACAGCCATGGCGTCATGCGCCGTGATGCCTTCCGGTAGCGGCACCAGCCAGTCACCCTTGACGCGAGCGCGCTCGGCATAGGCGCCGTAATGGGTCTCGCCGACGCCCCAGCCGTTCAGGATGACGCGATCGCCCTTGCGCCAGTCGGCATGGCTGGATGAGAGCACCGTGCCGGCGAAATCGATGCCGGGCACCAGCGGCCAGCGGCGCACGACGGGCGCCTTGCCGGTGATCGCCAGCCCGTCCTTGTAGTTCACCGTCGTGGCCTCGACCGCAACGACGACATCGCCTTCCATCAGATCGGCTTCAGTCAGCTCGGTGACCGTGACCGACTGTTTCTTGTCTTCGTCGCGAGAGACAAGAATGGCTTTGAAGGTGTCCGGCACTGGCTGCTCCTCGATCCTGGATGAGAAGATCAGGCTAGTTCGAAAACAACCGTGGTCAATCGGCCCGGAGCGCTTCTGCTTTTCGCGGAAACGCTTAAATGCCCTAACTCTTTGTTTTCATGGAATTCCAGAAACAAGACCACTTCGTGCCCTTGCTGGAATTGCTCTAAGGCCGCGGTTGTCGCCGCCAGGTGATGAATTCGTCAAGAACCACGGCTGCAGCTCCTACCGAAATGAAGACATCGGCCAGGTTGAAGATCGCGAAAGACCAGACCGGGGTGTGGAACAGGATGTAGTCGATGACATGTCCGTAGACGGTGCGGTCGATGACATTGCCCAGCGCACCGCCGACAATCAGCGCGAAGCCGATGCGGGCGAGCACCTGGTTTGGTGGGGTTTTCAGAGCCAGATAGAGCACGAAGACGACCACTACCGCGGCAACGGCGATCAGGCCGGTGTCGCTCAGCGACGAAAACATCGAGAAGGCGATGCCGGTGTTGTAAGTGCGGAAAAGCGCCAGAAAGGGGACGAGGTCGATCTTCTCCTGAAAGGGCAGGCCGGTTTCGACCCATTGCTTGATCCATTGGTCGAGCGCGATGGCGACGATGGTCAGCAGGGCATAGGGCGTCAGCGATTTCAGGATCGGTCCTCCAGCGTCAGCGCGCCACGTCTAATCTCGAAAAGCATGACGCCGGTGGCGACTGCCAGGTTCAGTGAGTCCGCGCGTCCGGCTTGCGGGATGCGCAGCAGCCTGTCGCAGCTGGCGGCGAGATCGTCCGGCAAGCCCTGTTGCTCGTTGCCCATCAGGAGCAGCACCGGGCGGTTCGAAAAATCGACCGAGCGATAGTCGACAGCGCCCTTGAGATGCGTGCCGACCACAAGGCCGGGGAAGCCCTTGCGCCAAGACAGGAAGGCATCCTGCGTTGCCCTGGCGACCGGCACGGCGAAGACCGACCCCATGGTGGCCCGTACGGTCTCAAGCGAGAACGGATCGGTGGTGTCGCCGATCAGGATGACGCCCTTGGCGCCGACAGCGTCGACGGTACGCAGTACCGTGCCTAGGTTGCCGGGATCGCGTACGCGGTCAAGCGCCACCCAGACATCGCCATTTTTCGGGCGGACGTCCTTCAGCGTCATGTATTTCTGCGAGAAGACACCCACCACCATCTGCGGATTCTCGCGACGGGTGATGGCGGACAGCACTTTTTCTGAAACCTCGAGCACCATGCCGCCTGCAGCGACGGTGCGGGCGGCGACCTTTTCGACAGCCTGGTTGCCGCGCCCAGCCTTGGCGAAGACCAGCGTCTTGATCTGCCAGCCGAGGTCGAGCGCATCGATGATCAGTTTCAGGCCTTCGGCCATGAACGCATTCTGGCTATCGCGGAATTTCTTCAGCGCCAGCGCCTTGATGTCTTTCACCAGCGGGTTGGCCAGGCTGGTGACCTCTTTGACCTGCCCGACGGCACGGCGGTTCTCATAGTCCGTCATTTTGCCACCCAACGCGAGAAAAGGGAGGTGGAAAGCGCGCGTCCGGCGGACTGCTCACGGATGATCAGTTCGCCTGATTCCACACGTCCGCCCATGCCGGCGAAGGTATCGCGCATCAGGGCATGGGTTGCGAAGAAGGAAGAGCGGATCGAATAGGCAGTCAGGACCACGGCCAGTGGCTTCGGCGTCAGGATCGAGCGGCAGATGTCGGTGAGCGCAGGCAGGTGCTCGAACAATTGCCAGACCTCGCCTTTTGGTCCTCGGCCATAAGCCGGCGGATCGAACAGGATGATATCGTAGCGGCTGCCGCGGCGCTCTTCGCGCTCTGCGAACTTCATCGCATCCTCGACGATCCAGCGGATCGGCTTGTTGCCGAGGCCTGCCATCTCCTGGTTTTCGCGCGCCCAGCCGATGGCTTTCTTGGATGCATCGACATGGGTGACTTCGGCGCCGGCGCGCGCCGCCACCAGCGAGGCGAGCCCCGTATAGCCGAACAGGTTCAATACCTTGACTGGTCGCCTGGTGCTCTCGATCAGGCCGGCCATATGGTCCCAGTGCGAGGCCTGTTCGGGAAAGACGCCGACATGGCGGAAAGACGTGAAGCGGCCGAGATAGTCGATGCCGTCATGTTTCATCGGCCAGGTTTCGCCAAGCGGCTGGCGCGGGAACCGCCAGCGGCCCATGCCTTCCTCGTCAGTGTCGCCGGTGAAGATGGCGTCGACCCGATCCCAGTCCTTGGCCGGCAGTGCCGGCTGCCAGATCGCCTGGCCTTCCGGGCGCACGATGCGATAGGGGCCGTATTGCTCCAGTTTCTGGCCGTTGCCGCTGTCCAGCAGCGCATAATCGGCATTGGGCGCGACTTCGAGGATCAGCGGCAATTTTTCAGCCGGAAGAACGCCTTCGCGGCGGGTCAGCACACGCTGCCCGGTTTCGGCCTTGGTTTCGGGATGGGTTTCGTTTTTTTGTTCGACCGGCCGTGGTGCCCGGTTTTCCTGGCGCTCGGCTTTCGGCTCGGGGCGAAGTGCCTGCTTCTGCCCCTGCTGTCGCTCGGGCTTGCGTTCCGGACGCTTGTCGCGGCGGTCGTCCTGCGCGCGCGGCGGCTGGGTGCCGCTGTCTCGGCGGCCTGATTTGTCCCGGCGTTTGTCGCGCGTGAATTTCAAGAAGGAGGCTCCGCGTTTCGCGCTGCTTTTGGCATAGGGGCCGAAACCGTGCAACATGAAGGGCCGGTCGCGCGACGGAGGCAGGAATACTTCAAGCGGAAAGCTGACAATTCGAAGGCACGAGAACGGCCTGCGCTGTATAAGGTCACAATGTCGCGCTCCGAACGCCTGCTCGATCTCGTCCAGACCTTGCGTCGCTACCGGCTGCCGGTGAGCGGGCAGACCCTGGCCGAAGAACTCGGCATATGATCCGCACGCTTTATCGCGACATCGCCACGCTGCAGGGCCAGGGTGCGCCGATCGAGGGCGAGGCGGGGCTGGGTTATGTGCTGAAGCCTGGTTTCATGCTGCCGCCGTTGATGTTCACCGACGAGGAGATCGAGGCGATCGTGCTCGGTTCACGCTGGGTGGCCAAGCAGCCGGATAACCGGCTGGCCAGGGCGGCGGCCGATGCGCTTGCCAAGATCGCTGCCGTGCTGCCTGAAGATCTGCGCGAGGATCTCGATGCGTCGGCGCTCCTGGTCGGTCCACGCATGGGGGCAAGCGAAGGCATCGACCTTGCGGCCGTGCGCCAGGCGATCCGCGACGAACGGAAACTCGCCATTACCTACAGCGATGCCGGTGGTGCCGGCAGTGAGCGCATCGTGTGGCCTTTTGCACTCGGCTTTTTCGACAAGGTGCGGGTGATGGTGGCCTGGTGCGAGATGCGGCAGGATTTCCGGCATTTCCGCACCGACAGGATCGCGACGCTCGACGCGACCGGCCAGCGTTATCCCAAGCGGCGGCAGTCCCTGCTCAAGCAGTGGCGGGCGACATTGCCGGACGCGTCGCAACGCTGACTTACTGCTGCCAGAATCTGACAGTGGCTTCGACTACAGTCTCTCCACTCACAACACCGGAGAGCCATCATGCAAAGCCCCAACTTCGTCATTCTGTTTGTCGACCAGCCGCAGGTCAGCGGTGTGTTCTATCAGGCGCTTTTCAACCGCACGCCTGTCGAATCGTCACCAACCTTCGTGCTGTTCGTGCTCGACAACGGCTTCAAGCTCGGCCTGTGGTCGCGCCATACGGCGCTGCCTGCTCCTGCCGCTGCCGGCGGAGGCTCCGAGATCGTTTTCCAGCTGGACGCCCCTGAAGCCGTTGATGCGACGCACGCCGATTGGGCTGGCCGCGGTCTTTCCATCCTGCAGACGCCGACGGACCTGGATTTCGGTCGCACCTTCGTGGCTCTCGATCCCGACCAGCACAGGCTGCGTGTCTACTGGCTGAATGACGCAGAAAACGCTCAGCCATGACGCGGTACTGGCTCACTGTGGCCTCGGCCGCGCATGTCAGGCGCGGTCGGGCCGAAGGTTTCATGCAGGTGAACCACGGCAAGGCTGCCCCTCTGCGCCGCATCAAACCGGGCGATGGCGTCGTCTACTATTCACCGAGCACCGTGCTCGGTGAAAAGGACGGCCTGCGTTCCTTCACCGCCATTGGCCAGGTCCGGATTGGCGAACCTTACCAGGGCGACATGGGCGAAGGCTTTCGGCCGTTCCGGCGAGACGTGGCCTGGCAACCATCGCATGAGACGCCGATCACGCCGCTGCTCGACCGGCTGGAGCTGACCGCCGGAAAGTCCAATTGGGGCTATCAGCTGCGGTTCGGGCTGGTCGAACTGACCGAACTCGATTTTCAACGGATCGCCGAGGCGATGGGCGTTTCCGCGAGCAATGATCAAGGCACCAAGTGAGCCTGCCTGGCGAGTGGATCACTCGACCAGGATACGGGCCTCGCGAGCGGCTTCGACGAAGGCTTCCCTTGCCGTGTCGCCCGTGGCGTTGCCATTGATGACGGCCTGCGAGGCGCGCTTGGCATCGAGATGTTTGCGCGTGCCTGCATCCGGCCAGTGGTTGGTCAGCAGGTCGATCGCCTGCCTTGCGTTTGAAATATGGCGAATGTCGCCCAGTATGCCGGTGGCTACCGGCACGACTTTCGAAAACCAGCCTTCGTTCATGGCTTCGGTCCTTGGCTATTGCTGCGGGCAACAAACGCGCAGCTCGACAACCGGTTTCCCGAAAACGAAGGTGATAACCGAAGCGTGAACGTCGGTCAGGATTTCAAGGCTTTGTAGACGGCGATGCCCGCTGCAAGATCCTCGAGTGCCGCGCCAACCGACTTGAACAGCGTGACTTCTTCTGCGCTTTCGCGCCCTCGCTTCTGGCCCCGCGCCAATTCGTGCAGGTCGGCGATGATGGCTTCGTGGCTAAGCGCGCCGGAGGCGAGTGGCTGGACGATGTCGCCGGCCTCCTTGGTGGCACCAGCACGGGTGTCGACATAGACGCGGGCACGGGTAATGGCCGCATCGTCGGCCTCGCGCATGGTCGGCGTGAAGCCACCGACGAGGTCTATATGGGCACCCGGCTTGACGCGAGCGCCCCTGACCAACGGTTCGTTGGAAATGGTCGCGGAGGAAACGATGTCTGCCTCGGCAAGCTCAGCCTCGAGGTCGGTCGCGGCTTCCGCCGGCAAGCCCTCCGCGCGGAGATCGGCCGCAACTTTTTCGGCGTTGGCCAGCGTGCGGTTCCAGATGCGGATCGACGTGATCGGCCTGACCGCCGAATGTGCCTTGGCCAGGAATGGCGACAGTGCGCCGGCACCGATTACCAGCAGTCGGGATGCATCCTCGCGCGCGAGATAGGAGGCGGCGAGCGCCGAAGCGCAGGCGGTGCGCCATTGCGTCAGCCGCTGGCCGTCGATCAACGCCTGTGGTTCGCCGGTCTTGCCGTCAAGAAGCAGATAGAGTCCCATCACCGCGGGTTTGGCAATTGCATTGTTGTCGGGTGAAACCGTGACGATCTTGACGCCGATGTGGCCATCCCTGGAAGTGCCCGCGGCATTGAGGTCGGTCCAGGCCGGCATCAGCAGCAAAGTGGAAGCAGCACCGTCAGGCCGTTCGACCGTATGGTGATGGCGTACCGGCTGCACAGCGCCGTCGTGGAAGGCGGTGCGGAGCGTCTCGACCAGGCCGGAGAACGTCAGCGCGCGATCGACCTCGGCGGCCGAAATGGTCAGCATGGAAGTGTCTCCCGTTCGATCTTATTGATTCTGTCGCACGATCTTTTCCGAAAAGTCTGCAACTTTTCGGATCATGCTCCGTGAAGCGCCGATCAGCTGGTCGGCTTGGGCAGAGCCGGCCCCTGGCCAGCGGAAGGCGCGCGCGCGATCGCCTGGCGCAGGTTCTCTGCTTCGACCCCGCGCTGGCGTGCGAGCTTGCGATAGCGACCCTGGCGCATCCACGTGGCAAAGGAGCCGACGAGGATGCCCACGGCCAATGCCAGGAACAGCATGACGAACAGCGGCAGAGTGAGCGTCAGCGCCGGGTTGCCCGGGTTGAACGGGTCAAGTGTGAAGGCAACCAGTTCGCGGTTCGCCACAGCCAGCGCAATCAGCACGATGGCCAGGGGAACGAAGATGACGATGACAGCGAAGCGGTTGAACATGGCGTCTCCCGTCGGAAGGCTGGTTGCGGCCATCCGAGGCTGGAATGGCGGCTGAGGCGATTTCAGATCACCTTACTTGTCGCCGTTCAGCCTTTCGCGCAGCTCCTTGCCGGTCTTGAAGAACGGCACCCATTTTTCTTCGACCTCGACCGACTCTCCGGTGCGCGGGTTGCGGCCGGTGCGGGCAGGGCGATTCTTGACCGAGAAAGCGCCGAAGCCGCGAAGCTCGACGCGATTGCCCTCTGCGAGCGCGTCGGTGATTTCGTCGAAGACCGCGCCGACGATGTTTTCGACATCGCGCAGGAACAGATGCGGATTGCGGGTGGCGATGATTTGGACGAGTTCGGACTTGATCATGCGGACGGTCCCCGTAAAGGCGCGGCGGCCAATTTTATGCGGATGATTTTATTCGCTTTTTGACTTATGCCCCACGCCAGATCAAGGGTGCCAGACCGAGACGAGACCGTCAAGGAACAAGCGGTCGGCGCCGATCTGGCGCAACACCTCTTCGCTCTCCACCGGCAGGCCGAGCGCGCGGCCGATCTGACGGACCATCGCGTTGGGAAGAAAGAGGCTGCCGCGCTCCGTGCTCTTCCACTCGACGACCTTCAGTTTTTCGTCGACACCCTTGGTGCCGAGCCACTTCACGGCCTCCTGTTCGCCGCCCAGCGCGTCGATCAGCTTGTTGGCGACAGCCTGGCGGCCGGTGAAGATCGAGCCGTCGGCAAGCGCCAGTGCCTGTGGCCTCGGCAGCTTGCGCCGTTCGGCGACGATGTCAACGAACCAGTCATAGCTGTCCATGATCAGCTTGCGCACCATGGCACGCGCTTCCTCGGTGGTCGGCGCGAACGGCGAAGGCGATGCCTTGAGCGGCGAGGATTTCACCTCCTCGAGCTTGACGCCGATCTTGTCCATCAAGCCGGTCACGTCGGGATACTGGATCAGCACGCCGATCGAGCCGACGATCGAGGTCTGGTGTGCGACGATGTAGTCCGAAGCACTGGCGATCATGTAGCCGGCGGATGCCGCCAGCGTGCCGACTTCGGTCACGACCGGCTTTTCGGCGGCAAGCTTGCGTACGGCATCGTAGATGGTCTCGCCGCCCACGGTGGTGCCGCCTGGCGAATTGACCAACAGAATCACGCCCTTGACATGCGACGCCTTGCGCACCGCCTCGATGCGGCGGATCAGTTCGTCGTCCTGGGTGATGGTGCCTTCGATCTTGATCTTGGCGATGTGATCGACGCCGGTGCTCTCGCCGCCGCGGTAATACCAGGCGGACAGGGTGGCCAGTCCGATCAGCAGCACGGCGATGGCAGCGACGCGCCAGAAGGTCAGCTTGCGCCGCAGGCGGCGTCGGTCGATCAGGTCGTCGGCTCTCAGGGTCATGTCAGCCTCAGTTTCGGGGGCACGCAAGCAGACGCTTTTAATGCAACCGCCAATTCAGGGCTACCGCTTTCGGGCCAGTGGGGCGTGCGGCATCGTTGCCGCAAGCATTCCGGACCTCCGGATCAACTCTTCATTAGCGATCTGGCAATACTGGGCAGCGTGATAGTCGAAATGTAGGCATGGCGGTGAAAAAGGCGTCATGCTAGTCTTGACGGATCCCCTGGCGATTTTTCTCCGCTGCAGGGGTAAGTCATATTTTTGCGATTTTTCTTCGCATGCGCTTGCTTGGGCGCAAACCGGCACCAAATAAGGCGCGGGTTCGGCGGGCAAAAGGACCAGAAGGTTTACATGTTGGCACGAACGACCGACCCGGAAGGTAAGGACGAGGTTATTGTCGCGCCGAAACGCGGCGAGCTTCCGTCCGAACGTGCGGTTGCCTTCGACAGCGCACAGCGCCATTCGCGCCGCGTTCGTATCCTCAAACTGGCCTTGCCGGTCATCGCTGGCATCATCGCGATCGCCTTTCCGGTCTATTCCTATCTGAAAACCCCGCCTGCAGCCCCCGTCCAGGCTGATGGCAGCGCGTTCTCCAATGGCAAGCTGGTGATGGCCAACCCCAAGCTCGAGGGTTTCACCAAACAGAATCTGCCTTATTCGATGAAGGCGCTGCGGGCGATTCAGGACGTCGCCAAGGAAAGCATCATCGGCCTCGAGGGCATCGATGCCAAGCTGCCGCTCGACAAGGATACGTCGGCGGTGGTCGGCGCAGCCAAGGGGGTCTACAACCGCGATGCCAACACGCTGGAGTTGGCCAACGACATCACCATGACCACCACCAGTGGAATGGTGGTGAAGATGAAATCGGCCTTCCTTGATATGGCGAAAGGCAATATGAAGACGAACGACCCGGTCGACATCGTCACGCGCGGCTCGCATATCCAATCCGACTCCATGTCGGTGGAAGACAGCGGCAAGGTGCTGGTTTTCGAGAAGCGGGTTCGAGTCAACCTGGAGCCTGGCGTTCTGAAGACGACCAGCGACAAGAGCGGAGAGCCGAATGCGGCCCAATAACATGAAGTGGCTTGCTGCTGCGGCATTTCTGGCAGCTGCATCCGTGCCAGCCTTCGCGCAGTCGGCCCAGACCAACATGTCCGGCCTGAAACTTTCCGGCGACAAGCCGATCCAGATCGAAAGTGACAAGCTTGAGGTCAGGCAGGAACAGAACCTCGCCATCTTCACGGGCAATGTCAGCGTGGTGCAGGGTCCGACCCTGCTGAAGGCCGGCGTCCTGAAAGTGTACTATTTGAAGGATGCCGCCGCCGGCAAGGACGGCTCGAAGAGTGCGGCCATGGCTGGTCCCGCGCTTGGCGGCTCGACCAATATCGACCATCTCGAAGTCGACGGGACCGTTTATCTCAAGTCCGATGATCAGATCGCCACCGGCGAGCGCGGCACTTTTGACATGAAAAGCCAGGTTCTGGTGCTGACCGGTTCCAAGGTGGTGCTGAGCCAGGGCGACAATGTGCTCACCGGCTGCAAGCTGACCGTGCAGATGAAATCCGGCCTTGCCAATGTCGACGGCTGCAGCAAAGGCGGTTCCGGCCGCGTCATGATGCAGATCAATCCGGATTCGACCAAGAAACCCTGACCGAAAGCGCGATGCAGTTGCTGAAACAAACCGACGCCAAGCCGGCCGCGCCTGCCATTGTCGGTGGCGAAAAGGTCAAGCTCAAGGGCACGCTGATGGCCCGTGGCCTGTCCAAGAGCTACAAGGGCCGGCGTGTGGTGAATGGCGTTTCGCTCGGTGTACGCGCCGGCGAAGCCGTCGGACTGCTCGGGCCCAATGGTGCCGGCAAGACCACCTGCTTCTACATGGTGACAGGGCTGGTTCCGGTCGACGAGGGCAAGATCGAGATCGACGGTTTCGATGTCACCTCCATGCCGATGTACCGCCGTGCACGGCTAGGTATCGGCTATCTGCCGCAGGAAGCCTCGATTTTCCGGGGTCTCAATGTCGAACAGAATATCCGCGCCGTTCTCGAAGTCGTGGAAAAGAGCCGCAAGACACGAGAGCGCGAGCTTGACGCATTGCTGGAGGAATTCCACATCACCCATCTGCGCAAGGCGCCTTCCATGGCCTTGTCGGGTGGTGAGCGGCGGCGTCTCGAAATCGCGCGCGCTTTGGCTACCCGTCCTGCCTACATGCTGCTTGACGAGCCTTTCGCAGGCATCGATCCGATCGCCGTGGCCGATATCCAGCAGCTTGTCCGTCATCTGACGGCTCGTGGCATCGGTGTCCTGATCACCGATCACAATGTGCGCGAGACGTTGGGCCTGATCGACCGCGCCTACATCATCCACGCCGGCGAAGTGTTGACGCATGGCCGGGCGGAAGAGATCGTTGCCAATCCCGATGTGCGGCGGCTCTACCTCGGCGAAGCCTTCACCCTTTAACTCCGGCGCCTGGCGCACCCGGCAAGCTCCGGATTTGCTGCGATTTTCATGACCCGCCTAACCTCACGGCAATCCGGCGTGCTAAGGTTCGTTGCTTGACAAGCAAAAGCCGGGCCATTTGATTGCATCGCTGCCGACGGCTTCACCGAACAGGGATTTCGCACCCGGAACATGGCGCTTGCTGCCAAACTACAGCTGAGACAGTCGCAGTCGCTGGTGATGACGCCGCAGCTGATGCAGTCGATCCGACTGTTGCAGCTCACCCATATCGAGCTTGATCGTTTCATCGACGAGGAAATCGAACGCAATCCCCTGCTGGAGCGCGCCGATCTGCAGCCGGATACTCCGGTGGAACCAGCGCAGCAGAGCGAAAGTGAGCGGAAGCCCACGGATGCCGATGAATGGTTCGAGGCGGAGACGGCCTGGAGTTCCGAGGCGATATCGGAAAAGCTCGATTCGTCGCTCGAAAATATCTTTCCGGATGATCCAGGCGTCAGCGAACGGGTCGGGCCTGACCTTTCACAACAATGGAAGTCGGCGCCCGGCGGCAGCTCCGGCGCTTCCGAGAGTTTCGACATGGAGGACGTGGCTGCTGCCGCCGTTACGCTGCGTGAGCATGTCGGCGAGCAGATCGCCTTTACCTTCCTCGATCCCAGTGACCGGCTGATCGCTGCTGAACTTGCGGATGGGCTGGACGAGGCTGGTTACCTGCACGCCGAATTGGGCGAGGTTGCAGAACGTCTTGGGACGGACGCGGTTTCAGTCGAACGTGTTCTTGCTGCCTGCCGCGGCTTTGAACCATCCGGACTGTTCGCACGAGATCTGGCCGAGTGCCTGTCGCTGCAGCTCGTCGCGCGCGACCGCTTCGATCCGGCAATGGAAGCGCTTGTCGCCAATCTGGAATTGCTTGCAAGGCGGGATTTCCAGACGCTGAAGCGCCTTTGTGGCGTTGACGAGGAAGATCTCCTCGACATGCTGGCGGAGATACGGGCACTGGACCCACGACCGGGGCTCGCCTTTTCGGGCGGTGCCAGTGACGCCATCGTCGCGGATGTCGAGGTGCGTCCGGCCGCCGACGGCAGCTGGGCGGTGGAGCTTAACGCCGATGCGCTTCCGCGCGTTCTGGTCGATCAGGTCTATTTCTCTCAGGTGTTCAGCCAGGCCAGGAAGCAGGCAGAGAAGGATTTTCTGTCCGAATGCCTGCAGAACGCCAATTGGCTGACCCGCAGCCTGGATCAGCGCGCGAAGACCATTCTCAAGGTAGCTTCCGAGATCGTGCGGCAGCAGGACGCTTTTCTCGTCCATGGCGTGCGCCATCTGCGACCACTCAACCTGAAGACGGTGGCAGATGCCATCGGCATGCATGAATCGACCGTCAGCAGGGTGACGGCCAAAAAGTACATGCTGACGCCACGTGGCGTGTTCGAACTGCGTTATTTCTTCACCGCATCGATCGCCGCGGCCGATGGCGGGGCCGCCCATTCCTCGGAAGCGGTGCGGGATCGTATCCGGCAACTGATTGATGAGGAGAAAGCTGAAGACGTGCTCTCCGACGATACCATCGTCGACCTGCTCAAGGCAGACGGGGTTGATGTCGCGCGCCGGACGGTTGCCAAGTATCGGGAAGCAATGAACATTCCGTCCTCGGTGCAGCGGCGACGCGAAAAGCGGGCGCTGGCTGGCGCCGGTCGTTGAGAAGCCGCGGATTTCCACAGTTTTTCGTTTCGTTGACAAGCGCCGGGGAGTTGGCTAGAAGCCCGCCCGCATGAGACGGGCCACGGCCCGGAGGTGGTCGGTCCGTCGTGAAGTTGACCTGGGGGCGGTCAAGGTACGGTCCAATGGCCAGCGACAAGGTTCGGTTACAAAATCGGGCGCGGACGGTGCCGCGAAGCTTGTCTGCGCGGACCACAGGTATAAACTCCAGACAGTGTGAAGCCTGAGCAGGAAAGGTCAATTTTCAAATGACGCTGCGCATTTCGGGGAAACACATGGACATCGGCGATGCGTTTCGTACGCGCATCACCGATCGGATCGGCGAAGCTATCGGGAAATATTTCGATCGCGGCTTTGCCGGACATGTGACGGTGGTGAAAGCCGGTTCGCGTTACACCGCTGATTGCATGATCCGTCTGGATTCTGGCACCGCGTTGCAGGCAACCGGAGATGCCCAGGAGCCGACGGCGGCCTTCGAGGCTGCGGCGGACCGATTGGAGACCCGCCTGCGCCGCTACAAGCGCCGCCTGAAATCGCATGCCTCGGGCGCCGGCAACGGTTCAGCCACGGACATTGCCTATACGGTGATGGCTCCGCTCGCAGATGACGACGAGGAAATCCCGGAAAATTACGCGCCCGCCATCGTCGCGGAATCGACCATGGTCCTGAAGACCATGTCGGTCGCCTCCGCCGTGATCGAACTGGACACCAAGGACACTCCTGTCTTCGTTTTCCGCAACGCCGGAAACGATCACCTCAACATCGTCTACCGCCGGCCGGACGGAAACATTGGCTGGATCGACCCTTCGACAACAAAGGTCGCACAGGGATAACGACCCTTGGCTGTGCTTCGGCATGGTCGAGGGTGGTGGGCGAACAAGGGATTTTTCAGATGGATCTGAGTGATCTGATCGACGTTTCGGCGATCATGCCGGCGTTGAAGGCGAACTCGAAAAAGCAGCTCCTGCAGTTGCTCGCCGAGCGCGCCGCCACGATCTCCGGCATTCCGGAGCGCGAGGTTTTCGACATCATCCTGCAGCGTGAGCGGCTGGGCTCCACCGGCGTCGGGAATGGCATCGCCATTCCCCATGGCAAGCTGCCGGGGGTAAAACGTATCGCTGGCGTCTTCGCGCGCCTGGAGACGCCCGTCGATTTCGAATCGCTCGACGATCAGCCCGTCGACCTGGTGTTCCTGCTGCTGGCGCCTGAGGGGGCTGGGGCAGACCATCTCAAGGCACTTTCGCGCATCGCGCGGCTGCTGCGCGATGCCGACACGGTTGCCAAGATCCGCGGCACGCGCGACGCCAATGCCATCCTGGCGCTGCTTTCGCAGGCACCGGCGTCGCACGCAGCCTAATATCTTGGAAAATTAAAGCTTCCATGGGCGGCGCGTGCCGCCCGTTTTCATTCCAGACAGGTGACCGCCGTCCTTTAAGTGGCGCATGATCCTTTCCGAAAATCGATTCCGATTTTCGGGGTCATGCGTCAGTGAATGGCGACGGTAGTCAGGTCGTTTTCCATCGCGCCGGCAAGCGCGCGGTCACGGGCATCCGACAACAGGATCGGCTGGCCATTGGCGGCAAACAGCGCCCACAGTTCCATGCCGGGCTGGATTTCCTCGAGACCGGGAAAGCGGCCGCGCAGGTCATCGCTCGACACTTTTCTGAGATAGGCGACCGAGCCTTCGCCAAGGTGGGCGAGTTCGCTGTTGGTCATGGTCAGTCTTTCGATAGTTCTGGGCATTTTAAGCCTCCTTTCAGCGAGGCGCCTGTCCAGGGCCGCCGCGCGTAAGAGCCATCGGCAAAGTCAGTCTTTCACCGATATGTTTATTTTTCGTACCAGCCTTTCGGCTTCCGGCCGGTCGAGGTCGATCGACAGGAGGCCGTTCTTCAGCTCCGCAGCCAATACCCGCATCCCGTCGGCCAGCACGAAACAACGCTGGAACTGGCGGGCCGCGATCCCGCGGTGAAGGTATTCGCGTTCCGTCTCGTCGTTCTGGCGCCCACGCACCACCAGCTGATTCTCCTCGGTGGTGACGTCCAGATCATCTTCCCCGAAGCCGGCGACCGCCAGCGTGATGCGCAACCTTTCGGCGTCACCTTCGCTGCCGCGCAGCCGTTCGATGTTGTAGGGTGGATAGCTGTCGCCGGATTTCGCCAGGCGTTCCAGCGTCTTTTCCATTGCATCGAAGCCCAAAAGAAGCGGACTGGAAAAGGGCGTCATTCGACTCATCGTACCGTTGTCCTCCAAGAGCGACATGAACCGGTGAAAACCCGACTGGCATTTTCCCGGTCTTCATTGATATGGTCCGCCGCGCGGGCGAGTTCAAGCCATCAAAGGCCCCGCCAACCAAGGACACAAAATGCCGGATAAACGCAAGATCATCATCGACACCGACCCTGGCCAGGACGATGCCGTGGCCATATTGCTCGCGCTGGCGAGCCCTGAACTGGATGTGGTCGGTATCACCGCTGTCGCCGGCAACGTGCCGCTGCAGCTCACTGAAAAGAATGCCCTCAAGATCTGCGAACTGGCTGGCCGCCGCGACGTCAAGGTGTTCTCTGGCGCAATCCGGCCGTTGGTCCGGCAACTGGTCACAGCCGAGCACGTGCATGGCAAAACCGGCCTCGACGGCCCCGACCTGCCGGAACCGACCATGAAACTCCAGGAGCAGCATGCCGTGGATTTCATCGTCGAAACGTTGATGCGCGAAGAGCCCGGTACGATAACCCTTTGCCCGCTCGGGCCACTCACCAACGTTGCGCTCGCCCTGGTCCGCGAACCGCGGATCGCCCCGCGGATCAAGGAAATCGTGCTGATGGGTGGCGGTTTCTTCGAGGGCGGCAATGTCACGCCGGCAGCCGAGTTCAATATTTATGTCGACCCCCATGCCGCGGACGTGGTGTTTCGCTCCGGCGTGCCGATCGTGGTCATGCCACTCGACGTTACCCACAAGGCGCTGACGACTGCCAGGCGGGTCGAGGCGTTCCGCAAGATGGGTTCGAAAGTGGGCGACGCAACCGCAGCGCTGCTCGATTTCTTCGAGCGTTTCGATGAGGAGAAGTACGGCACCGATGGTGGGCCGCTGCACGACCCTTGCGTCATCGCCTATTTGCTGAAGCCGGACCTGTTCAAGGGCCGTCATTGCAATGTGAGCGTTGAAACGGCCTCGGATCTGACCATGGGCATGACCGTGATCGACTGGTGGGGCGTGACCGACAGGCCGAAGAACGCCACTGTCATGCGCGATATCGATTCAGACGGCTTCTTTGCGCTGCTGACGGAAAGGCTGGGGCGGCTGAACTGAGCTTGCCTTTAAAGCGTTTCCGTTTTTCACGGAAACGCTCTGGCTCCTTGTTTACGCAATTCCAAACGAAAAACCGCTACCGGCTGGAGCCGGCCATTCCATAGCTGACCGTTCCATCCGCATGGATGCGACGTTCCAGCAATACGGCTGATCCCCTGGAGACCAACCGGTGGCACGATGCGGCTCTATTTCGTGCGCGAAAAGGCCAGCCACAGTCCACCGCCGACCAGGAAGCCACCGCTGATCCTGGACAGGAGGCGGATACGATGCGCGGAAAGCAGGCGACCGGCTCTGCCTGCTGCAAGGGCATAACAGCTGTCGGACACCGCCGCGAAGGCGAGGGCAGTCAGGCCCATCACCGTCATCTGCAGTGAAAAATTGCCGTTCGGATCGATGAATTGCGGGAAGAAGGCGCCGAAGAACACCAGCGTCTTCGGATTGCTGACGGCGACCAGAACGCCCTGCAGGACAAAGCCGCCGCGCGGCTTCCTGACCGATCCATCCGGGTTCAGGCTGCCCTTGTTGCGGAACATCTGGATGCCCATCCAGATAAGATAGGCGGCGCCGATGAGCCGGACCCATTCGAACCAGTGCCCCATTCCGGCAATCAGCGAGGTCAGGCCGATGGCGACGACGCCGATGGTGATGGCGAGGCCGATCTGCGTGCCCAGGACGTTGCCGAGACCAGCGCGCGTGCCATGACGGATCGAATTGGCGATGATCAGCGTCACCGTCGGTCCCGGCACCAGCACGATGACGATACAGGCCACGACATAAGCGGCGTAGAGTGAAGGCGACATGGACGATCTCCCAATTCGAACGCCGGCCTGAACCGGCATCGGGATCAATGCATGACGCCCTCAGGCGCGCAAGTGAGCGCGGGTCGCGAGGCGAGCCTCGCTCGGTCGCAGAAAACCGCGTCGCGCCTCAGGCCTTCTTCGACTTCTTCGCGGCCTGAGCCGTGTTGACGGCCACGGCGGCGCGGATGAGCGCCTTGAAGGAATCTTCGTCGATCGCGTCGTCTTTGTGGAAATCGATGGCACGCCTCGTGTTGCCGTCGAGGCTGGAATTGAACAGCCCGGAAGGGTCTTCGACCGAGGCGCCTTTGGCAAAGGTCAGCTTCACGGCTGCCTTGTAGGTCTCGCCGGTGCAGATCATGCCGTCATGTTCCCAGACAGGGACGCCGAGCATGGAGTTGGACGGCTTGCGCCACTTCACCTCTTCGACAACATCGGGATCGGCCTGCCTGATCAGCGCGCGCAGCCGGGCAAGCGTCTCGCCACGCCAATCACCCAGCGCCTTGATGGTCTGGTCGATCAATTCAGAGGGGCTGGTCTCTTCGGGAGCGGTTGAGTTCTTTGTCATGACGTCTACCCCTGAACCGGTCGAATTTCGACGCCGCCATATTGCACGCCGGGCACACGCCTGGCGAACTCGATTGCGGCAACCATATCCGCGACCTCTATGAGAAAGAAGCCGGCAACCCGGTCACCGGCCGCCTGGTAGGATCCTTCCATGACGAGCGCCTTGCCGTCGTGCGAGCGGATAGTCGAGACGCCGGCGGGCCATGTGGCCGTCCCGCGTAAGGCGCCGCTTTCGGCAAGGAACGTGTTGAATTCGCCGTAGTCGCGCCCGATGGCTTGTTGTTCGTCGGCTGTTGCCGCCGCCATCTTCGCCTCGTCCTGATAAATCAGCACCAGAAAGAGCATTGTGCCTCCTCGATTGTTTCGTCTTTTTCGGTGGGATTGGTGCGCTGGCCCCGGGCCGTCCACCAGCTACATTTTCTCGCCCGGCTGCTGGCTGGCCTGCCTGACCCAGTCGGCAAACTGTGCTTCGTCGAGCTTGTCCTCGTAGACGTCGTAGTAGCGCACCTCTTTCTGCTTTGAGGTGCCTGGTGGGATCGGGTTCAGGGATGCGCCACGAAAGAAGGATACCTTCACATAACTGTTGAAGAGATGGATGCCGAGGAACCAGCCCATGCCTTCGTCGGCTGCGCCGTAGAGCGGCGAGTTCCATTTCACCGCCTTGCGCAGGCCGGGAACTGTCTTTTCGATGATGGCGTCCAGGCGGCGGGTGACATCGCGCTTCCAGCCGGGTGCTGCGGCGATGTATGCCTGCACCGGCGCGTCGCCATATCCTTTGGCGATCTGCGGGTTGCCGCCCGAAAGCAGAACCGGCTTGTCCGGATCGACCCTGGTAGCCTGCTTCGTGTTCTTTGTTGGTTTCTGAGCTTTTCCATCCGTCATCGCTGTCGGTCCTATCCGCTGGTGGGTTGGCCGTCGCGGCCCTTGGCGATGTAGGGCAGAACGAACATGTAGAGCCCGCTGAACAGCAGCAGGAAGAGCGGAAGCAGCGGCGAATAGACAACCCATGCGGGAGGCTGCCCCATCGCCATGGCGATGAAATTGGCGGCGACCGTGGCGGTGAAGATGATCGACAGCCAGCGATGGGACTGTCGAATCCATTTGTTCCAGATCATGGTTCTCTCTTTTCCAAGTCGGGTGAAGCCCCTGCTGGCCTGGGCACCTAGTCGCTCTTGGCCAGCAGCTGTTCGAGATTTGTGAAGAACTGCTGCCAGCCAGCCTTGGCGCCGCCGAAGGCCTGCTTCTGATCCGGCCGGAAGCCTGACTGTTCCATGCGCAGATGTGTTCCCTTCTCTGTGGCTCTCAGCGTGAAGGTGACCACGCTTTTCATACCATAGGCCGGGTCGTCATGGGCGAAGTCCCAGCGGTAGGAGAGGGTCTTGTGCTGCTCGATGGCCAGCACTTCGCAGTCCAGCACGCCGCCCCATTCGCCACGCAGGTTGAAGCGGTGGCCGACAACGGGTTTGAAATCGTTCTTCATCAACCACTCCTCGATCAGGTGCGGCTGCGTCAGCGCGCGCCACAGTTTTTCCGGCGGGAACGGGATCTCCCGTTCAACGATGACGGTGCGTGTTTCGCTCATTGATCCATCCTTTTCAGCAGGTCTTCGAGGTCGTCGAAACGACTTTCCCAGAAGCCGGCCATTTCCTTTGTCCAGTCGACCAGCGGGGACAGCGCAGCAAGCTGGGCGCTGTAATGCGTCTGGCGACCTTCATGGCGGTCGCGCACCAGACCCGCCTGTTTCAGCACACCCAGATGTTTCGAGACGGCGGGTTGCGACACGCCGGCATGCGTTGTCAGGGCGCCGACAGTCTGCTCTCCGCTACGGCAGAGCCGCTCGAAAATTGCCCGACGTGTCGGGTCGGCGAGAGTTCTGAACAACAGGTCACGCGCGTCCGTCATTGAAATCAATAACCCATTGGCTATGGATTGACGTATAACTGGCGAGCTATGGATTAGTCAAGCGTGACTTTTGCAGGTCGAGAAACGGCTAGCTTTCGGGCGAGGCGCCGGTTTTCCAGGGCAGCGTGGTTTCATAGGCTGCAGCGGCACGCAGGACGGCAAGGTCGCTGCGTGGCCTGCCGATCAGTTGCATGCCCATCGGCCGGCCCTTCGCATCGAAGCCTGCCGGCACGTTCGCGGTCGGGCAGCCGCCCAGGGTCGCGAACGCTGTGACCTGCATCCAGCGATGGTAGCTGTCCATGGCGCGGCCAGCGACTTGGCGTGGCCAATGCGTCGAGACCTCGAACGGGAATACCTGCGCCGTCGGCAGTGCCAGCAAGTCGTAGCGCTCGAACAGCGCCAGCAGCGTACGATGCCAGGCGGTACGCTGCATCGCTGCAGCATGGATCTGGGGCGCGGAGAGGCGGGCGGCTCCCTCAGCCTCCCAAACGGCCTCCGGCTTCAACAGCACGCGCTTCGCCGGATCGTCATAGAGCAGTTTCAGCCCGCAGCCGCTGGAAGACTGGCGCAGTGTCACGAAAGCCTGCCACAGGGCCTCGAAATCGACGTCGGGCAATAGCGGTTCGACTTCGAAGCCGATGCCGGAAAACCGCTGCAGCGCTGCCTCGCAGAGATCGAGGATGCCATCCTCCATGGGCAGATGACCGCCGAAATCAGCCAGCCAGCCGATCTTGCCGCCGGTTGCCATGCCGTCACCGATGCCGTCGAGGAATGATCGCTGCGGATCGTAAGACAGGGGTGCTTGCGGATGATAGCCGGCCTGCACGTCGAGCAGGAGTGCCATGTCGCGCACGCTGCGGCCCATCGGTCCTTCGACGCCCATCTGCGCATGGAAGACCTCGAAACCGGGGCCACCCGGAACCAGTCCCTGCGACGGGCGGAAGCCGAAGACATTGTTGTAGGCGCCGGGATTGCGCAGCGAGCCGCCGAAATCGCTGCCATCAGCCAGCGGTACGAGGTCGAGCGCCAGCGCGACAGCCGCGCCGCCACTGGATCCGCCAGCCGTCCATGCCGGATCGAAGGCATTGAGGGTCGGTCCGAAGACGGGATTGTAGGTGTTTGAGCCGAGGCCGAACTCCGGCACATTGGTCTTGCCGATGACGATGGCGCCGGCGTTGCGCATGCGCTCGACGAAGTACTCGTCGGCCTCGGGAACGAGATCGGCAAAGATCGGTGAGCCGAACGTGGTCTTGAGGCCCTTCGTCTGGGCGAGATCCTTGATGGCGATGGGCAGGCCGAACAAGCTGCCGGTTTTACCTCCCGCAGCAAGATGGCTATCCGCGGCATCTGCCTCGACGAGCAGGTCGGCGCGATCGCGCAGTGAGACGATTGCGTTGACCTTGGGGTTGAGCGCCTCGATGCGATCGAGGAAGGCAGTGACGACCTCGCGCACCGAGAGCCGTCGTTCGCGGATCGCTGCGGCGAGATCGACTGCGCTCAGGGAACAGATGGCACCTGCCGGTGGAACGGCATGCCGGCTTTCGGGACGAGAGCTGGTCATATCAGCGATTGTCCGCGCCGAGTGCCGCCTCGACTTCTGTAGCCTGCGGGATTGCCGGCTGGGCGCCTGGCTTCAGGCATGCGAGCGAACCAGCCGCGGCTGCGCGGATCAGAGCCGCCTCCAATGTCAGGCCGGATTCCAGTCCCGCCGCCAGATAGCCGCAGAACGTGTCGCCGGCGCCGACCGTATCCACTGGAACGATCTTGAGGGCCGGTACTTTCAGGAATTCTTCGCCGGTCGCAGCCAGAACACCTTCGCCGCCGAGGGTGACGACGATGGTGCGGCCGGTTTTCCTTGCATAGGCGCGCATGCGTTCCGGACGATCCGCTCCCGTCAACCCGAGCGGCTGGCAGTAGAGGTCGAACTCGGTCTCGTTGGCCACGACATAGTCGGCCTTGGCGAGCAACGCGGCGGCTTCTCCACGAGCGGGTGCCGTGTTGAGCACGGTGATCGCGCCAGCGTCTCTTGCCGCTTCGAGTGCCGTCTCCACGGTCTTGAGCGGGATCTCGTGCTGCAGCAGGACGACATCGCCCTTTTTGAGCTGCGCCTTGACGATGTCGCCGGGCAGCACGGCGTCGTTGGCGCCGGCGACCACCGCGATCATGTTCTCGCCATCGCCGCCAACCAGGATATGGGCTGTGCCGGTGGAGCTGTGCGTTCGGGCAACGGCCGACAGGTCGACATTGCCGGATTCCAGCAGTGCCAGCGCATCACTGGCGAAGCCATCCTTGCCAACCGCACCCACCATGCGCACCTTGGCGCCGGCGCGCGCGGCGGCCAGTGCCTGGTTGGCGCCCTTGCCGCCCGGTGCGGTTGTGAAGGAGCTTCCGGGCACTGTTTCGCCAGGACCAGGCAGGCGCTCGACCGTGACGATAAGGTCGAGGTTGATGGAACCGATGGTGACGATCAAGGCGGGCCCCTCAGGATTGTTCTGAGCTTGTTTTGGCGCGGACCCTAGCGTTTCTCCTCGTCGAAGGAAACCGATTTGCCGTTAAGCAGGCCCTCCTTCCCCTGCGCAATGGTTCGGACATCAGGCGTGATGTCGCCAGCAAGGAGGCCACCTTGCGGATTTGTCGTTGCACGGGTAAAATAAAACAATAAATTCAATTATTTAAATGGTTTCATCAGGAAAATTGAACCATGCGCCTGCGTCATCTTCTGCTGGCCCTCGGCATCGTTTTCATCTGGGGCGTCAACTTTGCCATTATCAAGCTCGGGTTGAGGCAGGTCTCGCCGTTGGCGCTGGGCGTGGCGCGTTTTGTGCTCGCGGCCTTTCCGTGGGTGTTCTTTATTCCGCGTCCCAAGGTGCCCTTGCGTCTGATCGCGCTCTATGGGCTTCTGATCTTTGCCATGCAGTTCGGCTTCCTGTTCACCGGCATGAAGCTTGGCATGAGTGCGGGGCTGTCCTCGCTCATCCTGCAGTTGCAGGTGTTTTTCACCATTGGCCTGTCGGTGCTGCTGCTTGGCGAGCGGCCGACGATATGGCAGCTGGCCGGCGCGTTGCTGGCCTTCGCCGGTGTCGGCGTGGTGGCCTTCAATGTCGGGGGCGACGTCAGCGTGATCGGTCTCGTCCTGCTCGTCGCAGCAGCTGCTTCCTGGGGCGGCGGCAACATCGTCTCAAAACGGATTTCCCAGCTTTCGACGACCCCCAACGTGCTTGGGCTGGTGGTGTGGGGCAGCCTTTTCGCGCTGCCGATCCTGCTGGTGGTTGCACTGCTGCTCGATCCCGACCACCTCGTTTCGAGCTTCACCAACCTCGACTGGGTATCGGTCGGCTCGATCGCCTACATCGTCTACCTGTCGACCCTGCTCGGTTTCGCGGTCTGGGCGAGTCTGCTTGCCCAATATCCGGTGTCGACGGTCGCGCCGTTCACGTTGCTGGTGCCCGTGTTCGGTTTTCTGGGCTCGGCCGTACTGCTTGGCGAACCGCTGCAAGGCTGGAAGCTCGGCGCCTCCAGCCTTGTCATTGCGGGCCTGTGCATCAACCTGTTCGGGTCGCGGTTTGCAGCGCTTCGCATTCGCTCAAACGCTTAGGCGCGCCCTGACATTCTCAAGCGAGGCCGGCCTTCAGGGTCAGGCCGCGCCGACCGAAAGCTGACCCGCCTCCCAGCCCAGAATGGCGCGCTTGCGGGTCAAGCCCCAGTGGTAGCCGGTGAGCGCGCCGGATTTGCCGAGTGCCCGGTGGCAAGGCACCACGAAGGACAATGGGTTGGCGCCGACCGCTGCACCGACAGCACGGCTGGCAGTCGGCTGGCCGATCTCGGCGGCAATCGCCGAATAGGTGCAGGCCTTGCCCATGGGGATACGCAGCAACGCCTCCCAGACACGGATCTGGAAATCCGAACCGATCATCACCACACGCAACGGCTGGTCGGAACGCCAGCTGGCGGGATCGAAGATGCGTGCGGCATAGGGAGCCGTGGCGCTGATGTCCTCGACGTAGTTGGCGTTCGGCCAGCGGCTCGACATGTCCTTGAACGCGGCCTGCTCGCTGCCCGCGTCATTGAAGGCGAGGCCGGCCAGGCCGCGATCGGTGACCATGATCAACGCGACCCCGAAAGGCGAGAGGTGGAAGCCGTAGCGAATGGTCAGTCCTTCACCACGGGTCTTGTAGTCGCCCGGAGACATCGCCTCGTGCGTCACGAACAGGTCGTGCAGCCGCCCTGGGCCGGACATGCCGACTTCAAGGGAGGTTTCCAGCAGCGGCATGCCTGAATCGAGCAGTCGGCGCGCGTGGTCGAGCGTTACGGCCTGCAGGAAGGCCTTCGGTGACAGCCCGGCCCAACGGGTGAACAATTTCTGCAAGCCGGTTGGCGTTTCGCCAACATCCTCGGCCAGAGCCTCCAGCGACGGCTGGTCGCGGTAGTCGAGGCTGATCTTTTCGATGGCGCGGCGCACGACCTCGTAGTCACTGCCGTCGGGCGTGATGTCCTTCTCGAGGGTCGGGGCGATCTTCATCGGCATTTTGGTATTCATAGCGAGATGAGCGTTCATGGCAATTTCTCCCGGAGCAGAATGCAACGCATTCTGCTCCTTCTTCCTGTTTCGCCGCATGATCCTGTCCGGAAAGTCTGCAACTTCCCGGGATCGTGCTCTTGAACGCGAATATCGGGGTTTCCGCAGGCGGTCTCCACCCGTTTCCTGCGAAGGTCAGCGTGCCTTGACGGTGGCGAGAGCGCGGGTGAAAGCCTTGGCGAAGCTCTCCCGGTCGTCGGGGTTGAGGAAGCCGCCGATCGCCACGCTTTGACCGCGCGACTCGACAGCCATTGCGGTGATGCCGATCTCGGTGTGGCGGGCCACCGAGAAGCGCGACCAGAACGGGTTGAAGTGGTGTTCCTCGGTCCTGCCCGAAGGTGCGGTCTTGCGGATATCGAGTGCCGTACGCGACACCGAGACTTCCTCACGGGCGCGTGCCGCACGATAGTTCAGGCGGAAAGCGATATAGATGGCCAGAACGTCGAGGCCGAAGAAGCCGAAGATCGGCCAGGCGCCGTTGGCCAGGAAGACCACGCCTGTGACGGCCCAGCAAAACAGCAGCGCGCCGATCAGGATCGCGAAGCCCGTGCGGCCCAGCGATCGGTGCGGCATGAGCAAAGCCTGAAAGATCGGTTCGTCAGCAGCGAAAGGGGCATTTGTATCGCTCATCGCGTGATATTATAGGAAGCGCATGGCAGTCCCCAAGCTCAAAGATCGTCGCAGTTCGGAAAATCGGTCCACGTCCAAACGCAACGGGGCGTCGCGGCCCCCAGCAAGGAAATCGTCGCGCAGCAGATCGGCTTATACGCCAGCCGAAGTGCACGAGATTTTCCGCCGTTTTGCCATACAAAGGCCGGAGCCGAAGGGCGAACTCGAACATGTGAACGCATTCACGCTTCTGGTGGCTGTCGTGCTGTCGGCGCAGGCGACCGACGCAGGGGTCAACAAGGCAACCCGTCCTCTGTTCAAGGTCGCCGACACGCCGGAGAAGATGCTGGCGCTCGGCGAGGCCAAGGTGGGCGAGTACATCCGCACCATCGGCCTGTGGCGCAACAAGGCCAAGAACGTGATCGCGCTTTCGCAGGCGCTGATCGACGACTATGGCGGCGATGTGCCTGACAGCCGCGACGAACTCGTCAAGCTGCCCGGGGTCGGCAGGAAAACCGCCAACGTCGTGCTCAACATGGCCTTCGGCCAGCACACGATGGCGGTGGACACGCATATCCTGCGCATCGGCAATCGGCTCGGCCTTGCTCCCGGCAAGACGCCGGAACAGGTCGAGGAGGGGCTCATCCGGATCATTCCGGATGAATACATGCGCCATGCGCATCACTGGCTGATCCTGCACGGCCGCTACGTCTGCAAGGCGCGCAAGCCCGACTGTCAGGCGTGCATCATCGCCGACATCTGCAAGGCCGCTGAAAAGACGAATGCCATCCCAGCGCCTTTGGTCGAACTGGCTCCGCTCGAACCCGCTGGCGAAGTGCTGTAGCCGATAGCCTTAGAGGCCGTAACCACGCGCCATGGCGGCCGCGAAAGCCGGGATCGCCAGGAAAAGCAGAGCTTCCAACCAGATGTAACGGCGCACCGAAGCCAGTTCGTGGCCAGGCGGCTGGAATGCAGGGCTCGCTGTCGCCTGCCGGTTCCAGGAGATGAAACGAATCGTAGGCACAATAGAGAGCAGGCCGACTGTCGCAAAGATCGCCATCTTCACCCAGAACACCCAGTTGTAGACGTAGAATTCCCAGCCTTTCAGGCCATGGAAGACGCGGCCGATGCCGACAAGGATGATCAGAACGGCGAGCATGCCGTAATGGCGATCGACGCGGGCGAGGCGGCGCAATGTGCCGGGCGTCAACTCGTTGCGTATGAGCACGAACTCGGCGGCGATCACGCCAGCCAGCGAAAAGGCCAGCAGGTGATGCAGGATGGTCAGGACGAGATCGGTGGTTTCCATCTGCATTCCCTTTCGCGATCGCATTTTCATACGCTGTCAGCAGAGAAATGCCCAGCCGGCCTAATCGCACGCTGCTGAATTGATCTCTATGCGCGGCTGACTAATGTTGACGGATGACGAAGCTGACACGCGCAATCAATCCAATGCCTGATGATGTCAGGGACGCACTCGACCGGGAGGGGCTCGGTGCCGCGTATGCGGCGCGGCCCGACTACCAGAAGAATGACTATCTGGGCTGGATCTCGCGAGCCAAACGCGAGGAGACACGGCTGAAGCGGCTCAATCAGATGCTGGACGAATTGAAGCGCGGCGGCGCCTACATGAACATGGCCTGGCACGGCTGAGCCTGCCCGAGCTGATTTGTTCCCAGGTTGAGGTACCGTGCTGGCCGGGGCGTGTCTTGTCGACTGGCCCTTGTTCCCTATCCGCCGCCTGTTAGGTGCGACCCGAAATCAGGAGGCGACAATGACAACGACAATTCGCACCGCTGCGATCCTCGAGACTGAAAGGACCATCCTGCGTGCTCACGCTTTGGATGATTTTGACGCCTATGCACAGATGTGGGCCGATCCCGTCGTGTGTCGCTTCATCGGCGGCAAGGTGCGCACACGTGAAGAAAGCTGGATGCGGTTCCTGCGGCATGCCGGCCTGTGGTCTCTGATCGGTTATGGCTACTGGGCGATTGAAGACAAGGCGACTGGACGTTTTATCGGCGAGGCAGGTTTTCACGACATGAAGCGTGACATAACGCCTTCCCTGGAGGGGATGCCCGAAGCCGGCTGGGTATTGGCCTCCGAGGCGCATGGCAAGGGTATCGCCAGCGAGGTTGTTTCGCGCATGGTCACCTGGGCTGATGAGACGTTCGGTGGCGCCCGCACCGTCTGTATCATCGCTCCCGAAAACGGGCCTTCACTGAACGTGGCGTTCAGAGCCGGCTACGCCGAGGTGTTGCGTACGACCTATCATGGGGAGCCCACCATCCTTTTGGAACGGCTGCCCACGTGAGTTGAGTGTTCGCTCGCTTTCGAGCAAACTATTCATCAGGCAGGCGCAGCGTCTTCAGAAGCGTTGCCAGTTCCGGCTCGTCGATCAATGTGGCCGCATCGTCCACCTTGAGCCAGGCACGTTGGCGCGTGTTTGCCTCAGGCCAGTTCGCCAACTCCTCGCTGACCGAGAGCAGATAGACCGTGACATTGACGCGCGCGAAACTGGACGTCAGGCGTTTCCAGTAGGAATAGCTGCCGGCGGGCTGTTTCAACGTCTTGCCGATGACACCCGCTTCCTCCTGGGCTTCGATGGTGGCGGCCTTGCGGCCACTCTTGCCTGGCATCGGCCAACCCTTTGGGACGATGAAACGCTGTGTCTGGCGCGATGTCACCAACATCACTTCGATCCCGCTATCCGCTCCCTGGCGAAAGGGGATGGCGGCGACCTGGCGGATCGTCTTGCCTTTCTTGGCCTGCTCGACCGCCAGCTTTTTCGGCAACGGCTTTGCGACCGACGGCTTGGCTGCGGTCGGAGCGGTATTTTTCCTGGGCGTATTTTCGCGCCCGCTCTTTTTCTTGGTTGCCGCCATGGCGCTTCCAATCAAACCCACCTGGCGGTTCAGGCAGACCTCAAACTAGCATAAACATCGGCAATGCGCGCGATCGCTCGCGTGCTGCAATCCCATTATGGATTCTAATAGACGGCTAAGCAAATTCAATGCTGTCTTGTCAGCGACAGCCACCCACCACGCTACCGCCATTGGCTGACGATTGACAAGGTTGCCGGAGCGCCGGCGCCACCGGCTGTGGTGGCGTGACGACCTGCCGGTCGATCTCACGGTATATTTGCTGCTGCTGCTGAAATTGCTGCCGCTGGATCTGGTTTCGCAGCGCCTGCAGATCGACCTGGCCGATCGAGTTGACGCCCGGGCGTACAGGCTGCAGGGATTGCGCTCCGGCTGGCAAACTGGCGATAGCCGCTAGGCCCAGTCCACAGATGACAGTTGCGTAATGCCGTTTCATCGTCCGCCACCATATCGTTCGGGCAATCATCCGAACTTATATAGTGCAGCTGGCCGGGAGGTCCACGTCAGCCTCATCCTGCATCGGTACAATGCGCTTTGGTCGCCGCAATCGGACATCCGGTAGTTTCGACCGCGCATGCGAAACGGGCCACCCAAGGGCAGCCCGTTTCAATGCACAGCCGGCGGCTATCAAGCCATCATTTGACCTGGTCGGAGATGTTGAACTGGGTGTTCAGTTTATCGCCGAGTGTAGTTGCCCCGCCAATGATCGCAAATGCGATCAAGGTGGCAATCAGGCTGTATCCAATGGCAGTCGCGCCCGATTTATCCTGAACAAACGCACAAGAAGCTGGGCCATCATCGGACTTAATCAGTTAAGCCCAAGGGTCGACGGCGTCTCCGGTATCGGCCGGAAACGCCGCGAAGCCATTACTTGAGCGAGTTGGAGATGTTCGTGAACTGGCTGTTTAGCTTGTTGCCAAGCGTGGTGGCGCCGGTGATGATTGCGAGCGCGATGAGAGCGGCGATCAGGCCGTATTCGATGGCGGTGGCGCCCGATTCATCCTTGAAGAAGCGCGAAATAAGGTTGGTCATGGTGGTACCCTTTGCCCGGTTGTGACGTTCGTTCGACGGTTTCTTTTCGAACCGTGGCCCATCTTGCGAGACTTCAATTGCGGACCGGTTAAGACGAATGGTAAACAAAGTGTAGATCAGGTGTTTGCTTAACAAAGCACCAACGAGAGCGGAGAAATTTCGATAAAATATTGAATATTACTTGGTCCTTAATTTCAGTTCTGTCTGATCTTTCGGATTGAGGTCGATTGGATATGCACTCTTGCCTTGAGCCGCCTCTCGCCTGTTTGACCCGGAACGCAGGCGATAAGCCGTCACATCAGGTTCACCTGGCCTAAATAGGGTTCCCATCGAATTTTGCTGCACTGCAAAAGGAGCGGGACAATGGTGGACGTAACTTCAAGTGAAATAGGAATTCCGCGGCCCGAGCATCCGCTCGAGGGACCAAGCATGGTCGGAAAATGGTTCATGCCGGTTTTCCTGGCAATCGTGATTGGCGGGCTGGCCTATGTCGGCTATGCGCTGAGCCAGGATCTGACCAGCGCCGTGGCCGTGCCGTGGATCCTGCTCGGCCTCGCGCTGCTGATCGCGCTTGGCTTCGAATTCGTCAACGGCTTCCACGACACCGCGAATGCGGTCGCGACCGTGATCTACACGCATTCCATGCCGGCGGAACTCGCCGTGATGTGGTCGGGTTTCTTTAATTTCCTGGGGGTGCTTACAGCCAGTGGCGCTGTCGCCTTCGGCATCATTTCGCTGCTGCCGGTCGAACTCATCCTGCAAGTCGGCTCGAGCGCCGGTCTTGCCATGGTGTTCTCGCTGCTGACGGCGGCGATCATCTGGAACCTCGGTACCTGGTATCTCGGCCTGCCGTCCTCGTCCTCGCACACGCTGATCGGTTCGATCGTCGGCGTGGGCCTCGCCAATCAGTTCCTGGCACCGGCCGGCAGTGCCACCAGCGGCGTCGACTGGACGAAGGCGACGGAAGTCGGCATGTCACTGCTGATATCGCCGCTGTTCGGTTTCGGCATGGCAGCGCTGCTGCTTCTGGTGATGAAGCTGCTCGTCCGCAACAAGGCGCTCTACGAGGCTCCGAAGGGCAACACACCACCGCCATTGTGGATCCGTGCATTGCTCATCTTCACCTGCACGGGTGTATCCTTCGCCCATGGTTCCAATGACGGCCAGAAGGGCATGGGTCTGATCATGCTGATCCTGATCGGCGTGGTTCCGACTGCATTCGCGCTGAACCGCACGCCGGACGTGAATTACCTCGAAGCCTACAAGACTGCTGCGGCACAGGTGGACACCGTGCTCGGAAAATATGTCAAGCCGGGTGTTACTGTCTCGGATGCCAAGGCCGTCGTCAGTGAGGCTGTTCGCACGAAGACCTGGACCGACCAGACCACCCCGGCACTGCAAACCTTCATCCAGCAGACCAACACGCTGGTGTCGCCTTATCCGTCGGTCGAGAAGCTGCCGATCGAGCTGGTCAGCAATGCGCGCAACGACATCTACCTGATCGGTGAAGCGCTGAAGCTGATCGACAAGAAGAAGCTGCTGCCGATGGAAGCCGATGATCTGAAGGTGGTGACCGCCTATCACAAGGCCGTCGACAACGCGACCAAGTTCATCCCGCTTTGGGTCAAGATCGCGATCGCGCTGGCGCTCGGGCTCGGCACGATGGTCGGCTGGAGACGTATCGTCGTCACCGTTGGCGAAAAGATCGGCAAGACGCACCTGACCTACGGCCAGGGTGCTTCCGCTGAACTGGTTGCCATGGGCACGATCGGCGCCGCCGATATGCTCGGGTTGCCGGTCTCCACCACCCATGTTCTGTCGTCGGGTGTTGCCGGAACGATGGCTGCGAACGGTTCCGGCCTGCAGTGGTCGACGGTGCGCAACATGTTGCTGGCCTGGGTACTGACGCTGCCGGCTTCGATTGCGCTGGCCTTCGGCCTCTTCGTGCTGATGCGCGCTCTGTTCTAGGCGCGCGCCGCCTCGGACCAGCGAGGCTGGCGCGGCTTCACCGTGCCAGCCTTTTCGTGGTTTTTGTCACGGGACTTTGTCCCGAAGGACTTTCTGATCGTTCTCGACCAAATCAAGGCTCCATGCATCGATGAATGAAGCGCCGCGTTTCAACCTTCCGGGACACGAGAGCAGCGAACAGGTGCCCGGCCTGATCTTTGCCTATCGTGCATTGCCAGGCCAGCCACCTACGGTTCTGGCGCAGAAGGATATCGAGGCCGCGCTCGCCGCAGATGAAGGATGGGTTTGGCTGCACGTCGATCTGGTCGACCAGCGCGCGCATGGCTGGGTGGGGCACGCTTGCCGGCTGCCCCATGCGTCGCGAGCCATACTGGAAGGGCACGACAGCCTGGTGCTCGGTCATGAGGACGGGGTGGTGCATGGCGTGTCAGCCGACATGCACAAGGATATCGAGCGGCGATCGAGCACGATCGGCCGGCTGCATTTCGCGGTCACCGAACGCCTGCTGGTGACCGGACGCCGGCATTCCCTGGAGGGTGTCGACCAGCTGCGTCGCGCACTCGGCGATGGCTTGAAGCTGCCGACGGCCTTCGATCTGTTCGAGGCGATCGTCGGAGCCTTCTGCAAGAATACCGGCCTGAGGCTCAGCGAAGCAGCAAGACAGCTCGATGAAGTGGAAGACAATCTTGTCACCGAGCGGCTGAGCGATGAACGGCGGCGGCTCAAGGAAGTGCGCCGGCTGGCGGTTGCCCTGCACAGACCGGTTTCCGGCATGGTTGCGCTGTTCGAGGATGAAGATCGCGACGAATGGCAGCTTTCCTCGACTGCTCACGCGGTGTTGCAGCGCCTGTCGACACGGCTTGAACGGCTCGACCGCGAGATCGTCATGATCAATGACCGTGCCAGGTTGCTGCAGGAGGAAATGGCGGCCGAACTGGCCGACGAATCCAACCGAAGCCTGAAGGCCATGGCCGTGATGAGCGCACTGCTTCTGCCGGGTACGCTGGTGGTCGGAATCTTCGGCATGAACACCGCGGGATTGCCGTTCACCCAGGGCGATAGCGGTTTCTGGTGGGCCGTGGGTCTCGGCATCGGGGCAACCGCAACGTTCTATTGGCTGCTACGCCGCGCTGGTATCAGCCTGCGGTTTTGATGCCGGAGCGTTTCCGGACGTAAACCGGTACGCACCTTTGCTGAAATGGCTCCAGCGGTCCTGGCCCGATCGGCTTCAGCTCGGATCCTCGCGGTGCAGGTCGTGAATGGCCACGCCTTCCACATTCGTGGGCGGTGTCAGCCACTGACGGTGTCGCAGTGTACGCTGGGTGTCTTCCAGCCCCGTGTCCCAGTGCTCGCGCATCGAGGTGCCGGAGAACTCGTAGTCCTTGGCGTGTCCCTCATAGCCCTTGTGCTGGTAGATGAGGTGGATGATGTTGACGATCCCGGCATCGGAATAGTCGGCGATCAGAGCCTCTTCCTCCGGAGTACGCATCTCAGCCGGCACGCGCTTGAGCGCATCGAGAAGCTGCATCTTGAGGCCGTGAATGCGCCTGAAATTGTCGGTGTTCTGACGTGTGCGGCTGGAATACATGATGTCCTTGTGGCGCGACAGCACATCCGGCATGCCGCGCGGCAGCACGCCGCGAGCGCTGAACAGATCGACCTGGAAAACCAGCGAGCTGCGGTCTTCCTCCTGGTCGAGGAGGTATTGCAGCGGCGTGTTCGAGACGATGCCGCCGTCCCAGTAGTATTCGCCTTCGATGCGGATCGCGGGGAAGGCAGGAGGCAAGGCACCGGAAGCCATGATGTGCTCTGGCCCGATACGCACCTTGTCGGTGTCGAAATAGACGAAGTTGCCGGTGCGCACGTTGACGGCACCGACGCTCAGGCGCTTGCGGCCATCGTTGAGTACATCAAAGTCGATCAGCTGCTCGAGCGTGTCCTTCAATTCCGCCGTGTCATAGAAACTGGTTGCACCTTCGGCCCCCGACTGCTCCAGCCATGGATTGGGGAAACGCGGCTTGAAGAAGCCGGGTTGTCCCATCGTCATCGTCATCCACGAACTGGTGCGATTGCGGATGTCGCGATAGATGTCGCCTTCCGGTGTGTAGGCCCAGATCTTGCGACCGGAAATCGTCTGCCAGAACTGTTCCAGCCGTTGCAGGCGGCGGCTCGGCTCGTTACCGGCGATGATCGAGGCATTGATCGCTCCGATCGAAACCCCGGAAAGCCATGTCGGCTCGCAACCGGCATCGGACAAGGCCTGGTAGACGCCGGCCTGATAGGCGCCGAGCGCACCGCCGCCCTGCAGCACGAGCGCGACGCGGTCATACTGCGAGGCGATTTCCTGGATGGTGGCGGCGTTCGCCTTGGTTTTGTTGCGGTCCAGCACGGTCAACTCCGGCACATGATTTGAAAGGTCAGCGCGCGCCGGCGAGGTAGTCGTGAACGACCTCGCCGAGGCCGAGGGTAAGGTCGGCGGTGAAATGCAGCGCCGAAACGACTTCGAGCACCGGCAGGCGTGCCACATCGGCCACGACGTGCGGGCGCAGATCGAGCGCCGCGGGGGCGGTCCAGGCCTCCTTCAAGGTGATGTCCGTCAGATGATAGCGCACGAGTTCGCAGATGCGCGGCGTACCGTCGACATGCGGAATGATCTTGACCAGGAAGTTCGGTGCGTTCAGCGCGGCCGTCACCTGCTCACGATCGGCTTCGCGGTGCTTGTAGCCCATCGTGCCGGTGGCGCAGAGCACCGAACCATAGTGCAACGTGCCGACGACGACCTCGCCTTCGTTGACGATCTTCGGGTTGGCCAGCTTCTTCGGGAAGCCCCACAACTCGCGGCCACCAGCGATTGGCGCATCGTCATCCAGATACATGGAATGGACGTAGACGCCGTGCTCGCCATTGAAGCGTACGGGAATGACCTGGCCGCTTTCGGTGTAGTCGCCGAAACCGGTGGAGTCCGGCATGCGGATGAATTCGTATTTCACCAGCGGCTCGCCGTCGATTTCCAGCGGCGCTGGTACCACCGCTTCCAGCGCTTCGCGCGTGGTGCGGTAGGTGATGATGACATACTCGCGGTCGAAGAAACGATAAGGGCCCGGCGGGAAGGAGGGATTGGTCAGCGGCATGGCGTAAGCGCGCTTCACGACGTCGGCGATTTCCAAGCTGTCACCTCGGGACTGAAGGATGTCACATCAGAAATAACGAATGTCATGTTGCATGGCAGCATGACGGGTTTGTGTCGGGTCCATGAACGATTTCAGTCGTTTGTCGGTTCCAGAATGAAATCGACACATGTTTGTGATGGAAACTTGCTGCAATGCACCTAGTTAGAATGTCACTTCAACTGCCAGCCGAGAGATCATCATGGGTTCCCTGACTTCAAAGAACGCGCTCGTCACCGGCTCGACCAGCGGCATCGGCCTCGCCATTGCCCGAGCCTTTGCCGCCGAAGGCGCCAACATCACCATCAACGGGTTGGGTGATCCCGCCGAGATCGAAAAGGAACGCCTGGCGATCGAAGCGGATTTCGGCGTCCAGTGCCGCTATTCCGGTGCCAACATGCTGAAGGGCGAGGAAGTGACTGCGATGGTTCAGGAGGCCGAAAAGGCCTTCGGCAGCGTCGACATCCTGGTCAACAACGCCGGCATCCAGTTCGTCGCGCCAATCGAGGAATTCCCCGATGACAAGTGGGAGGCGATCATCCGCATCAACCTGCTTGCGGCGTTCTATGCGATCAAGGCGGCACTGCCCGGCATGAAGGCGCGCAAATGGGGGCGCATCATCAACACGGCATCCGCTCATGCCCTGGTCGCGTCGCCTTTCAAGTCGGCTTATGTTTCGGCCAAGCATGGCATCGCCGGTCTCACCAAGACGGTAGCCCTCGAAGCCGCTCAGGATGGCGTGACCGTCAACGCGATAGCGCCGGGATATGTGTGGACGCCGCTGGTCGAGAAGCAGATTCCCGACACGATGAAGGCGCGCAACATGACGGAAGAACAGGTCAAGCATGATGTGCTGCTGGCCGCCCAGCCGACCAAGGAATTTGTGACGGTGGAAGAGATCGCCGCGCTTTCGGTGTTCCTCTGCTCGGATGCGGCGAAGCAGATTACCGGAACGACGCTGCCGGTCGACGGCGGCTGGACCGCGCAGTAACGCCTCGCCGTCCAAATGAGATAGCCGGCGTCGCCTGTCGAGGCAGCGCCGGCTGTGTTCCGTGGGCCGATCAGTGGCCGGGCGGAGATAGCAGCGGCGTCATTGCCCGGTTGATCCATTGCCATTCGTTGCCGGGTTTCCGATCCGGCTCCCCACCACGCAGGATGGCCAGCAGTTCCTGGTAGCGGGCCGAGCGGGCATGGTGCTTGCGGTATTGTCCAAGATGCCAGTCGAGGAAGGCGCGGTCAGGTTCGCGCTGCATTGCCTTCGCCGATTTCTCCAGCCATTCGCGAGCAATGGCGATACCGGTCGGTGAGAGTGGGTCGTTGCCTTCATCGATCGCGGTCCTGACGCTGGCCAGAATTGAATTCGCTGCTTCCGCGTAAGCCTTCGGGTCGAATTCACCGTTCCACATCGTGGCTGTGTCCGCCTGCATTTCGGCCAGGAAGCTCTCGTCGGTGATCATTGCGGTGATCTCGTTCCACGCATCGATCTGGTGTGCCGTCGGATCGTCTGGCAATTCCGGCATCGAGGCATCGATCATCTGCCGCTTCCAGTCTTCGCCCATGTCGGCGTTGGCGGCCACCTTGTCGTAGAACCGTTCCATCATGTTTCGCATCTGTGTCTGTGACAGGGTCGTCATCGTCCAAAGTCTCCTCAAGTCGGTTTCGGTTGGCTGATCGATCTTGAGCGTGGTGCGCAGCACGGAGGCGATACGGCGGCGGGAGGCAATCTCGGCTTCCAGTGTATCCAGCCGCATGGCCAGGACCTCTTTCAGCGAAAGATGCCGGGACAGGATCTTGCGGATGGCGGCCAAACCGATGCCTGCTTCCCGCAAGGCCCGGATCAGGTCGAGGCGGGCGACATCGGCATCGGAATAGACCCGGTAATTGCTGAACGTCCGGGTTGCCGGGGGCAGCAGTCCCTTGTCGGAATAGAAACGGATACGCCGCACCGAGATGCCGCTCATCCGTGAAAGGTCGCCGATCGTGTGCATTTTCTCGCTCATGGAACCGTCCTAACGTCTCCACCAGGTGGAGGGTCAAGCGCGGTGATGAGGCTTTTTTGCGTGGGGCTTTTCGCTGAGGCTGGAGCAGCCAGGTGGAATCACCGGGCGTTACAAAACTGCAGTTAAAACAATATCAGGGCGTTTCCGCGTTTCCGTGAAGGACGGAAACGCTCTAGGCAGTGGTCTTCCTGCCGACCGGCGCCGTGGAACTGCGTATGACAAGCACTCCGGAAAGCAGATCGTCGTTCCCGGCAGCTGCTCCGCTGCCATCGATCGCCGCTGCGACAGCGCGTTTGGCGATCTCCTCGACAGGCTGGCCGATGGTTGTGAGCCTGGGTGTTATCAGCCCGGCCAGCGGAATATCGTCGAAGCCGATCACGGAAAGCTCATCCGGCACCTTGATGCCGAGATCGTCGGCGGTGCGCAGAAGGCCGATCGCCTGCTGGTCGTTGGCCGTCGCAATGGCAGTCGGCCGCATGGCCTGAGCGCGATCGAGCAACCGGCGACCGAGTGTTTCGCCGGAAACGTAGTCGAAATGGCCCTCGACGATCTCCGGCTTTATACCCACGGCGTCGAGGTGATCGACAAAACCCGCCCGGCGCGCCCGGGAAACCGGTGCGTCAGCTGGGCCTGCAATGTAGGCAATGCGGCGGTGGCCGAGCCCGATCAGATGGTCCGCGGCAAGTGCGGCGCCGCCATGGTGATCGACGGACAGCAGGCCGTGGCCTGCCAGGCGACGATCGACGACGACGGTCGCCGTATCACCCTTCCAGCCTCGCGACTGGCCGGATTGGATCGGCACCACGATCAGCCCGGTGGGGCGGCTTTTCAACAGACTTTCGATCTGCGCGACCTCGATCTCGGGATCGTCGTTGGTGATCGACAGAAGCACCGACAGGCCGGAGCGGAAGGCGATGGCCTCGACATGCTTGGCAAGCTCGGCAAAAAACGGATTGGTGATGTCGGGGATCACCAGGCCGATCATGTCCGTGCGGCGGCGGCGCAGGCCGCGTGCCACATGGTTCGGCTTGAAGTCGAGCTCGCGGATCGTCGCCTCGACCCTTTCCCGCAATGCCGCGCCCACGGTTTCGTTCTTGGCCAGAACGCGCGATACCGTTCCGATCGAAACCCCCGCCTGTCGGGCAACGTCCTTGATGTGATCACGCTGGTCCCACCCGAATGTTGTGGCGATCATGCCACATTAGAGCGCCGCGCGTCTCTTCGGACGCGCAAAGGTCGCTGTAACATTTTCATCTGGCGCATGATCCTTTCCGAAAATCGATTCCGATTTTCGGGGTCATGCGCTAGGCTTTCGTTAGCCTTTCGCGATATTTGTCAAGGATGACGGCGAGGATGATGACGAAGCCGGTGATCATCTGGCGCATGAAGTCGCTCAGGCCAAGCAGGATAAGACCGTTAGCCAGCACGCCGATGATGCAGGCGCCAAGCAATGTGCCGACGATCGAACCGCGGCCGCCGCTCAGGCTGGTGCCGCCGATGATGACGGCAGCGATCGCGTTGAGCTCGAAACCGATGCCGATGATCGGGCTCGCAATGTTGAGGCGCGCCATGTAGATGATGGCGCCGATGCCGACTGCCGCACCGCAGATGGTGAAGGCTGCTACCTTGTAGAAGAACACGTTGTGGCCGGCGAGGCGGGTTGCTTCTTCATTGTTGCCGATGCCGTAGAGCACGCGCCCGAACACCGTGCGGGTCAGCACGAACCAGCCGATGGCCACAAGCAGCAGCGCGATCAGGAACAACACCGGCACACCGTAGATCGTCTGCGAGCCGAAGGCGTTGAAGGCAGCCGGAAAGGAATAGATGGTCGAAGCGCCAGTAACCTGGAGCGCGGCGCCGCGTGCAATGTTCAGCGTGCCCAGCGTGACGATGAAGGAGGGAATGCCCCACCAGGCGCTGACCAGGCCATTCAACAGACCAAACAGGATGCCTGCCGCGACGGCACTGAGCGTTGCGAGCATGACAGCAACCGATGGATCGAGACCCGGAAGCGTCATCACCGTGCCGGCGACGACCGCGGCAAAGGCCAGGACCGAGCCGACGGACAGGTCGATGCCGCCGATCAGGATGACGAAGGTCATGCCGATCGAGAGCACGAGGTTGATCGTCACCTGGGTCAGGATGTTGGTGATGTTGGATGAAGTCAGGAAGTGCTGCGTCGTCAGCGAAAAGACGATGATCAGCACGATCAGCGCAATGCCGATACCGGCCTCCCGCAACACGGTCTTGGCTGTGGCGCCGAGCGAGCCGGTCGAAGGGCTGTTGAGTTCAGTGGCGTCCATGGTTGTTCTCGTCCTTGTAGGCGAGGGAAAGGATACGCTCTTCGGAGAAGTCCTCGCGTGCGACCTCACCGGCGATACGGTGTTTCGACATCACCAGGATGCGGTCGCAGAGCGTGATCAGTTCAGGCAGTTCCGATGACACGACAAGCAAGGCCAGGCCCTTGTCGGCGAGACCACGTAGCAGCGCGTAGATTTCCGCCTTGGCGCCGACGTCGACGCCGCGTGTCGGTTCGTCAAGCAGCAGGATCTTGGGATCGTTGGCCAGCCACTTGGCCAGGACCACCTTCTGCTGATTGCCACCCGACAGCGTTGAAGCCGCATCGGCGGTCTTGCCGTATTTCAGCTTGATCTCCTTGCCGAGTTTCTCGGTCAGCCGGGTCTCGGCTTCCGCGTCGAGCAGGCCCGCCCGCGAGACCTTGCCAAGATTGGCCAGGCTCACATTGGCGGCGATGGACATGGCGAGGATCAGGCCTTCCTCCTTGCGGTCTTCCGTCAGGAAGCCGATGCCGTCGCGGATTGCTGCCTTGGGGCTCGTATAACGGCGTGGCTGACCGTCGCGCTCCAGCGTGCCTGACAATGGCAGATCGGCAGCAAAGATCGCACGCAGCAACTCGGTGCGGCCGGCGCCGACCAGACCGGCAATGCCGAGGATTTCGCCGTAGCGCATGTCGAGTGAAACACCGTCAGCATGCGGCGATGCCGGATGCCGAAGGTTTTTCAGCGACAAGGCGATGCGGCTGCTGGCGTCGAGGTTGCGTGTCTCTGCCATCTGGGCGGCAAGCTGGCGGCCAACCATCGAAGCGACCAGTTTCTCCCGCGTCATATCGGCGATGTCGGCCGTCATCACGGATTCGCCATTGCGTAACACCGTGACGCGATCGCAATTGGCAAAGACTTCGTTGAGATGGTGCGACACGAAAACGATGGCGACGCCCTTGGCACGCAGGCCATCAATGATGGCGAAGAGCCGCTCGGTCTCGCGTGCCGTCAACGTAGCCGTCGGCTCATCGAGGATCAGGATGCGGCTTTCACCCATCAGCGCGCGGGCAATTTCGACCAGTTGGCGATGCGCTACCCCGAGCGTTTCGACTGGCCGCCGGACGTCGATGTCGTCCAGCCCGATGCGAGCGAGCGCCTGACGGGCCTTGTCATAGACGGCCTTGTAGTCGACGACGCCGAAGCGTTTGCGCGGAATGTCCTCGAAACAGATATTCTCGGCCACCGACAGATAGGGCAGCAGGTTGAATTCCTGGTGCACGACCTGGATGCCATGCGCCTTGGCATCGGCCGGGGAGTGGGGTTCATAGGCGGTTCCGTCGAGAGCGATCTGGCCGTCGTCCCGCTTGACGATGCCGCACAGGATCTTGATGAGCGTCGACTTGCCGGCACCGTTTTCGCCGACCAGCGCGTGCACCTCGCCAGCCCGCAGCGAGAAGGAGACGCCGTTCAGCGCGACGACGCCGCCAAAACGCTTGCGTACGTCAGACAGTTCCAGCACCGGACGCGCCGCATCAGCGGCTGCCCCGGCGGCAGCACTTTGTAAGGGGTTTGCCATGGATCGTTCCACCTTCTGCCACCACGCCCGGCGAAGGGCGCGGCAGCAGGTCGAGGAGGTTACTTCACGTCGTCCGAGGTGACGAGCTTGATGTCGGTCTTGACCCAGCCCTTGAGCGGCGCGCCGCCCTTGAGCACGCCAAGTGCCTTGTCGATTGCATCGGCCGCCATCTGCTGACCGAATTGGTCGACGGTCGCCAGCATCTTCTTTTCCTTGAGCAGCGGCTGCACGGCGGGGATGTTGTCGAAGCCGACAACCTCGATCTGCCCGGTCTTGCCCGCGGCCTCGATGGCCTTGACGACGCCAACGGCCATGGAGTCATTGGCGGCCATCACACCCTTGATGTCGGGATTGGCGGTCAGCATGTTGGCGAAGACCGAATTGGCTTCCTCTGTTTCCCAGTGAGCAGTGCGGGAATCGATCAGGCTGAGCTTGCCGTCCTTGATCGCATCCTCGAAACCGAGCTTGCGCTGCGCGGCGTTGTCGGCACCGGGGTTGCCCTCGATGATGACGACCTTGGCGCCTTCGCCAAGCTTCTTGGCGAGCGCATCGCCGGCCAGTTTGGCACCGGCGCGGTTGTCCGGTCCGACGAAGGCGAGATCTACGCCGGCTTCCTGCTTGGCCTTTTCGTCCAGCGCCACGTCGAAATTGACCACGACGATGCCGGCTTCCATGGCGCGCTTCAGCGGCGGTACCAGCGCACGGGAATCTGCCGGCGCCACAACGATCGCGTCGACCTTCTCGGTGATGAAGCTCTCGACGGCATTGATCTGGGTCTCGATATCAGTCTCCGACTGCATGCCGACAGCCTTCAGCGTGTAATCACCGCGCTTGGCTTCATGCGCCTTGGCGCCTTCGAGCATGTTCTTGAAGAACTCGTTGGCCAGCGACTTCATGACCAGGCCGACAACAGGTTTGTCGGCAGCAAAGCTGACGGCAGGCACGGTCAGCGAAGCCGCCAGGATGCCGGCGGCGATAATCTTTCCGAACTTCATGTTTTCCTCCACGATTTGCCATCGCGTCCTTTCCTCCCGAACGCGATGAAACGTTTCATCGCAGACTTTCGACGAAGCTGTCAAGGATGTCAGGCAAGTCGGATGACGCGATCATTTCGTGTGCCATTGCGCCGTATGGCTCGCCAAAAGCCGGGAAGTATCTGTTTGACAAAAGAAAAAGCCGCCTGCTGAGCGGCGGCTTTCTGCGTGTTTGCGGATACTCAGGCGGAAAGCAGAGCGTTCAGGCGATCCCAGCTCTCGACGGCTCCGGATTCGGCGCCTGATTGCACCATGCCGTCACGCGCTTCGATGGATTGAAACACCGATTGCGCGACGATCCTGGTCTTGCCGCCCACGTCTTCGAAGGTGACGGTTTCAAGCAGGACGTGGCCCGGCATGCCTTCGAATTCAAAGGTGCGCACCATGCGGGAAGGGGCCGTGATTTCATGGTGAACGCCATGGAAGCCATATTCGTTGCCCGCCTTGTCGCGCTGCACGAAGCGCCAGACTCCGCCTTGCCTCGGTTCGAACTTGTCGATCGTCGTCGTCAGCCAGCTTGGCCCCCACCAGTTCGGGATCGCCTTAGGGTCAGTGTAGACGGCGAAGACCTGTTCACGCGGCGCATCGAACGTTCGCGTCATGACGATCTCGTATTTGCCGGTGTCGGCGGTAAATGTGGTCTTGGACATAAAACACTCCATTTCATAATAAAAACAGCTAGTTGAGTGGGTGACGGACGTTCGTCTAGTTCTTGCTGGCTTTTCCTGCTGCTGCGATATCGCTCAGAAAGGCATCAAGCCGATCGAAGCTTTCCTCCCAGTGGGTGCGGTAGTTCCAGACCCAGTCGGCCACCTCTTTCAGGGCCTTGGCTTCGAGATGACAGTGCCGTCGCTGTGCCTCGCGGGTCTGGGAGACCAGGGATGCTTCCTGCAGCACCTTGAGGTGCTTCGAAATGGTGGGGAGACGGAGGTCGAATGGCTCCGCCAGTTCGTTGACGGTCGCGTCGCTTTCAGCCAGCCGCATCAGGATGGCGCGGCGGGTGGGATCGGCAAGCGCATGGAAGGTGAGGCTGAGTTGATCCATTTATTTTCCCATGTAGCTAATTAGCTAATCGGTAAAATAAGAAAGAAGCCGATCCTGTCAAGCCTGCGGCCGCGCGAGGCGGGTATTATTTTCGTCTATGTCGGTGTCCTGGGATGGCCATTGCGAGATTGTCGAGGATCGACAGTGGGTCCATCAGGCTCGGCAACGCCGGCTGGTAAGGTTAACAGTTGGTTTCCAAGCAGAAGCGCAACAAACGTGATGTAAGGGCGGTCGAGGCTAAAAGCCTCATTGGGGGGACATGATCTTGGGGTATGCTGGTGGCATCGTATTTGGAGACGATCTCGGATATTGAAGCGCGCATGCTGAAGCCTCCGGCAAAAGACATTGTCATCAATGCACGCAGCGGTCGCATAGACGGCGCGAGCATGCATGAGGCCGTGGCCCTGCGGACACTGCGGCTGGCGATGCGGGTCCTGTTGCCGCTGCGCCAGTTCGGGTTTTCTTACGTGGCGCGTGCCGTACGCGCCTTGCTGCCAAGCAAACGCTCGATGGTGTTTGCGCTGACACCTGGCGCATCGATGCGCGTTCCCTATTGCGATCCCTACTGGTCGATCCTGCTTTTGCCCGACTATTCGTACGAGCGCTCGATGATGACGCTGCTCGATGCTGTGCGCGACGTCGACTACGGCTTCATCGATGGCGGCGCGAACTACGGCTACTGGTCGATCCTGGCGAGCGGTCCTGAGGCCGGCAACAAGCCGACTGTGGCAATCGAGGCGGCGGCGGATACATTTCGCGTGCTGGAAGACAACCGTTCGCTCAACGGCGGCCGTTACAGCGCCCTGAACCGGGCTATCGGCGCGGTGAGTGGTGAGCATGTACGCATCTTCGGCGCAAAACACGAGGCGCGCACCACCGTCGATCCTGCCGATGGCTCGCGGCCCATTCTCGAATGCGATACGATCAGCGTCGACGATCTCGCCGAATTGCCGCTTTTTGCCGGGCTCGACAAATTCGTGGTCAAGCTCGACGTCGAGGGGGTGGAGATAGCCGCATTCTCAGGCGCAACGCGGTTGCTCGGCAGAGATACCGTTTTCGTCTACGAGGATCACGGGTCGGATCTCGACCACGCGACGACCCGCCATGCGCTGGATGTGCTGAAATTGCGCGTCTTCTGGCTGGGGCATGGCCGGCGCCGCGAAATCACGGCGCCGGAGCAATTGGCGGATATCAAGAAATCGCGGCGTTTCGGCTACGATTTCATCGCCACGTCCAGTCCATTCTGGATCGACCGACTGGAAGGGTTGGTCGACGAATAGAATGCCGGGCGGCGGCAAATTCGTCTTGGCATTTCATTCCAGGCCCTTGGCCCGGTTCCATGCCTTGGACCACATCTTCAAGGCCTTTTGGTCGAGCGCCTTGGGAAGATGAAAGCGCTTCTGAGCTTCCGCGGACGGATAGAGATCCGGGTCGTTGCGCAGCTTTTCGTCGAGCAAGGCAAGCGCGGCTTTGTTCGCGGTCGAAAAACCGGTGTCCCTGGCGGCCGATGCGGCAATCTCGGGCCGCATCACGAAATCGATGAAGGCGTGCGCGGCCTCCGGGTGCGGCGCGTCGCTCGGCACGGCAAGCACGTCCGCCCACATCAGATTGCCTTCTTTCGACAGCCGATAGGTGATCGAGAACGGCCGTTTCGCTTCCTTGGCACGGATGTCGGCGATGTGCATGTCGCCGGAGAAGCCGAGCGCCACACAGGCATCCCCCTCGGCAAGGTCATTGATGTAGCTGGAACTGTGGAACTTGCGCACATAAGGGCGGATGTTGGTGACGACGTCCACCGCCTTCTGCAATTCTCCGGGATTGGTGGTGTCCGGGTCAAGGCCGAGATAGATCAGCGCGAGGCCCAGGACCTGTTCGGAATCGTCGAGCATGGTGACGCCGCAAGGGGCGAATTTGCTGACGACTTCCGGGTCGAAAAGCATGCGCAGCGAGTCGACCGGTGCATCGGGCATGATGGCTTTGATCTTGTCGATATTGTAACCGACACCGGTCGTGCCCCACATCCAGGGCACACCATGCGCGCCGCCCTTGTCGATCTCGTCAACGCGCGCGACCACCGCCGGGTCGAGATTGGACAGGTTGGAAAGCCGGCTCTTGTCAAGCGTGGCCCAGACGCCCACGGGCAATTCACGCTGCAGGTGCGGCGACAGGTTGATGGTGATGGCGTCGTAGCCGGAACCGCCGGTGAGGATTTTGGTCTCGACCATGTCGTTGGAATCGAACAGGTCATAGGAGACCTTGATGCCGGTTTCCTTTTCGAATTTGGAAATGGTGTCGGGTCCGAAGTAGGATTCCCAGGAATAGAGGTGCAGCACCTTTTCTTCGGCCGGAGCCGAGGTCGCAAAAAGGCATGCCGCGGCAAGCGCGGGCCAGAGTTTCATCGTTTCCTCCCTTGGTGCAATTCCAGGAAAAGTGCGTAGCGGTTTTCCGTCCGGAATTGCGTGAAAACAAAGAGTTAGAGCGTTTCCGCGTTTCCGTAAAAAAACGGAAACGCTCTCGTGGGCTCCGAATCGTTGCCGGAGCCGTTTAATCAGAGCGTCGCTTGAACTGTGTGGACGCTCCGATAGTCGTCAACGCCGCCGCCGTTGGCGCATGCGCTATGCAGCATCCTTGGTGAGCAGCCGCTCCGGTGTTGTTTCCAGAAGCGCCTGATAGAGATCGGGACGTCTATCGCGGAACACGCCCCAGCTGCGGCGGGCAGCCGCGATCTCATCGAGATCGAGAGCGGCCGTGATCACGCTCTCGGAGACACGGTCGGCTTCGGCAAGCTTGGCACCGGTGTGGTCGGTGATGAAGGACGAGCCGTAGAACACCACCTCGTTCATTTCACCCTTTTCAACGCCGATCCGGTTGGCGGCAATGACCGGAGTAAGATTGGCGCCGGCGTGGCCTTGCATGACACGTTGCCAATGGTCTCTCGAGTCCCAGCCGGGATAGGACGGTTCCGAACCAATGGCGGTGGGGTAGACCAACACCTCGGCGCCCATCAGCACCATGGCGCGTGCCGCTTCGGGGAACCACTGGTCCCAGCAGACACCCGCGCCGATCTTGCCGGCCGCGGTTTCGAAGACCCTGAAACCGGTATCGCCATCGGCGAAGTAGAGCTTTTCGGAATAGCCGGGGCTGTTGGGAATGTGGCTCTTGCGATAATGGCCGAGCACCTTGCCGTCGGCGTCGATCATCACCAGTGTGTTGAACAATCTCGAACCGTCGCGCTCGAACAGGGACACGGGTAGAACGGTGCCTGTTTCACGCGCCAGGGCAGCCATGCGAGCGACGGTCGGATGGCCGTCGAGGGGGCGGGCACGGACATTGTGACGTTTGTCCTCGTCCATGCAGAAATAGACACCTTCGAACAGTTCCTGCAGAACGACAAGCTGGGCACCGCGCCTTGCAACCGCGCGGACATGGTGTTCAAGCTTGTCGAGATTGGCTTCGATCTCGTCGGTGCAGGAAATCTGGACGGCGGCTGCAATCAGCTGACGCATGGTTCACCTTATCGGGGTTGCTGTTGTGTGACGCAGTGGATGCCGCCGCCGTTCTCGTAGATGCGGTCCATATCGAGCTGCACGATGCGGCGCTCCGGATGCAGCCGGCCGAGCGTTTCCCTGGCAAAGGCATCGGCTTTCCTGTCGCCGAACTGCGGCGTGTAGAGCGCGCCGTTGCCGACATAGTAGTTGGCATAGCTGGTCAGGAAGTCCTCGCTCGTGGAGCGCGCATTCGTGGCGGAGGGAATTGAAATCACCTCGAAAGCACGGCCGCGGGCATCTTTGGCCTTGGCCAGGATGGCGAGCGCCTCTTCGTGAGCCCGACCCCATTCGGACGTATCGCCTGGCCAACTACTGGCCACGAGCAGCCCGGGTTTCACGAAGCGGATCGAACCATCGATATGCCCGTCGGTGATGTCCTTGCCGCGGACGCCAGGGACCCAGACCACGACCTCGACGCCGAGCGTCTTCTTGAGGTGCTGCTCGATCTCGGCGCGACCGAGCCCGGGGTTCCGGTTGTCGTTGACCCAGCAGCTCTCGGTGAGCAGCAAGGTGCCGTGGCCGTCATATTCGATGCCGCCCCCTTCGCCTCTGATCGAAAAGACCCGACGATCGGCCCCGACAGACTTGGCGACGCTGGAAGCGATCTCGGCATCATGCGCATGCGCCTGCTTGTTGCCCCAGCCATTGAAGCGGAAATCGACCGCGGCAATCGTGCCACCTGAAGTTCGCACGAACACCGGTCCGGAATCGCGCATCCACATGTCGTCGGTCGCGATGTCGATGAGCTCGACTTCAGGACCACACAGCTCTGCCGCAAGAGCATGATGTTCCGCAGCCGCGGCCATTGTCACCGGCTCGTTCTCGGCGATGGCTGCCGCCAGGCGGCCGAGCGTCTCCTGGACACTTTCGTAATAAGCGCCCGGCCCGCCATAAACGGCCGGCGTGCTTGGCCAGGCCATCCAGGTCCTGGCATGCGGTTCAGCCTCGGAGGGAACAGTCACCTTCCGGCTTTCCGCGTTCGCCGACTTGATCGCGATCTCAGGCATGAGCGCCAATCCTGCTGCTGCCGTGATGACGTGACGACGTGTCCATGATGGCTCCTTTCGTTCGTCCATTACAGGGGCTGTTCCTGGGTGATGCAGTGGATGGCGCCTCCGGCGGGCACGACAGCGCCGACGTCGACGGTGACGATGCGTCGATCCGGGAAGGCGCGTGCGACCGCTGCCATGGCCTCTTCACCCGAAGGACGGCCGAAGGTCGGCATGACGATGCCGCCGTTGGCAATGGCAAAGTTGATGTAGGAACGTGCGAACACGTCGCTGGTCGCCTCGACATCGTAAGCCTCGGGAATGGGGATGACGTCGAAACTGCGCCCGCGCGCGTCGGTCTGGCTGCGCAGGGCCGCAAGATTGTCGGCAAGGATGCGCCCATGCAGGTCCGCCGGGTCGGGATTGTATTCGAACATCACCACGCCGGGTCGGACGAAGCAGCACATGCCATCGACATGGCCATCCGTTTCGAGATCCAGCGGGTCGCCTGGCAGCCACACGACCTTTTCGAGGCCGAGCATGCGGACGAGTTCCTTCTCCACCCACGCCTTCGACACGCCAGGATTGCGGTTGGAATGCAGCAGGCTGGTCTCGGTCACGATCAGCGTTCCTTCGCCGTCGGTGGTCAGCGAGCCACCTTCACAATGGAGGAAGGAACGAAGGGCAAGTGCATCTTCTCGAGCCAGGATGCGTTCGGCCAGCGCATTGTCCTGATCATAAGGTTCGTGCTTGCAGCCCCAGGCGTTGAAGCGCCAGGACACGCCACCGAGGTTGCCATCGGCAAGCTTCAGGAAGGTCGGGCCTGAATCGCGGATCCAGCAATCGTCGATCGGGATCTCCACGACATCGATGTCTTTTCCAAGCTGGGCATGAGCATCCTTGGCGTGATCGGGATGAACCACCATGCTGACGGGTTCGAACTGAGCAATGGCATGGGCGACATCGGCATAGGCCTGCTGCATTGCCGGCAAATTGGCGCCATACAAGTCCTGGCGGTGGGGCCAAGCCATCCACGTCTTCGCATGCGGCTCGAATTCCGCCGGCCGACGAAATTTCAGCCGCTGCGCCGGCCACTCGATGGCATTCATCAAAACTCTCCATTCATGTATGGAGCTCATTGTTATGCCGATGCCGATCCTATACAACTGAGAAGGATTCCTGCTTTTATTGAATGGAATTCATGTATGGCGCGGTTCCGGCATATTCCTCCCACGCAATTCCTGAAGGGATTCGAAGCGGCTTCTCGGCTCGAAAGCTTCAGCCGCGCCGCCGAGGAGCTCGGCCTCAGCCAGTCGGCAATCAGCCATCAGATGCGCCTGCTCGAAGGTCATGTCGGACAACCGCTGTTCCTGCGCATCGGTCGAGAAGTTCGGTTGACGGATGCTGGGCGCGACTATCAGCGCACGGTACGCCGCTGCCTCGAATTGATGGAAGAGGGCTACCGGCGTCTGGAGCCCTATCGAAAGCCGGGTAGCGTCGTCATCTATGCGCCGCGGGATTTCAGCCGACGTTGGCTGCTGCATCGCTTGTCTTCCTTGCAGGCGGCTGTACCGGCCTGCGAGCCCTGGCTCGACACCAGCGGGACAGCGATCGATTTCCAGACGATGGAAATAGACCTGGCGATCATCCACGCCGAAGTGCCGCCAGAGGGTTACGAGAGCCTGCGGATCGCAAAGGACATCCTGTCACCGGTTGCGACTGTGGCGCTGGCGGAAACACTGGACGAACCATCCGACCTGCTTGGCGTTCCGCTCATCCATGACGAGCGGCCGCTTGGCTGGGCTGATTGGTTCAGGGGCGCCGGCGTCGAAGCGAATGGCAGCTGGCACGGCAGCAACTTCAGCGACTGTGATCTTGCACTTGCGGCGGCCGAACTTGGCCAGGGCGTGGCGCTGGGCAGCCTGCCGCTGGTCGAGGTTGCGCTGGCAACAGGGGCTCTCGTGCGCCCTTATGGCCACGCCCTCGAAACGGGCCGCGCGTGGTACGCCTTGTCCACTCGGGACCGGCTCAGGGATGTCGATGTACAGGGGGTATGGGATTGGTTGGCGGAACATGCCATGGATCCAGGCGATCAATGACAAGTTCTATGGGGTCGGCTGGAGAGACGATCGCATGGCGGCCATATCGCCTCGATGTCAGCGCCCGAGTTCTCGCAGCCATTTTTCGAAAGTCGGCGTCGGCGATTGATCGATGTGGGTAACGGCAGGCAACTGGCCGGTGGCGGCCTTCCGGACATCGCTCGGGCTTAGCCTGAATTCGTGGATGAACGCGCGCGTGAAATTCGCCGCGACGTCAAAGCCTGCCTCCTCGGCAATGTCCAATACGCGCTGGTTGTTGGCCGGATCGCTGAGCGCCGCGTAGGCATCCTGCAGGCGCTTCCTGCGTATGTAGTTGAGAACGCCACCGCTTGCCTCGAACAGCTGGTAGAGACGCGTACGGGAGATGCCCATCGCACGAGAGATGCTGTCGGGATTGAGGTCCTGCGAGCCGAGGTTGCTGTGAATGTAGTGGTGCACCCGTTCCATCGCGCTCAATGTCAGCGGATTGACGCCGTTCTGGCGATTGGCTGCTGCTTCTGCAAGGCAGGTGACGAGCATGTCTCGTATTGTGTACACGATCTTCACGAGGTCGCTCGCCACAAGTGTCGGCAGCCTTGTTTCGACGCTGCCGATATAGTCGATCAAAAGGGTTGCGTAGTTGCCCGTGAAGACTGAATTGTTGGCCGCGACCAGCATGCCCGCGTTGCCGGCGAACAGGTCGTACGGCATGTAGAGCAGGGTCACCTCGCTTTCGGTGGCCCGTCCCCGATAAGGGTGGCCGAGCGAACGAAATGTGACGGTATCGCGGCGGCTTTCCACGACATGGCCATCGACCTCGGTCCAGGCGTTTCCCCTGTGTGGAATGCCGATGTACCAATGATCTATAGAGCTCGAACGCAGTTTTTCAGCCGACCGTGCGTAACGATATGCATCGGTGCGCTGCCGCACGAGCAGCATCTTGCCAAGGTTCCAGGCGGTATGTTCAGCAGCAAAACCATTTTGCGGGGCTACCCCGTCGGGCAGATTGACTTCGACTATGGGCTCCAGATGAGAGCGCCAGATGCTGAATTGTTCTGCCGGTTCGAACTGTGCTGTTGAAAAGCGCAGCGGTGTGAGGGCTGGCGGCGCGGAGAAAACCGCATCATTCGTCTGATCGGTGTCGCGTGGCCAACGCCGCCGCTCCACGCGAGGCGTCCCTTCCGGGTCGGCTGACGCGTTCAACCTATCAGGCTGGTCTGAACGATCGCTCATTCAAGATCTCCAACCCAGACCATGTCGCCGAACAAACGCTGCAACCTTTCAAAAAGTTGCAGAGTAAAAGTCGGCTTTTTCTACATGCCCCAGATTCATGGCGACAATTTGTGGTCGCGGAATCATCCAGACCGGGCCGCATTTCACATACGCGTCGTCGCCAGATTTGGCTGAGAGAAATGTACACCAGGATAACATCTCGGATTCAAGGATAACGACAGCTCCAGGAACATATGCTCTAAATATTTAATGTCTAATTACCAATTAACATCGTTAAATATTGGTGTCTTGAGGGGGTGTATCCAAATAATATTTGGAAAAAATTCTGAAATTTGAAAACAAAAAAGCAAAAATCTGAGTTTGCGTAAAATCGTTGGAGGCGTTGTTGAGTAGAGTAACCAACTATTTGTTTCATTCCGAGCCGGCAAATATTGAGCCGGCTTGGAATGACATTTTGACGCCGCCGCGTCCCAAATCTTCCAAGACAATTCTCGTTGCCGGTGGTGCGGGGTTTCTGGGCTCGCATTTGTGCGAGCTCCTGATCCGCAAAGGACATCGGGTCGTCTGTATCGACAATTTCTCCACGGGCAGGCCGGAAAACGTCCGGCACCTCAGGTCGTCGGGGGCCTTCACATTGCTTCGTCACGATGTCGTTGACCCGATCGATCTGAAGGTCGACGAGATCTACAATCTCGCTTGTCCGGCTTCACCGCCGCACTACCAGGCCGATCCGATCCATACCACCAAGACCAGTGTGCTTGGCGCTCTGAACCTGCTGGAAAATGCTGCCCGCTACAACGCGCGCATCCTTCAGGCCTCGACTTCAGAGGTCTATGGCGATCCGAATGTTCATCCGCAGGTCGAGAGCTACTGGGGAAACGTCAATCCCTTCGGGCCGCGCTCGTGCTACGATGAAGGCAAGCGTTGCGCCGAGACGTTGTTCCACGACTTCAGCAGGATCCGCGGCGTCGAAATCAAGATTGTCCGCATCTTCAATACCTACGGGCCGCGGATGCGGCCTGACGATGGCCGCGTTATTTCCAATTTCATAGTCCAGGCTCTCCGGGACGAGGATATCACCATTCACGGCGATGGTTCGCAGACGCGTTCCTTCTGCTTTGTCGATGACCTGGTTGACGGCTTCCTGTCCATGATGGCGTCACCGGCGTCACTGACGGGACCAGTCAATCTGGGCAATCCGGTCGAGTTTACAGTCGCCGAACTCGCCGGCCAGGTTCTTGCCCTGACTGGGTCGCGGTCGCGCATCGTCCACCGCCCGCTGCCGACAGACGATCCGCGTCAGCGGCGTCCCGACATTTCGCTGGCGATGCACGAACTCGGTTGGCAGCCAAGGGTGGTGCTGGCGGAGGGGTTGAAAAGAACCATAGCCTATTTCGAAGCCGTCCTCGCTGCGGAACGCCGCAAGCTTACCGAGGTGGCATGATGGGCAGCCGGCGTATCCTCGTCACCGGCGGTGCCGGCTACATCGGAAGCCACACAGCCAAGCTGCTGCGGTCGAGAGGCCTGGAGCCCGTCGTCTATGACAATCTGGCAACGGGCAACCGTTCGTCGGTGCGCTGGGGCCCATTCGTGCACGGTGATGTGCTGGATACCGTTCACCTGACGCGCACGATGGAACTGTTTCAACCGACGGCCGCCATTCATTTTGCTGCCTCCGCCTATGTCGGCGAATCCGTCGAGGATCCTTCGAAATATTACCACAACAACGTCGCGGGCATGTTGTCGCTGCTCGACGCCGCCCGGCAGGCGGGCCTGGAAAAGGTCATCTTCTCCTCCAGTTGCGCCACCTATGGCGTGCCCGCCAGTCTTCCGATCGCCGAAAGCATGCCGCAGGTCCCGATCAATCCCTACGGCAAGACGAAGCTGATGGCGGAACAGATGCTGGCCGACTACGCCACTGCCTTTGGCCTGCACTATGTGGCGCTGCGCTATTTCAATGCCTGCGGGGCGGACCCCGAAGGTGAACTTGGCGAATGGCATGATCCCGAAACGCATCTCATTCCGCGGGCGTTGCTGGCCGCCGCCGGCCGCATCGAAAGGCTCGAAGTATTCGGTGACGATTATGACACAGCCGACGGCACCTGCGTCCGCGACTACATCCACGTCAGTGATCTCGCCTGGGCACATGTACTCGCCTACGAGCATCTGGCGCGGGGTGGCGGCAATCTCGCCGTGAATCTCGGCACCGGGCGTGGTGCCTCGATCCTCGAAATCCTCGAAACCATCGATCGCGTCACCGGGCACAGTGTCCCCATCGCGATCCAGCCGCGTCGCGCCGGTGATCCACCCGTGCTTTACGCCGATCCAAGTCTCGCCCGCTCGACACTTGGCTTCTCGCCGCAATACTCAGATCTCGACACCATTGTGCGCACAGCGGCACCGTTCTTCGGATTGGGAGCGTGCCCATGACGGCGTGTACCACCAGCGAGACTCGCGGCCTTCGCCTCAGCCAGAAGCCGTTGCTGGCGCCGGTTCTCCGCGGTTATCGCCGTGCAGAGTACTTCGTCGGCGTGACATTGTGGCTAGCAGCCCTGCTTTATTTCTGGATCTGGTGGTTCAAGCCATCCCATCATTTCAGCCTGTTCGGAAGTGCTTTGACCACCTACGAACTGGCCTGGATCACGCTTATGCCGGTCTATCTGATCGTCGTTTTTGCGGGTGCCCGGCAATCTGTTGGCCCCTTGCGAATACCTGCTGGCAGCCGCGTCGCGATGGTGGTGACCAAGGCTCCGTCGGAGCCGTTCTCGATCGTTGCCGAGACGTTGCGTGCGATGCTGGCCCAGACCGTTCCGCACGACACCTGGCTTGCCGACGAGGATCCATCACCTGCAGTGATCGACTGGTGCCGTCGTCATGGCGTGTTCGTTTCAACCCGCCGCGGGCGGGCCGACTATCACCGCGCTACGTGGCCGCGCCGCACACGCTGCAAGGAAGGCAACCTCGCTTTTTTCTACGACCACTATGGCTATGACCGCTATGATTTTGTCTCGCAGCTGGACGCCGACCATGTGCCGGAGCCCGACTATCTGTGGAACATGCTGCGGCCGTTCGCCGATCCTTCGATCGGTTATGTCTCTGCGCCGAGTATCTGCGACCGCAATGCTCGCCAAAGCTGGTCGGCGCGGGGGCGGCTCTATGCAGAGGCCAGCCTTCATGGGGCGATGCAGGTTGGCCACAACGCCGGGCTCGCTCCGCTCTGCTTCGGATCACACTACGCGGTGCGCACCGCAGCGCTCAAGGAAATCGGTGGCCTGGGGCCGGAACTGGCCGAGGATCATTCGACGACGTTGATGATGAACGCGCATGGCTGGCGCGGAATCCATGCGGTGAACGCGATCGCACATGGTGATGGTCCCAGTACCTTTGCCGATCTCGTCACCCAGGAATTCCAGTGGTCGCGCAGCCTGGTGACGTTGCTGCTGCAACATTCGCCGATCTACGTGCCTCACCTGCCGCGACGGTTGCAGTTCCAGTTCCTGTTTTCCCAGCTCTGGTATCCGCTCTTTTCTTCGTTGATGGCCCTGATGGTGGCGACACCGGTCATTGCGCTGCTTCGCGACGAAAATTTCGTGGCGGTCACCTATCCGGATTTCCTGATGCATTTCCTGCCGCAATGGCTGGTCCTTATCGGACTGTGCTTCCGTTGGCGCGCCGCAGGCTGTTTCAGGCCCGTCGATGCCAAGATCTGGAGCTGGGAAAGCGCATTCTTCCTGTTGGCCCGCTGGCCATGGGCACTCGCTGGCAGCGTCTCTGCTCTGCGCGACTGGATGACCGGAACCTTTGTCGAGTTTCGCGTTACCCCCAAGGGAACTTCGGAAGTCGATCCGTTGCCGTTCAGGGTCTACGCGCCCTACGTGGCGATCGCCGTAGGCTCCGCCTTGCCGGCCTTGTTGATCGATGACGCCAACGCTGGTCGCGGTTTCTATCTTTTCGCAATCATCAACAGCGTTTTCTACACCCTGCTGACGGTCGTCATCCTGGCCAGGCATGGTCGTGAAAATCGTTTGAGGACGGTCAGCCGGTTTTATCGCCCGGCGGTGACCGCAGGCGTTCTCTCCATGATCGCGCTGCCAGCGTTTGCTGCTGTCCTGCATGGCCGCGAGAGTGTCGAGGTTCTCGCCTGGGGCACGCAACATCTTCAGCTTTTCGAGGAGCGCTATTCGGCTGCCGGTGCCGGTATCGGCCGGACGGAGGTGCGAAAAACCGTGTTCAGGCCGCATTGGCGCTGGGCGATCGAAGATACGACGGAATGAGTGCTTAAATGGAGGCGCCGCAGGGCGTTGGATGCCATGAAGATCGCAGTCATTGGAACCGGTTATGTCGGCCTCGTCAGCGGTACATGCTTTGCTGAATGGGGTCATGAGGTGATCTGCGTCGACAAGAACGTCGACAAAATCTCGGGTCTACTCAAAGGACGATTGCCGATTTACGAGCCGGACCTCGACAAGATGGTTGCACGCAACCAGGCGGCGAAACGACTTGCTTTTACCTGTGATCTTGCCGCGGCGGTGACGAATGCGCAGGTCGTGTTCATCGCGGTCGGAACGCCTTCGCGGGCAGGGCAGGGTGACGCCGATCTTTCGTTCGTCTACATGGCGGCGCGCGAGATGGCGCCGTTCCTGGCGGAAGGCGCGGTGGTCGCGGTCAAGTCGACAGTCCCTGTCAGTACAGGCGACGCGGTGGAAAAGATCATCGCCCGTGCGCGTCCCTACGGGTCTTTTTCGGTAGCGTCCAACCCGGAATTCCTGCGCGAAGGCGCGGCGATCGGTGATTTCATGAGGCCGGATCGCGTGGTCGTCGGCGTCGAGGACGGTCGTGCGCGTGCTGTGATGGCAGCACTCTACCAAGGGTCGCTGGGCGATGTTCCACTCGTCTTCACGGACAGGCGTACATCGGAGCTCATCAAATATGCCGCCAACGCCTTTCTGGCTACCAAGATCACATTCATCAACGAGCTGGCGGATCTCTGCGAGAAGGTCGGCAGCAATGTAGGTGAGCTGGCGCTGGGCATAGGGCTTGATCGGCGTATCGGCACCAGCTTCCTCAATGCGGGTCCAGGCTACGGTGGATCCTGCTTCCCCAAGGATACGCTCGCGCTGCTGAGGACCGCTCAGGACTATGGCGTGGTTCTGCGCATCGTGGAGGAAACGATCGTCGCCAACGAGGCCCGCAAGCGCAAGATGGCGCTCAAGGTCATCGAGGCTGTCGGTGGTGACGTCGAGGGGCTGACGATCGCCGTGCTCGGATTGACCTTCAAGCCAGACACCGACGACATGCGCGAGGCACCATCGGTGCCGCTGATCGAGACACTGCAGCGCTATGGGGCCAACGTCCGTGCCTATGATCCCGTCGGACTGGAGAATGCCGCACGCATGCTGGAGGACGTCACCCTGCTTGACGATCCTTACGAATGCGCTCGCAATTCGGATGCGGTGGTGGTGCTTACCGAATGGGACAGCATCCGCCGCATCGACCTAGGCCGTCTCAGGCGGCTGGTGCGGACGCCGGTGCTCGTCGATCTGCGCAATGCGATCGAACCGGGCGCGGCGTCCGCCGCAGGCTTCCACGTTTCGGTGGTCGGGCAACGCTCCGAGCACGCGGAATGGGCGAACCCCACAACGGACGAGCCGGATTTCGAAAAGACAGCCTCCGGTTTGCCTCGGATGGTGCGTGGAAAGTGAGGCGCAGATGAACACTCATGTCATCGATTGCCTGCGGCGCAGCGGTGTTGCTTTCGGCACGTGGCCGTTGACGCTCGTGGCTTTCGGTCTCGCACTGTGCGGTGGAGCGGCTACTGCTGCCGCGGAGCCAAGCGCGGTGCCGGCTCAGGCGAGAGTCATGACTGCGCTTGAGCTACATGACCTTTATCGGGACAAGACCTGGCAGTGGAGCGATGGCGCGGGACGCTTCCAGGAAGAAGGTCGCATTTTCCGGGCCTGGTCTGGCAACGGAGCCAATGCCAGTTGGGCAGAGGGGCGTTGGACCCTGACCAATGACGGGCAGTTGTGCCTGCGGGCTGTATGGCACAGCCCGGGCGGCAGCTCCCCCAAAAAGACCTGCTTCCGCCACAAGCTTCATGACGGCACGGTCTATCAAAAGAAGGAGCCGTCAGGCGCCTGGTATGTGTTCAAGCACGCGGCGCCTGACAAGGACGACGAGTATGTCAAGCTCGTCGAACAAGACACGGTGAGCGCCAAGGTGATGGCCTATCGGCCGGTGGCGCAAGAGATGACAACCCCAAAAACCGTACCGCTTCCGACGCCAGCGCCGGTCGGTGCGCAATGATAGCGGAGAACGACCATGAGAAGGAAATTAGCGGTTATCGCGCTCTCGTGCGCGGGACTGATGCTGAACGGGGCGGGCCTCGCGGCCAACCAACGCCCCCTGGGCATTCCCAACGAAAACTCGGCGACGGCAACCATGCCTTCGGACAAGCGTCCGGTGATCACGCCGGCGTCCGTCGGTTTCGGGGCCTACGATCCTCACGGTGATTTCGGCAGCGACGCCAATTCGAAGATCGAGCATCTGTTCCTGCCCTGGGAAGATGTCGATCTTCGCACGCTCGCGCTGGCCGACGACTATGCGCAGAAACGCGGGCGTTCCCTGCTCATCACCGTCGAGCCATGGTCTTGGTCGCCCAACTGGCGGCTGTCTTCATCGCAATTGCTGTACAGCGTCCTGAGCGGTGAACGCGACGGCTACATGGCTGCCGTCTGCTCCGAGGCCGCGAAGCTGAAAAGCGATGTCACCATTCGCTGGGCACAGGAAATGGACGAAACCGACAACCAGTTCACCTGGGCACACTGGAATCCGCCGGACTATGCGAAAGCCTATCAACGCATGGTGACCGTGTGCCGCGAGCACAACAAGACCGCAAAATACATGTGGTCGCCGAAGGGCAATGAAGGCCTGGAGGCATTCTATCCCGGCACCAACTTTGTCGACATCGTCGGCCTCTCGGTGTTCGGCTACCAACCCTATGACCAGGGTGTCATCGGCCATGACACGAGTTTCGTCGAGCAGATGCGGGAGAAATATGCCCGCGTCAAAGGCTTCGGCAAGCCGATCATGGTTGCAGAACTCGGCTATGAAGGGGATGCCGGCTATGTCAAGGATTGGGCACAGAGCGTCGCCAAATCCTATCCGGAATTTCCCGAGTTGAAGGCCATCGTCTACTTCGACGATCGCGAGGTTTATCCCTGGCCGAAAGGGTACGGCCTGCCGAACTGGCGCGTGGTGCAGACGCGCGAAGCATCGAATTGAATGAGGCGAGGGGTGGGAGAAAAGAGATGACCATTGCACACGGACTGATCATGGTTGCGGCACTGGTCGGCGCGGCGGGCGCTGCAACGGTTGCCGCCTCGGCTGCGCCCAGCGCCGCCACGATCAAACAGGCCGAACCGCTCAGCAACGAAGACCTTTATCGGCTCTACAGCCAGCGGTCATGGATATGGAAAGACGGCGCCGGCTATTTTGCCGTGCCGCAGCGCCGTTTTTCGGCGTGGACGGGGAAGGGCAGGAACGCTTCCTATGGGGTAGGGAGCTGGTTCATTACCGATGCTGGCCGGCTTTGCTTCAAAGCCGACTGGTATGCCAAGATCGGCGCCGCGCCGGCTCTTACCTGCTTCAGCCACCGCAGGAAGGGCAACGTCATATTCCAGAAGCGTGAGCCGAAGGGCGATTGGTATGTCTTCGCAAACGCGCCGGTCCGGAAGGGTGATGAAATCACCAAGCTGCGGCGGGGCGATTATGTCGTCGCAAAATTGGGCAAGGTCGAGGACAGACTGGCACTCAAGCGCTGACCCGGGCAATTCCAGGGAAAGGGTATAACGGTTTTCGGTCTGGAATTGCGTAAATACAAAGAGCTAGAGCATTTCCGCGTTTCCGTGAAAAACGGAAACGCTCAAGAGCCGGCAGTTGTTCGAGCAACTGCCGGTTCCGTCTTCAGCATGTTTGACGTCAGGTTCGGAGGAAACAGTGCGAGGTCTGTCCGAAGCCGCTTGGCGAGCAGATGTGTGGCGCACGGCCATAGAACCGCACGTTGTCGGAAATGTTCTGCGTGCTCTTGGCCACCGTGGCGCGGCGGCTGACCGTCGCGATCTTGCCTTTAGGCTTGATGACCTGCGCCGTGAAGGCATGGCTCGCCTGCGTGGTAACAGACGCGGATTTTACATTGCTGTCGGTTATGGAGTTGCAGCCCGATAGGGCCATTGTCACGATTGCAGCACAGAGCAGCGGAACCGTGTGAAGCTTACTGCCGGCCCGGGAGGGGGCAGCCTTCGAAATCGAAGCCATCCTGTCATTCCTCATTGGTTGGGGGCATGCACGTATGCAACCAAGAGATACACCGAGTCGCTTAAGACACCGTGGAAACAACGCTGCAAATGCACAGCTTTCGCGGAGCCTGTTCTTAACGACTTGCGTGGAAGTTCGTACGAGTGGCTGGCGGTTCCGTACTGCTACAGTGGCGCCGTCTTGATTGCCGGGGCCTTCTAGCGTCGCTTTCCCTTGCCTGACAGTAAAAAATAATCGCAGAGCGAAACAATCGAAGAGTGACGGGTCGATATTGGAGGCAGCCTCCATTCGCCCGCTCCCGACAGTTTCCTTGAACGGCAGGATTTCGGCCGACACGCGCGAACTTCCCCGTGGCAATGGTTCGAGCAAAGATCGATCGCGTAGGTGAAGTCGAGCCGGGGAAAGTCGGCTGGCCATCTTACCGTCCAGCAGTCGGCGTCGCGTTCGGCAGCATGATCCTCAAGTGTAAATGATCGAGAACCGGCCAGGCGGAGCGCAAAAAACATTCGATATTGACGGTGAGGACAGAGGCGATTTTCTTTCCCGCAATCGCAATTTCCATAAGAATTATCGACATCGAACATTCCATGGCGATGGCCCCTTCCGGCTTCATCATCCGGGACAAGTGCTGCTCGGCAGAGAACAGGATTATTCCTTTGACGACGACTGATCTGCACAAGCCGCAGCTTTTCCTGCTTTCTCCCGACTTCGAGGATGCTGCGTATCCCGAGCAACGCTTCTTTTGCCGTCATTCGGCATTGGTCGAGGGCGTCATTGCTTCTTTTCCTGCGCTTGAGGACCTGCTGGACATCCGACGGGTCGACTTCAAACGACCGCGTACGGAGGTTGTCGCCTTGCTCGGAGAAGCGAACCAGGCATTGCCTGTTCTCATACTCCGACCTGGTGAAACGTCTGGACAGGTTTCAGGCGAAGCCGGTGGCAGGCAGTTCATTGCCGGCGCCGAACCGATCATCGCAGCTCTCGTGGAGCGTGAATTCATCCCGCCGCCTCATCCGTAGAGGCCGGCCGGCTGCCTTTCATCAAGGGAAGCGAGCCATTCCGGATTTCGCGCGCCGGCTGAAAGGCTTTTCTCCATAAGCGGCCAATTTCGCCAAATAGTCTATAAAATCTATGGAATTAATCGACTAAAATATCGAGCGATACGGTGACGAAGAAGGGGATGCCATGTCCTACGTTTTGAGTGCACTCGATAAGAGCCCACTGGTCGGTCGGGACAGCCCGACCGATGCGCTGAAGCGCACCATCGCGTTGGCGCAATTGGCAGAACGCCTGGGCTACCATCGCTTCTGGGTCGCGGAGCATCACAACGTTTCCGATCTCGCCAGTTCGTCGCCGGAAATCCTCATTTCCCATCTGCTTGCCCACACCAGCCGCATCAGGATCGGTTCGGGCGGCGTCATGCTGCAGCACTACAGCGCCTACAAGGTGGCGGAGAATTTCAATCTTCTTGCCTCGCTGGCGCCGGGCCGCGTCGACCTCGGTGTCGGCAAGGCGCCAGGTGGCCTGCCGCTGTCGACCCGCGCGCTCCAGGCAGATCGCGACCCGTCGCGCAAACCTGATTTTGTCCAGCAGATCGCGGAACTGGGTGCCTATCTTGACAGGCAGGGGCCAGTCGAAGGACTGGCCGCAACGCCCTTGCCGACGATTGCGCCGCAGCGTTTCCTGCTCGGAGCCAGTGTCGATAGCGCCGAACTTGCTGCGGCACATGGCTGGGAGTTCGTTTTTGCCCGCCACCTTAACGGTGACGACGCCCTGCTCGACGCGGTCGCATCGAGCTATCGCAGCATCGCCGGCAAGGCGCCGATCGTCGCCGTGTCGGCTATCGTTTCGGAATATGCCGGCGAGGCGATCGCAGAGGCGGAAAACACCAAGCTGTTCAAGGTGCATGTGCCAGGTGCGCAGAGCGTAACGGTCGGCAGCGCGGAGCAGGCCGAGGAATATGCACGGCAGGTGGGTGCCGCCGAGTATCGCATCGAACCGAAGCAATCGAGCGTGATCGCTGGCACGCCCGATCAGGTCTGGGCCGAATTCGATCGCCTGGCCGATCGTTACGGTATCGCCGAATTCATTGTCGAACCGGCCGTCAACGGTTCCTGGCGTCTCGCCACGCTGGAGCTCCTGGCGCGTCGACGCTCGGCTGTCGCCGCGTAAGACGCAGCCCGACCAGGAAGAAGGATTTCGCGCATGAGTGAAAAACGCATTCCATTCGGCATCATGCTGCAAGGCCCTGGTGGCCACATGAATGCCTGGCGGCACCCCAGCGTGCCGGCCGACGCAAGCACCAATTTTGACTACTATGTCAGGACTGCCATACAGGCCGAGGCGGCTGGCATCGCATTCGCGTTCGTGGCCGACGGGCTCTACGTCAACGAACAGTCGATCCCGCATTTTCTCAACCGGTTCGAGCCGATCGTGCTCCTGTCGGCATTGGCGGCGGCAACGAACCGCATCGGCCTGGTCGGAACGCTTTCCACATCCTATAGCGACCCGTTTACCGTCGCCCGGCAGTTCGGCTCGGTGGACCTTGTGAGCGGTGGCCGCGCCGGCTGGAATGCCGTCACCTCTCCGCTCGAGGGTTCGGCCAAGAACTATGGCCGCGACAAGCATCCCGAGCACGCGCTGCGTTACCAGATCGCTGCCGAGCATATCGAGATCGTCAAGGGTCTGTGGGACTCCTGGGACGACGATGCCTTCGTTCGCGATCGCGACACCGGCCAATATGTCGATTTCTCCAGGATGCACCGCCTCAACTACAAGGGGCGGTTCCATTCGGCGGAAGGGCCGCTCAATCTCGGCCGCTCCGCCCAAGGGCAGCCGGTGCTGTTTCAGGCAGGTGCCTCCGAGGACGGCGTGTCGCTGGGCGGCCGTCATGCCGACGCCGTCTTTGCCGGCGCTGACTCTTTCGAGGAAAACAAGGCACTTTCCCGGCGGCTCAAGGACGCTGCCGTAGCGCATGGACGCGCTGCTGACGACATCAAGATATTCCCGGGCATCGCGCCGATCGTCGGGGCGACCGAGGCGGAGGCCGAGCGCAAATATCAGTTGATCCGCGATCTCGTCAGCGTGCCGGAAGCGCTGCGCTATCTCGGCCGCTTCTTCGATCATCACGACTTCGCGGCCTATCCGCTCGACGAGCCGTTTCCCGACCTGGGCGATATCGGCCAGAACAACTTCCGCTCGACCACCGATCGTATCAAGCGGACTGCAAGAGAAAGGGGGCAGACGCTTCGTGAGGTTGCCCTGGAAGTGGCAACACCACGGACGCGTTTCATCGGCACGCCTGAAAAGGTCGCAGACGAGATCATCCGCTGGGTCGATGGTGGTGCCGCCGACGGTTTCGTTCTTTCGTTCCAGGTGATCACCGAAGGTCTCGATGACTTCGTCGAACATGTCCTGCCGCTGCTCGAGGCGCGCGGCAGACACAGCAGCCAGCTCGCTGGTAAGACTCTGCGTGATCATCTCGACCTGCCCTTCAAGGAGAGCCGCTACAAGCAGTCCGGTGAGGGAGCCAAATCCGCGGCGGAGCGCGCGGCCTGATGACCATTCATCACGCCGCTCCGGTCAAGGATGACGTTGCTTCGACGCTGCTTGCCTATCGCGACGAATTCATCGCTCTGCGGCGCAAGCTGCATAGCGAGCCGGAAATGGGTTTTCGCGAGGTGAAGACCTCGGCGCTGGTCGCGGAGCTGCTGGAGTCCTGGGGTTACGAGGTGACGCGCGGCGTCGGCAAGACCGGGGTCGTCGGCACATTGCGCAACGGCGACGGCGACGCCTCGATCGGCATAAGGGCTGACATGGATGCGCTGCCCATCGTCGAGGCGACAGGTCTTGCCTATGCCAGCACGACACCCGGCACCATGCATGCCTGCGGTCATGACGGCCACACGACAATCCTTCTGGCCGCGGCGCGGTATCTTGCCGAGACGCGGAAATTCTCCGGAACGTTCCGGGCGATCTTCCAGCCTTCGGAAGAAGGCGGTGCCGGTGCGCGTGCCATGATCAATGATGGCCTGTTCGAGCGGTTTCCCGTCGATGCGGTTTTCGGGCTGCACAACTGGCCTGGCGTGCCAACCGGCCAGTTCGGTTTTCGCCCCGGCCCGACGATGGCTTCGGTCGATCTCGCCATCATCCGCGTCATCGGCAAGGGCGGCCACGGCGCCAAGCCGGCGCAGGCGGTCGATCCGGTTGTTGCCGCAGCTTCACTGGTGCTGGCGCTGCAGACGGTGGTGTCGCGCAACGTCGATCCGCTCGAGACCGCAGTGGTGACCGTCGGCACCATCAACGGCGGGATCGCGGCCAACGTCATACCCGACAGCGTCGAGCTGAAACTGACCGTGCGTACCTTCAACGAAACCGTGCGAGAGCAGATCAAGGCCCGCATCATCGCGCTGGCCGAAGCGCAGGCCGCAAGCTACGGCGCGCGCGTCGAGATCAGCTATCCGCGTGGCTATTCCACGCTGGTCAATCACGAGCGGGAGACGACGTTCGCGCGGCAGGTTGCCTCGCGGCACTTCGGCGAGCGGCGGCTTGAGACGGATTTCCGGCCGATCACCGCCAGTGAGGATTTCGCGTTCATGTTGCAGGAGCGGCCAGGCAGTTATCTGTTCATCGGCAATGGCGACAGCGCCGATCTGCACAGCCCGCGCTACGACTTCAACGACGACATCCTGATCGATGCCGCCCGATACTGGGTGCATCTGGTGCAGGGCTATCTGGCCGATCGCAACGGCAGCCATCCAACCCCTGAAGGAATCGAGGCGCCATGACCGACGGCTTTCTTTACACCACGCCGCTCGATCCGCGCGCGCAACCGCTGATCGAGGCGCTTACCTGGGAATATGAGACACGCTACGGCAATTACTGGGGTGAACCGGCCGGCGCCGAAATGGCGCGCTATCCTGCCGAGCTGTTTGCGCCACCCCACGGCGCTTTCCTCCTGCTGATGCGCGGCGGAACGGCTATCGCCGGAGGCGCCTTCAAGCGCTACGATGAGCGCACCGCCGAACTCAAGCGCGTCTGGACCCATGTCGAGCTGCGTCGGCAAGGACTGGCGCGTATCGTGTTGGCGGAACTCGAAGCGCAGGCACTGCGGCAAGGCTACAGCAGGATCTACCTGACGACTGGCTTTCGACAGCCAGAGGCTGCGGGCCTCTATCTCAACAATGGCTACACCGCGCTGTTCGACACGACAGTCGATCCGGAGATCCACGGCTCGCTTCCCTTTGAGAAAGACATCAGCGCACTGGTGACAGGCGTGGCTGAACCTATCCGCAAGGCAGGGTGAGTGCGTATTTCATGAAGAGTTTCAGTAATCATGCGTGAAATTTGGATGGCAATGTCAATTCGAAGTGAAAAGTTGAAAAAACTTGCCGTGACCGAAGGAAAATAATTCTGAATATGAAATCACAAAGCTGAGAAAATCTTACGATAAACAGATTGTTCCTGGAGAGGCGGAATCGAAATGACAACAGTTACGGATGTCGGCGATATCTCCGCTGCCAGGCGATCACGATCCATCGAAAGCCACACGGGCTACAAGGTCGTACCGGCCAAACATCATTGGCGCACGGTCGGAACGATCGTCGCGGTTCTGGTGATCGCGGTCACGCTGCATTCCGTCCTGACCAATCCGCGCTGGGGCTGGGATGTCTTTGCAAAGTTCTTCTTCTCCGAGCCGGTGCTTGTCGGTCTCGGCCGCACCTTGCTCCTGACGGTGCTTGCTTCCGCGCTGGGCTTCCTGCTCGGCACAGTGCTGGCCTTTGCGCGTGTATCGACCTCGCCGCTGTTGTCCGGCGTGTCCTGGGCTTATATCTGGTTCCTGCGCTCGATCCCTCTGATCGTGCTGCTGCTGGTTCTGAACAATCTCGGTTACCTCTATCCGACCGTCGATGTCGGGGTGCCGTTCACCAGTATCCTGTTTGCGCAATACAATACCGTCGAGGTGCTCAGCCCGTTCGCGGTGGCGCTGATCGGGCTCAGCCTCAACCAGGCCGCCTTTTCGGCCGAGATCATCCGCGGCGGCATCCTGTCGGTCGATCATGGACAGCACGAGGCCGCCGCAGCGCTCGGACTGTCGCGGCGCCGGCAGGCGCTCAACATCGTGCTGCCGCAGGCAATGCGCGCGATCCTGCCCAGTGGCTTCAACGAGATCATCGGCCTGGCGAAATCGACCTCGATGGTCTATGTGCTCGCCCTGCCGGAGCTGTTCTATACAGTCCAGGTCATCTATCGCCGCAACCTGGAAGTCATCCCGCTGCTGATGGTGGCGACGGTCTGGTACCTGGTCATCATGAGCGTGCTCTCGCTCATCCAGATCGCGATCGAGCAGTATTACTCCAAGGGAGCCACCCGCAAGGCGCCCGGGCCCGTGTTCAGGCGGATCGCCGCATTCCTGTCGCGCCTGCCCTTCGGACCGGTGTTGGTTGGGAAACAGAATGTGGTGGAGACGAAGCAGGTCGTCGTCCGCAAGCCTCTTGCTGCGGTCAATCTGGGCGATCGTGGCGCCGGCCGTATCGAGATCCGCGATGTCAGCAAGCGCTTCGGCGTGCTGACCGTACTCGACCAGGTCAGTCTCACTTTGGCACCGGGAACGGTCACGGCCATTATCGGCCCGTCGGGCGCCGGCAAGTCGACGCTGCTGCGTACGATCAACCATCTTGAACGCACGGATGAAGGCTTCATTTCGATTGATGACGAGTTGATCGGTTATGCGCGCGACGGCAACGTACTCTACGAGCTGAAGGAGGGCGCCATCCGCCGCCGCCGTTCGGCAGTCGGCATGGTGTTCCAGAATTTCAACCTGTTCCCGCATCTGACGGTGGTTGAGAACATCATCGAGGCGCCGGTGTCGGTCCATGGCGTACCGCGCGCCGAAGCGGTTGAAACAGCCCTCGATCTGCTCGCCCGCATCGGCTTGTCCGACAAGGCCAATGCCTATCCGCGCCATCTGTCAGGCGGCCAGCAGCAGCGTGTGGCCATCGCCCGGGCACTCGCACTGAGGCCGAAGGTCCTGTTGTTCGACGAGCCGACCTCGGCGCTCGATCCGGAGCTGGTCGGCGAAGTCCTCGACGTCATCAAGGAACTGGCGGATTCCGGCACGACCCTGGTGATCGTCACCCACGAAATCGGCTTCGCCCGTGAGATCGCCGACACCGTCGTCTTCATGGAAAGCGGCAAGGTGGTCGAGGTGGCGCCGCCGGCCAAACTCTTCAGCGAACCGGCGCATCCGCGCACCCGCGCCTTCCTGGCAAAGGTCCTCTAGGCCGATCCCTTTCCACGCCAGTCATCTGTGCGGAGCACTGGCATACCCGTCCTTCGTGGCGGGCAAGCTTTCGCACGTCTCGAAACAGGAGCAGGCACATGACCATTCATCGCAGTCGGTTTTCCTTTGTATTGGCGGGGTTCGCCGGCCTTGGGCTGTGGGCGACGACATCCATGGCAGCCGAGTTCGATCTCAGCCCGGAACAGCCAACGCGCGTTCATGCCGAGAAGAGCGAGAAGGCGATCGCGGCGATCCCGAAGGACTACAAGTTCGTCGAGCCCGGCGTCCTGACCGTCGGCATCAATCCGTGGGATCCACCGGTCGCCACCTATGCCACCGACGCCAAAACCGTCGTCGGCACCGATCCGGACCTTGCCGTCCTGCTCGCAGAAACGCTCGGCCTCAAGCTGAACCTCGTCGCCGTTGCGTGGGAAGACTGGCCGCTTGGCCTGTCCTCCGGCAAGTTCGACGCGGTCATCAGCAATGTGACGGTGACGGAGGAGCGCAAGGAGAAGTTCGACTTTTCCACCTACCGGCAGGATGTGCTCGGCTTCTACGTGAAGAAGGATAGCAAGATCACGTCGATCAAGGAGCCGAAGGACGTTGCCGGGCTCAAGGTCATCACCGGGGCTGGCACCAACCAGGAGAAGATCCTGCTGGAATGGGATCGCGAGAATGTTGCTGCGGGCCTGAAGCCGGTAGAGGTGCAATATTATGATGACCGCGCCGCGAGCCAACTGGCGATCCAGTCGGGTAGGGCGGACGCCGAGTTCAACCCGAATGCCACCCTGGCCTATGGTGCGGCTGTGAACGGCGGAACCAAACTGGTCGGCGTCGTCAGCGGCGGTTGGCCGCGCACCGCCGAAATCGCGGTGGCCACCCGCAAGGGCAGCGGGCTGGCTGACCCATTCAAGGTTGCCGTCAACGAACTAATCGCCAGCGGCAAGTATGGCGAGGTCCTGAAGAAGTGGAGCCTGACCGAGGAGGCGATCGACAAGTCGGCCACCAATCCCCTCGGCCTGCCGAAACCCAACAGCTGATCAGGGGCTGAAGGCCGCAGGCGTATCTCCCGCCTGCGGCCCCGTCCGCGATTTATCTTCAGAACGAGTGTCGCCATGCTCTCCAGAACATACCTTCTTGCTCCCGTTTTCCTGGCTACGTTGCTTGTGGCTGCGGGTGCTGCCGCCACCGCCCAGTTCGACCTCAGCCCGGAGCAGAGCGGCCGTGTACGCGCCGACAAGGACGATGCGCTAGTCAAGACCATTCCGAAGGATTTCCATTTCGTCGATGAAAGCGTGTTCACGGTGGCAGTCGCTCCGTCCGGTGTGCCGCCGATCGCCAGCTACGCCACGGACGCTGCTACGGTCATCGGTGCCGACCCTGATATTGCCCAGCTCGTCGCTGACAAGCTTGGCCGGCCACTGAAGCTGGTGGCGGTCGCCTGGGAGGACTGGCCGCTCGGCATCATCTCCGGCAAATTCGATGCCGTTGTTTCCAATGTCGGCGTGACCGAGGAGCGCAAGCTCAAATACGACTTTTCCAGCTATCGTCAGGGGCTGCACGGCTTCTATGTCCGTAAGGACAGTCCAATCCAGAAGATCGCCGAGCCTACGGACATTGCCGGGCTGAAGATTGTCACTGATCCCGGCACCATCCAGGAAAAGATCATCGTGGAATGGGATCGGCGCAACCGCGAGGCCGGGCTGAAACCGGCCGAGATCATCCTGTTCGACGATGAAGCTGCGTCGAGTCTGGCGTTGCGCTCCGGGCGCGCCGACGCCGTCTTCAGCGTCAATGCGGTGCAATCCTATCAGGCGGCGGTGACCGGCGACGCGCGACTGGTTGGCACCGTCAATGCCGGCTGGCCATTGACCACGGATGTCGGCGTGGTGACGCGCCGCGGCAGCGGCATCGCCGATGTTGTCACGGCCGCGCTCAACGAGACAATCAAGGACGGGACGTACAAGCGAGTTCTCGATAAGTGGAACCTCGGACCTGAAGCGATCGATCAGTCGAGAACCAATCCACCCGGGCTGCCGAAATATTGAGCTCCGATCCGATGCGGAAACGTCCAGCCTGGAGCGAGTACGATCGATGACGAAGCCCATCATTCGGCGTCTCGCTTTCCTCACGCCGGGCAATTATCCAGACAACGATCCAGCCGCCGGTTTCGAAAAGACGCTGCAGCTGTTCGAATTCGGCGAGGACATCGGTTTCGATGGGGCCTGGGTCAGGCAGCGCCACCTGGAACCCGGTATCTCCTCGGCCGCGGCCTTTCTGGCGGCGGCCAGTCAGCGCACCCGCAGGATCGAACTCGGCACCGCGGTCATTCCGATCGGTTATGAAAGCCCTTATCGGCTGGCGGAAGATCTTTCCACCGTCGATGTCCTGTCGCGCGGGCGGCTCAATGTCGGATTGAGTGCCGGCACGCCTCCGCATGCCGAGACGCTGGGGCCGCTGGTGTTTGATGGTGACTGGCGCAGCTTCGATTTCTCACATGAGCGGGTGTTGCGTTTTGTTCGTAATCTCAAGGGGGAGCCAATTGGCGCGCCGGGCGCAATCGTCGAATTTCCTGGCGGCCGCGTCACGCCAAGACTCCAGCCTTATGCGGCCGGCCTTTCAGAGCGGATCTGGTATGGCGGCGGCTCGCTGCGATCCGCCGAATGGGCAGGGCGCAACGGTCTCAATCTCTTGATCGGCAATGTGACTTCGGGTGAAGGTACGGACGATTTCTTCGAAGCCCAGCTTCGGCAACTGGAAGTTTTCAAGGCTCAGGCCGGCCACGGTCGTGTCGCGCTCGGCCGTGTCATCGTCCCTTTCGATGGTGCCGACGCAGTGACGCGCCAGCGCTATCGCGCCTATGGCGAGGGCCGGGACGATAGGACAGGCAAACCGCATGGCGAGCGGCGCACATTGTTCGCGCGCGATCTGGTAGGCCCATCGCAGGCTATCGTGGAGGCGTTGCTCAGCGATCCCGTGTTTGCTGAAGTGGAGGAATTGCGCCTCGAACTGCCTTACAGTTTCCGGCACGAGGACTACGAGCAGATCCTGTCCGATGTGGTGGAACACATCGCGCCGGTTTTCGGATGGGCAGAAAAGACTGCCGAAACAAAGTCGGCACCTGCTTCAGCCTGACAATTTGCGCGAGTCGGCGGCGTTCAAGATACCGTCCGGGCGGCGTCAGCGTTCGTCAACGTCGACACGCTCCTGGTCTTCGGTCGAGATGCTCGGTGCCATTCGATCATTATGGTCGGTATGGAAGGCCAGTTTGCGCTCCCAGGGATCGAAAAACCTGACGATCGAGCGCGCTGTTTTGGCCTTATGGCCAAAGTGGTTTTCTTTCATACTGAACATGGCGCAGGTTCCCCTTCTGCGTTACTCACCCGAAAAGCCGTCGAGTCGACAGGATATCCAGACGGCTTGCCTTGCAGTGTCTGACACCCCCCGCACCATCAAGGCAGTCTACATCTAAACGGACCAAGATGAAGGCGCTTACTCCATTTGGGGCATCAGCCATGACAATTGCGTGTCTGTCTGTAACGTATTTGGCAGAATGCTGTGCTCAATCGGTAAATGCTACAGAAGCGCGGCTACCTGGTACGGTCACAGCACTCCGAACCGTTTCCTGGCGGCATCGGTGGCAGGCATGAACAATGCGACGATCGTGCCTTCGGGGTCGCGGAACTGCATCGAGCAGTTCCCCCAAGGCATCATCTTGGGTTCGTGCACCAGCTCGACCTTGCCCCTCAGCCGGTCAAATTCGGCATCGACGTCGTCGACCATGAATTCGATGATCGCCGTGCGGTTGGCGGATGGCTCGGCGCTGCCTTCCTTGAACAGGGCTACCGTCTCCGCACTGCCGATCGCAAGCGTGGCCGATGGCATGACAATCTCGGCAAAGACAGGGGCCAGCCACTCGGCGCGTTGGCCGGTCACCGTTTCGTAAAAGCCGACCATGCCTTCCACGTCGGAGGCGATCAGGCGAATGGATGCAAATTTCATCGTTTGTGATCCTTCAATTTGGCGCGACGGATATGACGTCGCGACAAGCTTGTGGCACACGCCTGTTGCCACCATAATGGCAGTAGGAGTCAGCATCGCATGCGTCGTGCAGATCGATTGTTTCAGATCATCCAAATCCTGCGGCGGTCGAGCCGACCGGTGACGGCCGCGGCCTTGGCCGCGGAAATCGAGGTATCAAAACGCACCGTGTACCGTGATGTGGCCGATCTCATCGGCCAGAGGGTTCCTATCGTGGGAGAGGCAGGTTTCGGCTACCTGCTGGCTCCTGAATACGACATGCCGCCGCTGATGCTGACGCCTGACGAACTCGAGGCCGTCGTGCTGGGATCGCAATGGGTTGCGGCGCGTGGCGACAGGGTGCTCTCAGGCGCAGCCAATGATGTCGTGGCCAAGATCGCGGCAGTCGTCCCCGAACGCCTGCGGCAGTTCATCGTCGCACCAAGTGTCGGTGCCAAGCCGGGAAGAACTATGTCGCCGGACCCGGTCGACACGACGGAACTGCGGATGGCGATCGCGAAGGCAGGAAGCTGCGTTTGCGTTATCGGTCCGAAAACGGCGAGGAGACGGACCGCATCGTCTGGCCGGTTATCCTGGGCTACGATGAGGCGACACGGCTGATCGTCGCCTGGTGCGAGTTGCGGCAGGGGTTCCGACATTTCCGCACCGACCGGGTGATACAGGCCACGGTTCTTGCGGTTGCCAATGGCCTGCGCAAAGGCGAGTTGCGTCGCCGCTGGGAGCTTTGGCGCGAACAGCAGCGCCGGGATCGAATTCAGCACGAGTGAGGTGCTGACTTTGTCCGCCAGCCACAAGCTGGAACCCGGCCGTTAGGCCGGGTTCCGAGATCCAATTCAGGACGACATTCTAGAAATCGCGCTGGAAACGAAGCACGCCGCCGACCCCGTCGCTCTTGGCGTGGTACTTGCTGGCAGACTTGTTGAAATAGTCCACTTCGCCCGTGACCGTGAAGCCCGGAACGAGCTGATGCGCAATGTTCGCGGCGAGGGCAAAGGTCTTGCCCTGGTCATAGGAGGCCTGGACGTTGAACGCGGTCTTCTCGTTGAACTTGTAGGTGCCGCCGCCCCAGACAGCCCACTTGCCATCCCATGGCTTGTAGAAGCTGCGCAGCGAGTTCTTTTCGGTGCCATAGCCACCGAGCACGAACAGCGAAATCTGGTCGGTTGCCTTCACATCCAGGCGGACCTTGCCGGCCCATTCTTCATAAGCGCTGTTGTAAGCTGCAACGCCGGAGATGGAGCCCCAGCCCTGGGTGTACTTGGCACCTGCGACCACGTGCGGAACGTAGCTGTCGATGGTCTGATTTGCGGCTCTGGCAACCCACAGACCGGCATCATTCTTGACGCGGGTGTTGTAGCTGCCCGATCCCTGTTCCAGCGAAACGATCGCCGAGAAGCCGTTGCCGGCATCAAACGTGTAGCTGATCAGATTGGTGTCGTATTCACCGAAGGGGATGAAATCGTCGTTGATGACGTTGCCGGCATAACCCGAGAAGGTGTTGAAAGCCGATTCATCCTTACCGACGCGCAGGCCACCAAGCTGGATCCATGCGAAGTTCAGCGTGACATCCTTGTTGCGGGCGTTGGCGTTGTCGCCGCTGTTGCCGAAATTGAAGCGGGTTTCGGTATAGGTCTTGAGGGTTCCGAGCTCGGTTTCCTGGCCGGTCCAGGTCTTCAGTGTGAAGCGGGCGTTCTTGGCATAGGTGTCACGCTCACGGCCATTCAGGCGGTCTGTCGTCTTGACGCCGCCGAAATCGCCGAGACCTACGTCATAGCGCACGTAACCGCCAACACGCAGGCAGGTCTCGGTGCCCGGGATATAGAAGTAGCCGGCGCCGTAGACGTCGCAGATCTTGACGTATTCAGCGGGTTCCGGCTCGGCGACGACGACGGCGTCGGCAGCACGCGCACCGGAAACCGCGAGCAGTGCCGCAGCCGAGCCGAGGAGAAGGCCCTTAACGTTCATTTCAAACTCCTGTCTTTGGAAACGTGTCCTCGAAAAGGCAGAATCTTTTTCCTTTTCGTGCGAAGCCATCGCATCGAATCCTGCTGTCGGCAAATTGATTTCAGATTCTATCGAATAGTTGTTGCCATAGTTGTTTCATATGTTGTGAGAATGCCACGATTTAATTCGGATCCTGACCATTTTAATACTTAAGGTAAGGAATCTAACTAAAATTATTTCACTAAAGTATTGTCCGTGGAGTCGTAATCCATTCAGTTGTGCAGTATATGAAAAGCACATCGACCTCCAGTCGATGGGCGGTTCCGTATCGGTGTATCCCCTGCAGTCGAAACGGGACCGCCATCTAATCAGATTTTGATTAGATCCGAATCTCTTTCGATTATGATTTCAGATGTTCTTGGATTGATTTTACGCTATGAGCCTGGCGTCGAGTGGAATAAAAAACCAGTCGACCGGTAGTTTGCAATTGCTTTCAAGCGTACCTGGGTCTGGCCAGGATGTGACGATTTTTCTTACCTGTTGGTGAGAAAACGATTGGATTTTGGCTGTCTCATCGAAATGCGACGAAGGATTTTCGTGGCGATTTCCAGCTCCGCTGTATCGAACTCGGACAAGATGTCTTCATGCAGTTCGCTAAGCATTTCTTCGAGCTTGGCAGCGAGGGTCGTGCCTTCTTCGGTAAGCCAGAGGGCTTTTGCACGTTGGTCCTTCGGATCTTCGCGACGTTCAATCAATTTGGCCGCTTCAAGCTGGGTAATCATGTCGGCAAGCGTCGCTGCGCGAATGCCAATGCTGTTCGCGACCTCGGATTGCCAGACACCATTTCCCAGTCTCGAAACCCAGATCAAAGGCATTGCGCGGGCTTCGGAAATGTCGTGGCGCATGAATTTCCGCTCTGCGTGGGAACGCCAGCGTCTGTCAGCGCGAACCAATTCAGATACCAAGTCCCGACGCGCGCTTTTCAAGTCAAACCGCCTCTATTCCAACTGCACTTGCATTTCGGGCGGTCCTGCGGGCCCTCCTCACCTGCCGGCTTCCCTTGCCCCAATGTCCGATCGAAAGATGTCATGGCACTGAGAGCGCGCCTTTTATCACATGCTGCAAAGGTCGCGATTGCATGGATGGTTCGTGGAGGTTTCGTGGAGCAAGGCCGTTCGACGTTATAAGGATGCCGGCGAATCCTTTGCAGCGCAAATGAGCGGACAAGTCTGCTGCAAGCGACTGTGAGCCGGCTCGTCTCAGCCAGAAACAGCTTTCCCATCCGTGTCAGGCGAGAGCGGCAGCGAGATCTCGATGACAAGACCGCCGCTTGGCGACGTGCGGGCCACGGCATCTCCGCCATGTGCGCGCAGGATGGCTCTCACGATGGCCAATCCCAATCCGCTGCCCCCACTTTTACGAGAGCGAGATTCGTCGGCTCGCCAAAACCGCTCGAACATTTTTTCGTGGCTTTCAGGAGGGACGCCCGGACCGGAGTCGGAGCAGCGAATGATTCCGGTCAAGCCGGAAACAAAGGTCTGCATGTGCACCGTGCTGTGCGGAGCGTAGCGGTGCGCATTGTCGAGTACGGCCAACAGTGCCTGGCGCACGCGATTGCGGTCGACTTTGCATGGAACGGACTGCAGGTCTTGCTCCAGCCTTATACCTGCGGCCGCCGTTTCCGGTTCCATGGCACCGGCGATTGCCTCGACTTCGCGGGCCAGGTCGACCATTTCCAGATCCAGATCGAGATGGCCGGCGCTGGCAAGTCCAAGGGTCCGCAGGTCTTCGACGAGATGCGTCAAACCGTCAACGTGGGCGATGAGATTGCCGTACAACTCTCTGGTCGGCGGAAAGACACCATCGGCCATTCCTTGCAAACGGCCCCGAAGGATCGTCAGCGGCGTGCGCAGTTCGTGCGCGATGGCGGAGTTCGAGAACCGCAGTTCGGATTCGGCGGTCTCCAGGCGCCAGGCCATCGTGTTGAAATCGCTGATCAGCGTTTCGGCTTCCCCAAAACCATTCTGGACCACCTCGGCGCGGGCGCTGAAGTCTCCGCTGGTGATGGAGCGAAGCGCTTTGGCGACGGTTTCCAAGGGACGTAGAATTCGACGCGCCAGCCTCCATCCGACGATACCTGCCGCAACCAGGCTGATCGCAACAAAAATGGCGAGTGCGATGAAATCGGTCAGTACCCAATCGCTCTCCTCACCCTGGATCGCGACGGGCACAAGCCACTCATAATTGTAGTAGTAGAGAATGCCACCGAAGAACATGACTGCGAGCGCCAGCAGCGTCACAGCACTGATCGACAGCATTACCTGACTGCTGAGGGTTCCCTTTCTCATCGAGGTCCAGTCAATCAACGAGAGGCGTCGGGTTGGTCGGCCCGGCAGTGCACATGGAGCGCATCGTGGCCCCTAGTGACAGCTCGAGACGAGCTTGTAGCCGACGCCGCGCACTCCGGTGACAAGACCATCGGCTCCGGCCGAAGCAAGCTTGCGCCTCAGATTGCTTACATGGCTGTCCACCGTACGTTCCAATGCTTCTCCTTCCGGGAGACATGCGTCGACCAACTCGCCGCGCTCGAAAACCCGGTTCGGCGAACCGGCCATATGGGTCAGAAGGCGAAATTCGGTCCGGGTCAGCTCCAGTGAGATCTCACCCCTTACCGTTTCCACTGATGCCATATATGCGCTGGGGTCGATTGTGAGAGGTCCAACCCTGATCGCGGTCCCCGCATCTCGCCCCCGGGTTCGTCGCAACACGGCCTTTGCGCGGGCGACAACCTCGAGGGGGTTGAACGGTTTAACGACATAGTCGTCCGCTCCGATGCGGAGAGCCTGCAGCTTGTCCAGGTCTTCCGCGAGCGCAGTGACCATGATGACAGGAGTGTCGCCTCGTCTGCGCAGGGCGGCGAGCACTTCATATCCGTCCTGTCCTGGCATCTTCACATCCAGAATGATGATATCGGGCCGAAGGCGCAGATGGTGCGCCAGTCCGGTCGGACCGTCATTGGCGCTGACGGTCCGAAAACCCTCCCGGCCGAAGTAGGTCTCAAGAATGTCGACGATTTCGGGCTCGTCCTCGACGAGCAGTACAAGCGCGTTTTCCACCATCATCGGCAACTGTCTTCCGGCGTGCTGTCGTCCGCTGTTTTCCGTCGTCTGGCGATGGTCTGGCGGCTAAAATTGCAAGAGCGCTCCCGTCATAACCCACCCTTGATGGGCGCTTGATCGCGCTGAGTTCAGGATGTGTCGATATTGTGTGGAGTTTTTGTGGAGTCTCGAGGGCGTTTTGAAGGGGAAACAAACCGGGTCTGGCAGAAGCTGAAAAAGGGTTCGGTTCACTGTTGGTAAACCATCCATGGTCGATCGTCCCGACATGGCTGAATTGATTCCCTTTCCACTTCATTCCCGCGCAATCCTGGTTCGCTCGATTTCCGATGATCTGGAGGTCGTTCATGGTCCGAGCGCCAACGCGTTCTGGCGAGAGCGCATTGCCGGTATCGTCGCCGGGTTGCGCGCGGACGGTGTCGCGGATGACGCGATCCGAGTGGAGATTCTTGGCTTGCAGTCCGCTGTTCAGTCAGAGTTGCAGAGACGCGCCCGCTCGGCGGCAGTGCTTTAGAACCGGATCATTGCCGCTAAACGGTGCTTGCGTTTTTCTATCTCGGTTGCCTGATATGACCGCGGCGCGGTCCATGCCCCGGGTGATCAGTCGCGATGGAAATCTGCGACAAAAAGCTTGCCGGCATCGCTTGCATCCGGGGGGAGAACCTCGCCACAGGCCTTGCAGTGCACTTGGGCGACAAATTCCGCCCCACATGAATGTCTCAGGACAAAGGGATCAGCACCGCCGCCGAGATTCTCACGTCCCCAGCGCTTCAATGTGAGCAGCACGGGCGACAGCGCTCGACCGGACGGCGTCAACCGATACTCATAGCGCGGAGGATGTTCGCTGTATGGGACGCGCGTGAGGACACCGTGTTCCTCAAGCTTGCGAAGTCGAACAGCGAGAATGTCCCGCGGCGCCCCGGTGTGGCGGGCGATGTCGGTGAAACGCTGAGGACCGTAAAACAATTCACGGACGACGAGCAGGCTCCATCGATCGCCAACCACCTCCAGGGCATCGGCGATATTGCAATGGCGTGGAACCTCACTTGGCGGAATCGAAAGCATGCCGAAACTTAATCTCCGCAGGGTTTGGAAATCAAACCAAATAAGAGTTGTGTTTTCAAACTCACTATGCAACGAGTAAGTTGGAAAATCCAACTTACTCGTGAAGGGCTCAGATCCCGGCATGACCCCGCAGCATGACACCATCCCCGGGCCCGCCCCTCGTATCGAAGCCTTTGCTGATCGCCTGTTGCGGGTACGGCGACCGCCCGTAGACACACTGACCAAGGGCGAAACAGAGATTTCGCTTCTAGTCACGGCGCCGGGCAGTTGGCCGGATGGTGCCGAAATCAGGGTGAATTTGCGTCGGCGTGGCGATGGACCAAACGTTCTGCTGGTGCACGGCTGGGAGGGCGCGCCGTCCGACTTCACGGTGATCAGTGACAAGTTGGTGGCAGCAGGCTTTTCCCTTTGGTCGCCCGACCTGCCGGGTCACGGCCGCTCCGATGGTGAACGTCTTTCCATTCCACTCGCTGCGCGCGTTCTGCACGCGGTTGCTGCCGAAGCTGGCTCGTTTGCATTGGCTCTCGGCCATTCCATTGGTGGCGCCTGCCTCGTCCACGCGTTGGCGGGAGGCCTTGCCGTCGAACGTGTCGTGCTTCTGGCAACGCCCACGCGTTACGGAAGTTTCGTTCGCTTTGCCTCCGCACAGGCAGGATTGAAGGGATTGGCCGTCGAGGCGCTGATGGAACTCCTGCATGATCTGATTGGTGAACATCCCGACTGGATCGACATGCGTCGTCAGGCGGCGGCCATGCAGAAGCCGGCGCTGTTCGTGCATTCGACCGATGACAGGATCGTGTCCTTCACGGCGGCAAAAGAGGTTGCTTCAATCTGGCGTGGTGCTCAATGGATGGCTGTCAACGGCCTCGGCCACGGGCGACTTCTTGGGGACGCAGACGTCGTTGCCCGTGTGATTGCATTCGCGTGTACCGGCTGAGGAAAGTGGAGATGGTGCACGCGATTTGCCTCGGCACCAAGCCTGGTCATCGGTAGGCGGCCGATAGGCCATCCGGAACTCGTGTCACACCACAATCAGCGATTTGAAAGGCCATGCGGAGTGTTCAGTTGGCGGGGAGAGCGCTCTTACATTTGAGCGATCTGCCTCGCGACTATCGATACAATCGCCACAACCATCACAATCCCCAAAGCCGACAGGAATGCGCCGATAAATAATGGTGAATAGGATTTTCTGTATTCATGGCCTTTGCCAAGATAACGCATCTGAAGAAGTCCTCTCGCGCTGGCAAAACGATGTTGGGCATCGAGGCATTGCGATCGTTCATGGATTGGCGTCCGCCCGGAACGTCTGGCGCTGGGTGCCGAGGCCCTCGATACCGAGTTCGACGACGTCGCCGTCTTTCAGGTAGCGCGGCGGCTTCATGCCCATGCCGACGCCTGGCGGCGTGCCGGTGGAGATGATGTCGCCGGGATGCAGGCTCATGAACTGTGACAGGTAGGAAACCAGGAAAGCCACGCCATAGACCATCGTCCGGGTCGAACCGTTCTGCATCGTCTCGCCATTGACGGTGAGCCACATCTTGAGATCCTGCGGATCCTTGACCTCGTCCCTGGTCACCAGCCATGGCCCGGTCGGGCCGAAGGTGTCGCAGCTCTTGCCCTTGGTCCATTGTCCGGAGCGCTCGGTCTGGAACGCCCGCTCCGACACGTCGTGGGCGACGCAGTAGCCGGCGACATAATCCAGCGCCTCGGCTTCGGAGACATATTTGGCGGTTCTGCCGATGACGACGCCGAGTTCGACTTCCCAGTCGGTCTTGAGCGATCCGCGCGGGATGAGGACGTCGTCATCCGGTCCGACGATGGCCGAGGTGGCCTTCATGAACACCACCGGCTCTGGTGGCACCTGCAGGCCGGATTCGGCGGCATGGTCGGCATAGTTGAGACCGATGCAGATGAACTTTCCCGTGCCGGCGACGCAGGCACCGAAGCGCGGCTTGCCGGAGACGGCCGGCAGGGCCTTCGCATCGAGCCTGGCAAGGCTGGCGAGCGACGCCGGATCCAGGGCCTTGCCGCCGATGTCGGCGACGTGGCCGGACAGATCGCGGATGGTGCCGTCCGCATCGACGAGACCGGGCTTTTCGGCGCCGGCGGCGCCATAGCGAACAAGTTTCATATGTGGTTTCCTTGGCTGTTCAGTAGGTGGCCCGGCCGCCCGACAGGTCGAAGACGGAGGCGGTGGTAAAGCTGTTTTCTTTCGAGACGAGCCAGGCAACCATGTTCGCGGCCTCGTCGACTTCGAGGAAGCGCGCACGAGGGATTTTCGAAAGCATGTAGTCGATGTGCTCCTGCTTCATCTGATCGAAAATGCGGGTGCGTGCAGCTGCCGGAGTGATCGCGTTGACGGCGATGTCGTATCCGGCCAGTTCCTTGCCCAATGATTTCGTCATGCCGATCACCGCTGCCTTGGATGCCGAATAGGCCGATGCATTCGGGTTGCCCTCCTTGCCGGCGACGGAGGCGATGTTGACGATGCGGCCGTAGCCACGCGCCTTCATGCCTGGGACGATGGCGCGATTGACGTAAAAGGCACCATTCAGGTTGATGTCGATCACACGCTTCCAGTCATCGAGCGGATAGGCGTCGAGGGAATGATTGGGACCGGCGATGCCGGCCGAATTCACCAGGATGGCGATCGGCCCGCTCCCGGATTCCGCCTGGGCCGCCGCCGCGACGACGGCACCGGCATCGGTGATGTCGACCACGACGGCTTTGGCTGCATCGCCCAGTTCGGCGGTTGCCCTCGCCAGTTCCCCGGCATCCATGTCCCACAGGGAAACTTTGGCGCCGGAGGCGATGAAACGCCTGGCGATGGCAAAGCCGAGGCCTTGCGCGCCACCGGTGACAACGGCCGTCTGCCCGGCCAGATCGATCTGATTCATGGAGTGGTCCTTCTCATTCAAAAGGCGTCAGCATGGCGCGATCGGCGATCTCCATGCCGAAACCCGGAGCGTCACCAACGACCAGCTTGCCGCCCGTTGGCATCGGCTCGTTCTTGAACAGGCTGCCGAACACCGGCAGCACCGTGCGGCCGTCGGAACTTGCAGCGACATATTCGCAGTAAGGCGAGTTCGGCTGCGAAGCGATGAAATGGTAGGAGTAGGGGCCGCTGCCATGCGGGATGACAGGAATGTCATAGGCGGAGGCATGGGCGGAAATGCGCAGCAGTTCGGTGAGTCCGCCGACCCAAATGACATCGGGTTGCAGGATGTCGACCGCCCGTTCCTCGATCAGGCGGCGGAAGCCGTAACGCGAATACTCGTGCTCGCCCGTCGTCCAGCGGATGGTCGGATGCGCCTGCTTGATAAGCCGCAGGCCCTCGACATCGTCGGGATGCAGCACTTCTTCCCACCAATAGATGTCGAGCGGCTTGCACGCCTCGGCCAGACGAATGGCGTAAGGAACGTCCAGCGACATGTAGCAGTCGACCATCAGCGGATAGCCGGCTCCGACCTTTTCGCGATGCGCAGCGAGGAATTCGACATTGGCGCGCAAGCCGCCTTCGCCGTCGGATGGACCGTGGGGAAGCGGCACCTTGCCGCCCCAGAATCCCATCGCCTTGACGGCATCCGGTGCCGGGCCGGTGCAGTAGAAGCTGATCTCGCTGCGGCTCAGGCCTCCGATCAGATTGTAGACCGGTTCCCCGCGCAGCTTGCCGACCAGATCCCAAAGGGCGAGGTCGACGACGCTGATTGCCGCGACAGTCAGGCCCTTTCGACCATAGAACATCGAGGCTCTGAAGAGCTGATCCCAGATGCGGTTGATGTTGCGGGCGTCCTGGCCGATGAGGAAGCGGGAGAAATGATTGCGGATCAGCCAGAGCGCGGGAGGGCCACCGAAGCCGGTGGCAACGCCGACAGCGCCGGAATCCGTTTCGATCTCGATGACGATCGAGCCGAGCACGCCGATGCCCCAGCTCGTGCGGCTCGACTTGTATTCGGGGTAGGCGGACATCGGGTTGCTGATCAGCGTGTCGATCAGCCAATGCCCTTCTTTCTGCCGGTGATAGTCACCGCCGTTTCCCTGGCTTTCGACGAGATAGGTGCGCACGGCGGCTATTCGAAATTGAGAACTCACTTTGTGCTCCGCTGCTCTGGTGCGTTGACCTATTGGAGGTTGACGAACATGCCGCCGTCCACCAGCAGCGATGCGCCGGTGACATAGGCGGCCATGTCGGATGCGAGGAACGCGACGCAGGTGGCGACATCCTGCGGCTGGCCGATGCGACCCAGCGGGATGCGTTTGCCGAAATAGGCGAGCTTTTCCGCATCCTCGAGGTCTTCGCGGTTCAAGTCAGTCAGGATGGCGCCTGGCATCACGGAATTGCAGCGGATGCCGTAGGGACCAAGCGCGATCGCGGTGGACTGCATGAGTGAATGCAGGCCGGCTTTGGTCGGGGTGTAATGCGTCTGCATGCCGCCCCCGACAAGCGCCGAGATCGAACTGGTGGCCACGATGGCGCCCCCCGTTTTCTGGTTCTTCATCCGGTTTGCTGCGGCCTGGCAGATATGGAATGCACCCTCGAGATTGACGGTCACGGTGCGCTGCAACAGCTCCGGTGGCATGTCGAGGAAGGTGTGGAAGGGACAGATGCCGGCATTGGAAGACAGAATGTCGACGCCACCGAAGGCTTTCACCGCGGCATCGACCAATGCTCTCGCCGTGGCGGGTTCGCCTATGTTGCCCTCTACGGTCACGCATCTGCGCCCAAAGGCCTCGACTTCGGCGACCACGGCGTCGACGGCCGAGGCTTTGCCATAGCTACCATCGTTCTCGCCGAAGTAGCCGAGCACCACGTCCGCGCCCTGCCGCGCGAACTCGGTCACGATGGCGCTGCCGATACCGCGTGATCCGCCGGTGACGATGGCGCGTTTGCCTTCAAGCAGCATGAGCGTTTCTCCTTCAGACCGCGCGAGGGGCAAAGCCGGCTTCGAGTACGGGCATCAGCAGGTCTTCGAGATCGGAGACCTCGACGCGTGCCGGCTTCGGCTCACGCCCGGCAAAGCCGATCGTGGCGCGCACCTGCGGCGACAGGAAATAGATCGCGGCGATTGTCTCGCAGAACGCATCGTAGGCGGCGCTGTCGCGAAGCTTCAGGGCCGTGAGTGCCGCTGCCGGCTCGATGCCTGTTGCTTCAGAAACAACAGCGCGCAGTCGGCCCGGCAGGTCTGGTGCATAAGTCTCGGCCTGAACGAGCAGCGGTCCCGATACCCCAGCCTGGCTGGCACAAATGGCGTCACGCGCCGGGGGGATCAAAGTGTCCGCGAGCCGGTCAAGGACGCTGCATTCGAGGGCTGTCAGCGGTTCGTTGCTCATGACGCCATCCTCTGGCTTGCGCGGTTGGCGACGACATGGGCGGCGCTCCAGGACGCAAAGGCGGCGATGGTGGCCGTTGGGTTGACGCCGGCCGAAGTCGGCCAGACGCTGCCATCGACGATGTAGAGATTGGCTATGTCATGGGCGCGGCCATGGCGGTCGACAACGCTGTCCTGCGGATTGTCGCCCATCCTTGCCGTGCCGAGGATGTGCCAGCCGGATTCGCGGCTTTGTGGTGCTGTGACGGTGCGGTAGGCGCCGGCCTCGACCAATGACTCCCTTGCCCGCTCGGCCATGAACTTCAGCATGCGCTTCGAGTTCTCGCCGGTCCGGTAGTGAATCTTCACGCCCGGCATGCCGGTGTCGTCCGTCGCCGTGGTGTCCAGCTCGATCCGGTTTTCAGTATCCGGCAGATCTTCGCATATGATGCCCCAGGAGACCGAACGGCCGAAACGGCGGGCGAACTCCTCATGGAAGCTTTCACCCCACAGCTGGTTCTCGTCTCCCCAGGGCCAGCGGCGTGCGATCTGGGCCGGGCTGCCCGTCGGCTGCAGACTCCATTTCGATCCGCGCACGAAGTCGCGATCCCTGGATGTCTCGTAGAATTGCAGTGTGTAGGCGACCTGGCCCCAGGCGCCGCGATAGCTTTCCAGCGGTGCATCGAAAAGGCCGACGACAGCTGCCGTGGGGTGCAGCATCAGCCGTCTGCCGACGAGACCGGAACTGTTGGCGATGCCGTCTTCTCGCCCCGGGCGTCTGCTCGACAGGAGCAGGCGAGGCGTGCCGACGCCATTGGCCGCGACGACAACGATCGCTGCCTTGGCGAGATGTTCCTTGCCGGTGTTTCGATCGACATAGACCGCGCCTCGCGCCAGTCCGTTCCGGTCGATTTCTATTCTGGTCGCGCGCGCGTTGGTAACCAATCGCACGCCCTGGCCAAGCAATGCCGGCCAGTGGGTGCGATCGGTTGAAGCTTTCGCCTTTTCGACACAACCCCACATGCAGGCGGTGCGTTGCTGGCAAGGCTCCATGCCATTGCGCGGGACGGTGGCGATGGCGTTGGTGCCGGGCCACCAATGCCAGCCGAGCCGGTTCTGGGCCGCAGCGACAAGGCGTCCCGCCTTCGTCAGGTCCACCGGCGGCAACAACTCGTCCTGTCCCGGATACATCGGGTCGCCGGCGACGCCTGACACGACGAACTCGCGTTCCGTGCGCGCGTAATGCGGCATCAGGTCTTCATAAGAAATCGGCCAGTCGTCCGCGACGCCGTCCAGAGTGCGGACACGGAAATCGCTGGGCAGGTTGCGCATCCAGTTGGCGGCCCAGGAAATGGACGACCCGCCGACACCGTTCCAATAGAGTGGGACAATGTCGGATTGGTCGACCGAGATCGGAAAGTCGCCGGAATTGTCGCGTTTCGTCGGCACATATTGCCAGTCACGGGAAGCGGTCAGTTCGAATCCCGGTCGGTCGGAAATGGCCTTGGCGTAGTCGACCCAGTCGCCCTGTTCGAGGCAGACCACACTCATGCCTGCTTCCGCGGCACGCCTGGCGAACACCGCTCCGGACGGCCCGGATCCGATGATCAGGACATCGCAGTCGATCGGCTTTGGCGTGTCTGCCATGGCTGTGTTTCCCGGGCTCATTGTTTCATGCGCCCTTGAGATTGCGCCGCGCGCCATAGCGGGAGGCAAGGATGTTCAACAGCACCGCGGCGACGATGATGATGCCGCTGACGACCGGCTGCAGGTACGAATTGATGCCCATCAGAACGAGGCCGTTGCCGATCAGGGAAATGACGAAGATGCCAAGCAGCGTCCCGAGGATCGAACCGCGCCCACCGGTCAATGCCGTGCCGCCGACCACGACGGCGGAAATGACACTGAATTCCAGGCCGCTGCGCGAAACACTGGCGTCGCCGACTCCGTTGCGCGCGGTGAGCAGGATCGCGGTTATCGCGGCCAGGAAGCCGGCAATCACAAAGAGCATGACGCGGATGTTGCGCACCTTGATGCCGGCCAGATGCGCCGCACTGGCATTGCCGCCGATGGCAAAGATCGAGCGTCCAAAAGCCGTCTTGCGACTGATGAAGGCAAACAGGCCGAACAGAACGAACATGATGATGGCCGAGACCGGGATTCCCAGCAACTCCCCGCCCAACCAATCGAGGAAATCGTTCGGCGGAATGGTGACCGGGACGGAATCGGTAAGGTAAAGCGCAAGGCCTCCCAGCGCGCTCCACAGACCCAGGGTGCCGATGAACGAAGGAACGTCGAAAAAGGCTCGCAGGATACCCGGCACTGCGCCGAGGGCACAGCCAATCAGGGCCGTCATGAGGAAAGCCAGAACGATCGGCAATTCCTCCGACTTCAACAGAAAGGCGAAACAGACCGACAGGAACGCGACCATCGGGCCGACGCTGATATCGATTTCGCCCGAGATGATGATCAGCGTGGCGCCCCAGGCTGCGATACCGAAGGTGGCGGCATCGCGCAGGATCGAGACCTGGTTTCGGAACGTCAGGAAGTTGTTGGCGTAGAGGGTGAACGCCAGATAGAGCAGGGCAATCACCACCAGCAAGCCGATCTCGTTCATGCGCTGGAAATCGAGACGGCGCTTTGGCCTGGCGACGTCGGTGGAGTATGTTGATGGGGCCATGGTCCTGTCGCCTCAATGCGCTTGATCGGAGATGCTGGCTGTCATCAATGTGTCGGCACTGATGCCCGGAGCGACGAATTCCCCGACGATGCGTCCGTCGCGCAGCACCACCACGCGGTCACACACCTTCGGTAGCTCTTCGATCTCGCTGGAGACGAAGATGATGCTCTTGCCCTCCGCAGCGAGCGCACGGATGATTGCGTAGATCTGGCTTTTGGCCTCGACGTCGACGCCGCGTGTCGGCTCGTCGAGCAGCAACAGTCGCGAACCGGCATGGACCCAGCGGCCGATAACGATCTTCTGCTGGTTGCCGCCGGAAAGTGTGCCAATTGGCGTCGTCGTGTCCGGCGCCTTGACGCTCATACGCTCGATGATCTGGCGCGTAGCGGCGGCCACCCGCCGCGCCGACAGCACACCGAAGGTGGTGACCTGTCCCGCATCGCTCATCACCGTGTTCTCGTCGATGCCGAGAAGCGGCACGATGCCGTCGTCCTTGCGGCTTTCGGGCGTCATGCCGAGCCCTCGTTTCAGCATGCCGGCCCAGTTCTCGTCTGTTACGTCGACTCCGTCGAGGACAACGCTGCCGGCATCGGCGCGCTCCTGACCTGCGATGATGCGGAGCAGCTCGGTGCGCCCCGACCCGAGCAAGCCGGCTATGCCAAGGACCTCGCCGCGCCTGAGATCGAAGCTGATATCGCGAAGTTTGGGCGGGTAGCTGATGTTGCGCACCGCCAGCAACGTGCCGCCCGCGCTGCGCGGTATCACCAGGTCGTCCTTCCTTTCGTCGTGGCCAAGCATCATGCGCACGATGTCGCTTGTGTCGGCGGTGCCGATGTCGAGGGTTGAAACGATGCGACCGTCGCGCATCACGCTCGCCGTGTCGGCGATCTCGCGGATTTCGTTCATGCGGTGGCTGACATAGATCAGGGCGATGCCGTGCTCGCGCATGCGGCGGACCGCCGAGAAAACCTGTTCAACCTCGGCCGCCGCCAGCGAACTCGTCGGCTCGTCGAGGATGACCATCTTCGGCTCACCCATCATGGCACGCGCGATCTCGACCAGCTGGCGTTCGGCCGGACTGAGTGCCGCGATCGTCGTGGCCGGATCGACGGAGAGACCGAGCAGGGCCAGGGCTTCTTCCGCTCGCCGTCGCATGCCCCGATGATCGAGAACACCCCATCGACGGGGCCATGCTCCCAGGAACATGTTCTCTGCGATGCTGATGTCGCTGACCAGGCTGAGCTCCTGGTAAACGGAGCGCACGCCAAGAGCCGAAGCTTGGCGCGTGCGGTTTTCGCCATTCTGGTCCAGCGGTGTACCGACCAGGGTTACCGAGCCCCGGTCGGGCGTCTCGGCACCCGTCAGCAACCGGATCAGGGTCGATTTTCCGGCGCCGTTCTTGCCGAGCAGCGCGCGTACCTCGCCCGGTTGCACGGTGAAGTCGACATGATCCAGCGCCACCACCCCGGCATAGCGCTTCAAAGCGCCAGCGATGTGGGCGATGGGCTGGACTGGATGTCGCGATGCTGCGGATGCCGCCATGAGATTGTTTGCACGATAATGTGGATTTTGCCGTTGCCGGCGCGAGGAGGCGGGCCGGCATGCGTGAAGCCGAGCAACCTATCGCGTCTTACGGCAAGCCGTCGGGGTGCGCCTCCAGCCAGGCTTTTGCCTGGTCGGCGCTGGTATAGAGATCGATCGGATTCGGCACGATCAATTCGCCCCGAGGCTCCTTCTCGATTGCCTTGACCGCCTGCTGCAGTGCCAGTTTGCCCAGCGCCTGACCCGAGACGTCCACCGTGCCGCGCATCACGTCGCCGGCAATGATCTCCTGGGCGATCTCGGTGGTCATGTCCGAGCCGTAGGCATTCATCTTGCCAACATTGTTGGTCTTGCGGATCGCCTTGGCCGCGCCGAGCGCGGCGCCGCCGGATTCGCCCCACAAGGCGTCCAGATCCGGGTTGGCGGTTATGATCTTCTCGCCCGTCGAGATCGCCTTGTCGAGGATCGTAGCCTCCTGGTTGGCGACGATCTTGAAGCCCGGAACCTTCTCGCCGAGCGCCTTTTCGAAGCCGAGGCGGCGTTGCACGCAGACATCGACGAATTCGCAATTGAGGATGCCGATCTTCGGCGCGGTCTTACCTGCCTTGATGAAATCCGCAGCCGCGACCTCGCCGATCTTGTAGCCGAACTGGAAGGGATCGCCCACCGCATAGGCGTAGACGTATTCCTTCATGCTCTTTTCGTTGATGCAGGTGTTGTAGCAGACGATCGGGATGCCGGCCTCGTGCGCACGCTTGACGGCACGCACCGAGCCGTCCGGTGATACTGCCGACAGGATGATGGCCTGCACGCCGGCCGAAACCAGGCGGTCGATGAACGATGCCTCCTTGCCGACATCGCCACCGGCATTGGTCTCGATGATCTGGACATTCTTGCCCAGTTCGCTGCCGCCGACCTGAACACCCTTGCGCACGCCGGCATAGAAACCCTGCGCGTCGAGATAGATGGCGCCGACGGTCAGTTCACCGTTCTCGGCAAAGGCCGGGTTGCCGGCAGTTGCTGTAGTCAGCGCAAGCGCTGCTACGGCTGTTTTGAGTTCCCTCAGCAAGTCGAAATCCTCCCTCTGATGACGCTGCTCCCTCAGCGCAGGGTCATCATGGCGGAAATCAACATGCAGTCAACTGGTAATCTTGTAAGCTAAGTTGCCTTTTTCGCTTTTCTTGATTTGCCGACTGGCGTGTCGCGTTGAGTCCTGGCAGTGCCGAGGCTCTGCATGGCATCGTATGTGGTGCGGTTGATCGAACTCAGATGGGCCTGCATGGCAGCGGCAGCGGCATCGGCATCACGCGTGGCAAGTGCGTCGACAATGGCTTCGTGTTCGGCGGCGCTGCGATCGAGAACGCCCGGTGTCTGCGAGGCAACGCGGCGGTACTCCATGCCAAGTTCGTAGAGGCTGCGCGCCACCACTTCCATGAAAGGATTGCCGGCGATCTTCATGATCTGCTCGTGGAATTCCAGGTCGAGCACCCGGAAACCGACAGGGTCCCTGGTCAGGCTATGACCTGCGGCGACCATCTCGCGCAGCCGCGCCAGCGTTGCATTGTCGACGAGCGGTGCACCCAGGCGGATCAGTCCGACCTCGATGATAAGTCGCGACTGGTAGAGCGCATTGACGTTGCTCTCGTCGAGGGAGATGACGAATTGCAGTGGTGCCAGCAGACGGGAGACCTCGAGGTCGGTGACATAGCAGCGTCCCCCCTGGCGGCTTTCCACCACTCCCATGATCGCGAGACCACGCAGTGCTTCGCGCACCACTGGCCGGCTGACCTGCAACGCCCCGGCCAGGTCGTTTTCCGAAGGCAGCACGTCGCCCGCCTTCAGGTTGCCTGATCGCACCAGTTCGAGCAGTTGGTTGGCTACCCGTTCGGCCGCTGCTGGGGCGCGCTGAAGCGGAATGATCTTTTCGAGTTGTTGCATCTGGCTCTCCGCATCTCTGGCCGCAACCGGAAGCGGCGCGTCTCTGCCTGCAAGGGTGAAGGCAAGGGCGCGATTCTGCAATCTGCAAACTTGTCTGGCAAGAAGTGATGTTGTGACCTGTAACGCCGCGACCGTCAGTCGAAGGCGATGATCACCTTGCCGGACTTGCCACCGGCCATCAGCTGATAGGCCTGCGGCGCGCGTTCAAGCGGAAAGGCATCGGTAATGATATCATGCGGATGCAGCCCCCAGGCCTCGAGATCCTCGCAACACTGATCCATGTTGTGCACGCTGGTCACCCATGAGCCGTAGATGGTGCGCTGCCGGTGCAGAAGATCATCGCTGACGTCGAACTCGACTGGGCCGGTCTCACCGATGTAAACGCAACGCCCCCAGGTCCGGGTGGACTGCAAGGCCATGAGCCGGCCTCGTGGATTGCCCGAGCAGTCTATGGTTACGCCGGCGCCGCCCCTGGTCAGGGCCTCGATCTCGCCAAGGGTATCCGGGCCGGCCGGCAATCCGTGATCCAGCAGTCCCAGCCGGTGCGCTGTCTCGACGCGGTCCGCCTGGGTGTCGACGCCGATGACGAGCCGCGCGCCACGCCCCTTGGCCAGCATAAGCGCCGCCATCCCGACCGGTCCTAGTCCCACCACGACGACGGCGTCACCGCCCGACACATTGCCACGCAGAACCGCCTCGTAGGCGGTGCCGACACCGCAGGAGATGAAGCAGCCGTCCCGGTAGCTCAAGGCGTCCGGCAGGTGCACGAGGTCCCGCTCGTCGGCAACCAGATATTCAGCGTGGCCGCCGTCGCGCTGCCAGCCATAGGCCGCGCGCTGGGGATCGGTACAGGAGATCTGGAACCCCTTGCGGCAGTTGCGGCAGAAGCCGCAGCCGGAGATATGATACACCGCGACGCGATCGCCCGGCTTGAAATGACGGCAGCCGGCACCGAGTTCGACAACCTGACCAGCGGGTTCGTGGCCAGCGACGACGCCTTGATAGGATGTGCGTGGGTCGTCGCCGAGATGGCGATGGTAGATGTAGTGGATGTCGCTGCCGCAGATGCCGGACGCCTTCATCCTGAGAAGCACCTGGCCGATACCGGGAACCGGCCGTCTGATTTCACGCAGGTCGACGGTCGAATCTCCCGGCAGGTATGCGGCCAGCATCGTCTCCATGTCGCGAACTCCTACCCTGCCACCTTGGCCATGAAATCCGCGTCGCGGATGTCCACCATTGTTCCGGCCCGGTCGTCGCCGGCACCCGAGGCGAGCCAGGCGATCGCACCTGCCGAGACCCTGGGGTCGGCGAGCCGTTCCTGCGGTATCTGCGACACTTCGTTGATGCCGGCGGCGCGGATGCTCGCCTGCATGGCCGTGTCGACCAGGCCGGGCGCGATGCCGAAACAGCGTATGCCATGGGCCTTGCCCTCTTCGTCGATTGACCGCGTCAGCATCAGCAACGCTGCCTTGCTCGAGCAGTAGGCGGCCCAGCCGTGCATCGGTCGGGATGCCGCCCCCGAAAGCAGGTTGACGATGCGTCCATGTCCGGCGAAATGCCGCCAAGCGGCATTCGTCACGGCGGCCGCGCCCGAAACGTTTATCCGCATCGCCTGGTCGAACTTTTCCGGATCGAGATCGGCGATCGTGGACATCGGCTCGATCGTCGCGGCATTGTTGACGACGATGTCAAGCCGCCCAAGCCGTTCTGCGATGTCGTCGATACGCCCCCTGACGGCCGCAAGATCGGCAACATCCAGTGCGGCATCGAACGCGCGGCCGCCTTCCGCCTTGATGGCTTCGATCACCGCAGCGCAATCCCCGGCCTTGCGGCCGCACACCGCCACGTTCGCGCCGGCCCTGGCCAAGGCCGAGGCTGTCGCGGCACCGATACCGTGGCGCGCACCTGTGACCAGAGCGCTCTTGCCCGCCAGATCTACTTTCATGAGAGTGCCTCAATCGCGTCGAGAACGGTCTGGCGGTCGGGCGAGACACCATAGGCCTGGAAACCGCCGGTGATCGAGATCACCTCGCCGGTGACGAAATCCGCATCGGGGCCGAGCAGCCAGGATACCGCCCCGGCGACATCCTCTGGCTTGCACCAGCGCCCAAGCGGGATCGAGCCGACGACCTGCCTTTCAAACGCGTCCCAATCCTTGCCGAGCTTTTCCGCCTTTCTGCGGAAAGCTGCCTCCATGCCCGTGCCGATGCCGACATGACCAGGGGCAACGGCGTTCACACGTACTCCGGTTGCCGCCATCTCGACGGCGAGGCATTGCGTCAGTGCCGCCACCGCATTCTTCGATGCCATGTAGACGGAGGAGAATGGATTGCCATAGCCAAGTCGCGTCACGATGTTGACGATATGGCCGTGGCCCTGGCGGCCCATCACGCGCGCCGCTTCGCGGCACATCAGAAAAGTGCCACGCGCATTGACGGTGTGGATGCGATCCCAATCCTCCGCCGTGGTCTCGACCACCAGGCTCTGCATGTGAATGCCGGCATTGTTGACTACCGCGGCAAGTTCGCCATGTGCCCGCGTTACACTGTCTACCGTCGAAACGATGGAGGCCTCGTCGGCGATGTCGAGAACGTGCCAGTCCGCGGAGATCGCCGCCGCTGCCTTGCGTGCCGCTTCGGCGTTTCGATCCGCGATGACCACAGTGAAGCCGTCCGCCTTGAGGCGGGTCGCAATGGCAAGTCCGATGCCGCCGGCGCCGCCGGTTACGAGGGCGGTCCTGTTGCTCATGCAGCCCTCCAGGCACGGAAGAGATCGCGCATCTTGATCGTCTCGGACATCACGTCATCGTGCAGCGTGTCGAAATAGTCCTGGTGCACGTATTCGCTGGCGACATAGCCGTCGAAGCCGGCTTGCCGGAAGGCCGCGAACATCGCCGGAAAATTCAAGGTGCCCTGATCCATCTTGGCCTGCAAAGCGCCGGGTCTGGCCTGGCGCAGATGGGCGTGGCCTAGCCATGGGATCAGCATGTCGATTTCTTCCTGCCGGTAACCGCTGACAGCGAAATGGGCATAGTCGAGCGCCAGCTTCACCCCTGGTGCGCGCGCGCACATTTCAGCCGTGAGGGCAGGGGTCTCGAGATAGGAATGAACATGCGGCTCGACGCAGACCTCTATGCCCGCTTCCTGCCCTGCCTCCACCAGCGGTTTCAGAGATTCCACGGTCTCGCCGAGGGCGTCGTTGCGTGTCTGGCTACCGTTGATCACACCCGGAAGGATGAACACGGTTGGTGCGCCCGCCGCCTTGCAGAATTTCAGCACCTGCTTGAAGTCGGCCAGGTTTTCGTCGCGATGACCCGGCAAGGCTAGGTTGCGCTCGCCGAGCGAGTTTCCGAAGAGATGATAGAGATTGGAGACCGGCAATGGCAGCCTTGATGCGATCTCGTGACCGTAGGCTTCGGGAGCCTGCAAAAGCCGGGCCTTGTCGAGGGCCGAGCGGTAGAAGTAGCCGATGTCGAGCCCCTCCATGCCGATCGCCTTTGCAACAGCCGCGACCTCGTCCAGCGTCAGGAGGGGAAACGACCAGCTGGTGATGCTCAACTTCATGACTCAGACTTCCTCCATCCGCCCGGATCCGGCCGAGCGGTACATTGCATCGAGCACGGCGGTTGCACGCAGACCAATGGTGCCGTCCGCCGGGTTGACGACATCCTTGCCGCGGCAGAGGTCGACGAGCCGCGTGATCGGCTCGACCTGTTCGTAAGCGCCGGCATCCGGCTCCAATGTTTCGACATGCGCCCTGCCGTCATGACGAACCACTTCGACACGTGCCCGTTCGATGTCGAACAACAACATGCCCTCTGTGCCGAACACACGGATATCGAGCTGGAAGCCGCGCGATTTGGGAACCGTCGCCGACCCCGACAGCACCGCGGTTGCACCGTTGGCGAACTCCAGCACTGCCGCGTCGTAGAAGTCCACGCCGGCGGGGGACAGCCCGGTCCTGGCGAAGACGCGCTTCGGTTCGAGGTCGACAAGGCGAAACAGCACACCCAGGCCGTGGGTGAGCTGACCCCAGCCATAACCACCGGAACGCTTCGGATCCGCCCAGGTCGATGTCGGGGGACGAAACAGGTGATCCTTTGTCTCGACCATCGGCTCACCACCGAAAAGATCGGTGAGCGCCGACGCCATCTGTGCGACGACATGGCGAACTTCACCGATCCAGCCGTCCTGAACGAGCCTGTGGGCGGTCTCGGTCATCGCCTTGTAGTTCCAGCCATAGGGCATGATGATTTCGCCGCCCCTGGCAGCGGCCAGCGCGACCAGAGCGCGCGCGTCGGCGGCCGACGTCGCCATGGGCTTTTCGATCAACACCTTCAGCCCGCGCTCGAGCGCCAGCTTCGCGTGCTCGGCATGCAGCACATGCGGGGAGGCGACGACCACCCCGTGCAGTTGCTCGGCATCCAGCATTTCGCGCGCGTCGCGATAGGTGCGAGGCAAGTCGAAGGTCTTCGATACTGTCTCCAGCCCTTCGGGATCGGGGCGATTGATGGCGATGATGTCGACATGCGGGTTGGCGATCAATGCGGGGATATGGCTCAGGGTCGCCCACCAGCCCGCACCGATGATGCCGATATTGACCTTTTCAGGCATGAGCTTCCTCCTGCTCAGTGCTTGGAACCGGGCACCGGCCGGCGCAGCGGTTTGCCGGACAGATGTGCGCTGATGTCGTCGGCGACCATGCGCTGAAGTGTTTCTATTGCCGCCGACGAATACCAGGCCGCATGAGGCGTGAGGATCAGGTTGGGTGCGCCGCGCAGCGGCGACTCCGGTGGAAGCGGCTCCACCTCAAACACGTCCAGCGCAGCACCGGCGATGGTGCCGGCCCTGAGAGCCGCTGCAAGGGCAGCTTCGTCGACAAGCGCGCCGCGTGCCGTGTTGACGATGAAGGCGTTCGACTTCATGCGGGCAAGCCGCTCTGCATTGATGAATTTCGTCGTCTGCGGCGTCGCCGGCACGTGCAGGCTCAGCACGTCGGATCGTTCAACGAGAGCCTGCGGCTCGACAAGCTCGACCTGAAGGTCCGCTGCAGCCTCGACACCCAGCATCGGATCGGATGCCAGGATGTGAAATCCGCAAGGACGCAAGCGATCGGCGACGGCGCGGGCGATCTGCCCGAAGCCGAGGAAACCTATCGTGGTGTCGCGGTAGGCGGCGAGCGGTTTCGCGACGGCAACGGCAGCCCACTGGCCGGCACGAACGCTGGCATCGAGTGGTACGATCTTGCGCAATTGCGTCAGAACCAGCGCGACCGTGTGATCGGCGACCTCGTCGATGCAATAGTCCGGCACATATCCGGCCGGTATGCCGCGGGCATTGGCGGCGGCGATGTCGAGATTGTCGAACCCGATGCCGTAGCGGATGATTGCAGCTCCTTGCGCCAATCCCTCGATCGCCTGCGCACCCAGCGGCGCGAACTGCACCACCGCGACATCGGCTCCGCGAACTGCATCGGCCACTTCCTGTGCCGTGCGGCACTGGAACGCGACGAATTCGGCATCTGACGTGAGGGCGGCCGTTTCTTCATGCAGAAGCGCGGGAAAAGTGTAGTCGGTGACGACGACGCGACGCTTCTGCATGGTTATTTCGAGCCCAGATAGTCGTGGATGATCTCACCGCTCACCAGCGTGAAATCGGCTTTCCAGAAGAATGCTTCGATCGGGTCGAGCACCGGCAGGCGAAATACCGGTGCCTGTGCATTTGGCCTGAGCTCCACCGTGGCCGGTCCGCTCCAGCACCCGTGCACCTTGACCTCGGTCAGTCTGCGCGAGGTGATCTGGCGGATCGCTGGCCGACCGTCGATGTGGTCGATGGCCTTGAGATTGAGGTTGGTGTCGAAATCGAAGTGTCGGCGCATTTCGGCCGGATCGGCTTGCCGCTGTTTGTAGGGTGTGGTGACGGTAACGACATCGATGCCGTTGCGCTCCACCTTGCCAACGATCAGGTCACCGCGAAGCTCCAGCGACGGGTTGGCGTATTTCTTCGGCTGGCCATGGATTTCGCGTCCATGTGAGACGCCGCCATCCGAGCCGAGGAAGAGATAGGGTGAGTAGGCGCCTGCCCGGCCAGCGACTTCGGCGCCGAACATGATGTTGCATTCGTGGTAGGGGCCGATCCAGTCGGGATCGTTCATCCTGTAGAGGTGAATGGCGACGACATCGCCGCTGGATCTGACCGGCGGCGGGGTCAGGAAAGCCGTCGCTGCCGGATCGGTACGATAGAAGACGGTCAGGATCTCGCAATTGCGGAACCGGAAAGGAAAGGGCGGGATGAACGGCGCATCCCACGGCGTCGAAAATCCGCCCTTGATGATGTCGGCTTCGGTCGGCCTGGTCAGGCCCCAGCGGCGTTCGGTCACGATTTGTCTCCCGCCCTCATCGATTCCCGCGTCGATCGCAGGACATTGCGCATATGCGCCACCATCGCGCCGCGCGCCGCCTCCGTATCCTTCGCCCTGAAGGCGGCCACGATCGCCTTGTGGTCCTGAATTGACCGGTTGATGACACCGGGCGTCTCGGACGCGATCTTGCGAAATTCCAGGCCGAGGATGTTCAGGCTTTGCGCGGCGCGGGCGAGGAACTCGTTTTCGGCCAGTTCCGCCAGGCGCCGGTGGAAGGCCGTGTCGACCTCGCGATATGTCACCGGTGTCTCTGTCGCGGCTTCCTGATCCGCGATCAGCTGCTCGAGAAACGCCACGTCGTCGGGGCTGGCATTGGCGGCTGCCCGAGCGGCGATGTCGCCTTCAATCAGCTCGCGCGCCTCGTAGAGCTTGTCGACCTCGGTGTTCTGCAAGGTCAGGAAGAAGGTCAACGGCTTGAGCAGGTCTGCTGCGCTGAGCTGGGAGACGATGATGCCGCCACCATGCCGGATTTCCAGGACACCGAGAACGGCGAGCGCCCTCACGGCTTCGCGGACCGTCGGTCTGCTGACTTGAAATGTCTCGGCGAGATTCCGCTCCGGGGGGAGATGGTCGCCAGGCTTCAGGTTGCCGGCCGTCACCAGTCCCAGGATTCGCGACACCAGGATTTCCGTGAGTCCCGCCTTCTTGAGCGGTTCGACCCCGGAAAAGGTTCCCTCCTGCACGTTTCCACCTCTCGACGCGTTGGATTTTTGCACATTGTCATCAAGGCTGCATTCTTGTCAATTGGACAAGTGGTCTTACCAATTATTGACTTCTCGCCGCAGGTGGTGCTAGTCAGTTCAGCCATCAGGCGCCGGGAAGATGAGAGCGTCGAGGGGCAAGGGTGAGGAAGAGAATGCGGATACGCGCCGTCAGGCCCTACGTGATCGGGTACATCGATCCCAACGACTTCAACCATCGACGCGTGACGACGCTGGTGCGGATAGAAACCACCGACGGGGTCGTCGGCTGGGGTGAAGGCATCGCGATGTGGCCGGAGGCCTGCACGGCGACCGCCGCGATCATGCAAGCGCTTGGCGATCTCCTGATCGAGGCTGGCGACATCACCGTGCGCAGCGCCTGGGACGCGATGCGCGCGCATTGCTGGTGGTACGGCGAGGGTGGTGTCGCATGCTTCGCCTACAGTGCAATCGACATGGCGCTCTGGGATATCGAAGGCAAGCTCAGGGACAAGCCCCTGTTCGCGCTGCTTTCGGACGACAGCCGCGCCAAGCTTCCAGCCTACGCGTCCTGTCACGTCAACAAGGCAACGATGGAAGAATGCGTCGCGGAAGTCCTGGGCTTCAAGGACAGAGGGTTCAGGGGCGTAAAGCTGGGATTCGCAAAGAGGGGACTATCGAATATCGGGCACGATCCCGACAATGACGTCCGTTTTGTCGCTGCGCTGCGGAAGGCGGTTGGTGCCGAGTTCGAAATCATCGTCGATGCCGGCAACGGGGTGAAATGGGACGTCGCCACGGCGATCTCCACCACCCGCCGGATGGCTGAGTACGACATCGGCTGGATCGAGGAGCCGCTCTATCCCACCCTGATCGACGGCTATCGCGAATTGAAGGCGGCGGTCGACGTGCCGATCGGGACGGGCGAACGCGAGTGGACGGTGAGTGGTTACCAGCGCCTCATCGAGACCGGGACCGTTGATGTCGTCAGCGTCGACCCGGCGCGGGCGGAAGGCGTGACGGGTTTCCACATGGTCGACAAGCTGTGCCAGGCGAAGGGCGCGACGATCAACGCGCATGCCTGGAGCACTGCGATCCTCACGTCCGCCAGCCTTCATCTGTCGCTGGCTTCGCGCACGGCGCGCCTGTTCGAGCTGAAGCCTTTTCCGGTCGTCGTCCAGGACGAACTGGTGAAGAACCCCATTCGCCAGACCGACGGCGAAATCGGTGCGCCGACGGGGCCGGGACTTGGCGTGGTGGTCGACGAGGCTGTGCTGGAGAGACTTGCAATATGAGCGCAACGGTAAACTTGTTTGACAAGTTTACCGTTGCGTGAGATTGACGATCGCGCGTGTTTTCTAGGGAGGAACTCATGACGAAACGGAACATCATGGCCCTGGTCGGTTTGACCGCGCTTGGGCTGACTTATGGGAATGTCGCCGCCGCAGATGATTTTCACGGCTTCGATCCGGCCAGCTACGACGGTGCCATGCTGTCGGCCGACCAGTTGCAGGCCATGGTGAAGGACGCGTCGGCAGTCACGCCGCCGCGCAACGGCTCCAAATATGTCATCGGTTTTGCCAATCTGCAGCGCGACATGACTTTCGGCGTGGTCGTGGAGAAAGGCATCCAGGCCAATGCCGATGCCGCCAGTGTCGAATTGACTGTCGCTGACAATCGTCTCGACGGTCCGACCGCACTGGCCAACGCGCAATCCTTCGTGCAGCGCAGCGTCGACTACGTCATCGAGTTCCAGACCGATGTGAATTTCGGCCCGCAGGTCATGAACGTCTTCAACCAGGACGGAGTGAAGGTCGCCGCGATCGATATTCCGATGGCGGGCGCCACCTTCTTCGGTGCGAACAATCCCAAGTCCGGGTTCATGGGCGGCTCCTATCTCGGCCAGGCCGCCATCGCCAAGTTCGGCGCCGACAAGGTCAAGCAAGGGTACTACGTCATCGGCGAGTTGCCGCAGTCGGGCGCAATTCCCGCGATGCGGACCGAGGGCCAGCAGGCCGGCTTCCTGTCAGCAATGCCCGACTTTCCGAAAGACCACATGCTGCGCATCGACACCAAGAACACCTTGCAGGAATCCTTCGCGCAGATGACCAATCTCATGGGGCGCATCCCCGACGGGGTGCCGATCATGATCAATGCCATCAATGACCAGTCGGCCATCGGTATGCTGCGAGCTGTCAAGCAGGCGGGACGGCAGGCCGACGTCATCGCGGTCGGCAACGGTGCGGATGAAACGAAGGCATTGGTCGACGAGCCGGAGCTCGTTGCCGCGACCGGTTATTTTCCGGAACGCTACGGCAACTATCTGATCCCGATCGCCTTGTCGGCGCTCGCCGGCAAACCTCTCCCGCCGGCTGTGCTGGTCAATCACGTGATGATCACCAAGGCCAATGTCTGCGAATACTACAAGGACTACAAGTGCGGCGAAAAGCCGAGCTTCGAGTACAAGTTCCCGCAGGCGGAATTCGAGGCGCACCTCGCTTCGCTGAAGGGACAGGATTCGCTCAAGGGCTACGAGACCCTGATCCCGAGCAAATAGTCATAAATCAAGGCGCGCCGCGCGGCGCGCCTTTCGCATCCGCGGAGGAGTGGATGGCAGATCTGATCAACATGACCGGCATCGGCAAGTCGTTTGGCGGCATTGCTGTCCTGAGCGATGTTTCCCTGCGTGTCGGGCACGGCAAGGTCGTCGCCCTGCTCGGCGCAAATGGCGCCGGCAAATCGACGCTCATGAAAATCCTGTCGGGCAACTACACGCGCGATGCCGGAGAAATCAGCGTCGACGGCAAGCCTGTCGAGTTTCGTGTGCCGGCCAATGCCATCGCCGAGGGCATTCGTCTGTTGCCGCAGGAACTGTCGGTCTTTCCCGATCTCTCGGTGGCCGAAAACATCATGCTTGGCGCGTTGCCGACCAGAGGAGCAGGCTTCCTGCGCACAGTGGACAGGGCTGTGATGGAAGATCGTGCGAGCGAGCTGCTGGTTCGCATGGGATTGAACTGGCTTTCGCCCAAGACGCGCATGGGAGCGGTCTCCCATCATGTGCAGCGCATCGTCGAAATCGCGCGCGCCATGGCCGGCAATGCACGGGTTCTCATCATGGACGAACCGACGGCTTCACTGGCCGAAACCGAAGTGAAGATGCTCTTCCAGATCATCCGCCGGCTGCAGGCCCAGGGCGTGTCGATCGTATACATCTCGCACTACCTGAAGGAGGTTTTCGAGGTATCGGACGAGATCGTCGTTTTGCGCGACGGCAAGAATGCCGGACTGTTCGAAACCGGGAAGACCGACGTCGATACGGTGCTCGAGGCCATCGTCGGCAACCGTGTCGGCAACCTCTATCCCGACTTCGCGGAGCCAGACCATACGGACTCCGATGTCGTTGCCGTCAGCGGTCTGACGCTCGAGGGCTGGCTGCGCGGTGTCGATTTCACCATCCGGAAAGGTCAGATCACCGGCATGCACGGTCTGATCGGCTCCGGTGCCGAAATGGCCGGCCGTGCCCTGTTCGGTGCGGTTCCGCGCGCCAGCGCGGACAGCGCGACGATAGAGGGAAGAGCCTATGCAATCCGCGGTGCCCAGGCCGCCGTCAAAGCCGGGCTGGGACTTGTCGCGGCGGAACGCAAGCGGGAGGGCATAATCTCGATGCTCAGCCTGCGCGAGAACATGTCGGTCTCCAACCTGCCGCGTTTCACGGCTGGGCTGACGATCCAGCGCAAGGCTGAAGCCGCGACCGTTGCTGAATGGATCCAGCGCCTGACCATTCGCTCCCGCAATGCCGAACAGGCCATCGGTACCCTGTCGGGCGGCAATCAGCAAAAGGTATGCCTGGCCAGATGGCTGCTCGGTGACCTGAAGGCGCTCATTCTCGAGGAGCCGACCCGCGGCGTCGATGTCGGCGCCCGCGCGGAGATCTACAGGCAGATCCGCAAGATGGCCAATGACGGCCTTGGTATCCTGCTCATCTCTTCCGATGCCGAGGAGGTCGCGGGGCTGGCTGATCGGTCCGTCGTGCTGGCTGGCGGCACGGTGGTTGCAACCTATGAAACGCCGGTTTCGGCCGGCACGCTGATGAATGCGGCGTCGAAACCTGCTGCAGTGCAAGCGGCCTAGATTGGAGGGGCTCCATGTCTGAAGAAACGGTCAAGGCCGTCATGAGCCAGATTGAGGCCGCGAAGAGCAAATCGGGACGCAGCCTGTTGGGCAAGCCGTGGGCAGGCACAGCCATGCTGCTGGTGATCTATGTCCTGCTGCTGGTCGTGTTCACGATCCTTTCGCCATTTTTCCTGACCTTCAAGAACCTGCTTTCGATCGGTTCGAACATGGCTTTCGTGGGCTTGATGGCGGCGGCCGGGACACCGCTCATCATCGCTGGAGGCCTCGATCTTTCCGTCGCTGCCGTGGCCGGCATCTCGGGTGTCGTCGTGTCGCTGTGCTACGCGGCGGGGATCGATATCTGGCTGGCCTGCGCGGTGGCCATCTTCGTCGGCGGTGCGATCGGCGCCGGCAATGGTGCGCTGACCAATGCGCTGCGCCTCAACCCGTTCATCGTCACGCTCGGCACGATGAGCATCATCACCGGCCTGTCGCTGGTGCTTACCGGCGGCTTGACGCAGCCGCTCGCAATTGCAGGATTCAACTGGATCGGCTCCGGCCGGCTGGGCGGCATCCCGGTTCCCCTCATCCTGATGCTGGTCTTCTTCGCAGTGATCTGGTGGGTGATGACCTTCACGCCATTCGGCCGCTACATCTATGCGTCGGGCGGCAATCCCGACGCCAGCCGGATGCTGGGTATTCCCGTCGACCGCACCCAGATAATGCTTTACGTCCTTTCCGGCATTTCCGGCGCCGTTGCAGGGATCGTCGTTGCTGCGATGCTTGGAGCAGCTGCACCCGATGCCGTCGGCAAGCACCTGTTGACCGTCATCGCCGCGATCATCCTCGGCGGGACCAGCCTGTTCGGCGGACGCGGATCCGTATGGGGCACATTGCTGGCCGTTCTCATCCTCGGAACACTCAACAACGGTCTTACCCTGCTCAATGTTTCGAGCTTCTGGCAGGATGTGACAAAGGGGGCCGTGCTTTTGCTGGCGGTCGGCCTCGACCAACTGCGCATTCGTTCGCAAGCCTAGGACTGGAAACCACATGCCTGAACGCATTGCCTTTCGCATGGTCCTCAATCCCGGTCAGGCGACCGAGTACAAGAAAAGGCACGATGAGATCTGGCCTGAACTCGAGAAGGCGCTGCGTGATGCAGGCGTGTCGGACTATACCATCTGGCTGGACGAGGAAACCAACAACCTGTTCGCGACGCTGGTTCGCAGCGACGACCACACAATGGACAAGCTGCCGCAAACGGAGGTGAACCGCCGCTGGTGGGACTTCATGGCTGATGTCATGCAGTACAACGACCGCAACGAACCGCTTGTCGTGCCTCTCAAGCGCATGTTCGACATGTCCTAGGCATTTTGTGGCCAAGTGGAATCACCTGGCGTTACAAAAATGCGAAGAAAACAAACTTGGAGCGTTTCCGCGTTTCCGTGGAAAACGGAAACGCTCCAGGCATCAGGCCGGCCACCAGCTCGGTTCTAGCCTGTTGGTTTGGAAAAATTCCGATCATACGTATCGGAAATCAGCTTTTCAGCCGCCTTGGCAGCCTTGACCGGATCGCGTTGCTCGATGGCTTTCACGATGGCTTCGTGCATCCCGAGCGCATGGCTCATGCCGCCGAATTTGGCGAAGGTCTTCGGGACGCTGATGGTAAGCGCGGCGCGGATGACGGAACCAACAGGTCCAAGGAAGCGATTGTGTGCGGCCTGGATGATGCCGAGGTGGAAGGCAACGTCGGCTTCCATTGCAAGCCTTGGATTGGATTGATCCTGCGCCATTGTCGCGAGCGCCGTACGAAGCTGCTCGAGATCGGCCTTGGTGGCTCGTCTTGCCGCCAGCCTGGCGGCAAGAGGTTCAATCGCCGATCTGATCTCGAACAACTCTTCCGCGAGAGCCTGTTCATCCTGATCGCCGTGCCATGACATGACAATGGGATCAAGCATGTTCCAGAACTCCGGCGCACGCACGCTCGTGCCGATGCGCTGCTTGGCTTCTATGAAACCTTTGCTGGTTAGGATGGTGAGCGCTTCGCGCAGCGTTGTGCGGCTGACCTGGAGTTGGTCGAGCAGGTCGGTTTCCTTCGGCAGCTTGTCACCCGGCCGCAACTCGCCGCGGAGAATGCTGCGGCCCATGCGAGCAGCGATCTGTGCCGGCAGACCTCGTCCTGAGGCAGGTACAGGTTCCATCATGTCGTTTGCCAGCGCATTCCAGGTCGCCCTCGTATTGTCCGCTATTCAGCAGTCAGCGGGCCGAGTTGTGCCGCGAAACGCTGCACCATCTCAAGCCCGATCTTGTCGGGACGAAGCGCCGGAGCGCGATCGTGGATCGGAATGCCTGCGCGGGCGCCGAAGAGGCGCTTGCCATAGCAGATCAGGTTTTCGATGCCCTGCATGACGAAAACGGCTGGCGGCAACATCGCACGATATTGCGCCTCCGCTCCGCCTTCGTCACCCGCGCTAAAAGCGGCGTAGGCGCGTACTGCGTAGTCGATGCAGTCCGGGGCCAGGATCATGCCTCTGCAACCGATACGGAAATTGTCGATCAACTCCAGCCCGCCGCGACCGTTGAACACCGGCACTCGACGCTCGGTGCGCGAGATCAGGCCTGCTATGTCGACGACAGGGCCTTCACCCTTGACCAGCTGGATGTTGGGATGCTGGCTGACGAGATCGCGTATCTCGTCGGCGGTCAATCCGCGTCCGAAGAAGGCTGGAGCATTCTGGATGGCTACCGGCAAATCCGTTGCTTCCGCAACGCGCCCGAAGAAGCGGATGTATTCGGCCGCGCCATACGTGCCGGCCGACGGTGGCTGCAGGATGACCCAATCGGCACCGACACTTTCGGCATGGCGGATCTGGGCGATCTGCTCGGCGACCGAAGCGCCAAAGATGGTGAAGGCGAGCGGCACCCTTGCACGCGTGTCCTCCGCGACCCAGTCCATCACCGTGCGGCGTTCCGCCTCCGTGAGTTTCGCCACTTCGGTGGCAAGTCCCAGAGCGGCCATGCCGTGGGCACCGCTGCCAAGGCAGAGCTCAACCTGCCTTCGCATGGCGGTGCGGTTCAGCCGCTCTTCGCCATCGAACAATGCGTAGACGATGGCATGGATGCCGTGAAAATTTTCGCTGCCGAACTTGCCCATCTGCGCCCTTAATGGCTTTCGCGCGGAATGGCGTGACCACGGCAGCCGACTAGGAAATCCAGGTCGGCGCCACGATCCGCCTGCAGAACGTGTTCGACATAGAGGCCCTGATAGCCACCTGGCATGGCGGGTACGGGCGGCTCCCATCCCCTGCGCCGCCGCTCCAATTCCTCATCCGAAACGTCGAGGTGGAGCCTGCGGGCATCCACGTCGAGCTCGATGACGTCACCATTGCGCACAAGAGCCAATGGCCCGCCGATGGCGGCCTCCGGCGTCGTGTGCAGCACGACCGTGCCAAAGGCGGTACCGGACATGCGCGCATCCGAGATACGCACCATGTCGCGCACACCTTTCTTGAGAAGCTTCTGCGGCAGCGCCATGTTGCCTACCTCGGCCATGCCGGGATAACCTTTCGGACCGCAGTTCTTCAACACCATGATGCAGCTTTCATCGATGTCGAGCGTCGGCTCATCGATGGTGGCTTTGTAGTGGTCGATGTCTTCGAATACCACCGCGCGACCTCGGTGGCGCATCAGTTCGGGCGAAGCGGCAGAAGGTTTGATGATTGCGCCGTCCGGAGCCAGATTGCCTCGCAAGATCGCGATGCCGCCATTCTGCGTCAGTGCCTTCTGTCTCGGGCGGATCACCTCGGAATTGTAGTTGACGGCTTCGGCAAGCTCGTCACGCAGGGTTCTGCCGGTTACCGTCAAAATGTCGAGATGAAGGAGATCGCTGATCTCCTTCATGACGGCGGGTATGCCGCCGGCGTAGCAGAAATCCTCCATCAGGAAGCGCCCGGAAGGCATCAGATCGAGGATGGTCGGGACGTCGCGTCCGAGCCGATCCCAATCATCGAGCGTCAGGTCCACGCCGACACGTCCGGCGATTGCCAGAAGATGGACGACCGCATTGGTTGAGCCGCCGATGGCGCCGTTGACGCGGATCGCATTCTCAAACGCCTTCTTCGTGAGGACATGCGACAGCTGCAAATTCTCCTCGACCATCTCGACGATGCGACGGCCACTCATCCGCGCCAGCCGCGCACGATGGGCATCCACAGCCGGGTAGGCGGCATTGCCAGGCAAGGCTATGCCGAGCGCTTCAACCATCGAGGCCATGGTCGAGGCCGTGCCCATGGTCATGCAATGACCGGCGGAGCGCGACATCGCACTTTCAGCCTGCGCAAACTCACGCTCGCTCATGATGCCGGCGCGAACATCTTCGGAAAACTTCCAGACATCGGTTCCCGAGCCGATCTCGCGGCCGTGGAAGCGTCCGTTGAGCATTGGCCACCCGAGACGACGATGGAGGGCAGGTCGCATGAGGCCGCGCCCATGACCAGGGCGGGCGTGGTCTTGTCGCAGCCAGCCATCAGCACAACCCCGTCCATGGGGTTGCCACGAATTGCTTCTTCGACATCCATGGAAGCGAGATTGCGAAAGAGCATGGCAGTTGGACGAAGATTGGATTCCCCGCAGGAGAATACGGGAAACTCCAAAGGCAATCCGCCCGCCTCGAGCACACCGGCTTTTATGTGTTCGACCAGCCCGCGGAAATGCGCATTGCAGGGGGTGAACTCGGAAAAAGTATTGCAGATGCCGATCACGGGGCGCCCGTCGAACACATCATCGGGCAGGCCGTTGTTCTTCATCCAGCTGCGATGGATGAAGGCGTCCTTGCCAAATCCGCCGAACCAATGCTGCGAGCGCAGTTTTCTCATCTTAAGAACTCCAATCTTACCTGCATGCGACCGGAGCTCACTTGACGGCGCCCATGGTCAGGCCACGGATGAGCTGCTTCTGGAAGACCAGGACGAACAGCAGCACAGGCACCAGCAACACGATGGAAGCGGCGGACAGTTCACCCCAACGCACCTGCTGGTAGCCGACAAACGCATAGAGACCGAGGGGAACGGTCCGCACATCGTTTCCACCGAGGACCAGTGCAAAAAGGAACTCGTTCCAGGAAAACAGGAATGCCAGGATCGCCACGGCAGCAATCCCCGGCAGAACGACAGGAAGGCATATATGGGCGAAGGCCTGGAAATATGTTGCGCCGTCGATGGCAGCGGCCTCCTCCAGTTCACCGGGGAGGTCTTCGAAGAAGCCTTTCATCAGCCAGACGACGATGGACAGGTTGATTGCCACGTGGGCGACGATGAGGCCGGCATGAGTGCCGATGAGGCCCAGTTTCACATACATCACGAAGAACGGGATCAGCACGGCGACCGGCGGCGTCATGCGGGTGGTCAGGATCCAGAAGCCATAGTCGGCATTGGCGCGAAAGCGGTACCGCGCCAGCACGTAAGCGGCCGGAAGGCCGATCAGCAAGGCCAGCGCCGTCGAGGCGAGGGCCACGATTGCGCTGTTGGCGAAGTAGGTCCAGATCGCCGGATCGGAAAGAACCTTGAGGTAGTTGTCGAAGATCGGCGCGAACAGGAATTTCGGCCTGCGTGCCATGGCGTCGACTTCTGTCTTCAGGGACATCATCGCCAGCCAGTAGATCGGAAACAGGCACCAGAGGGCAAAAGCCCACAATGCCAGGCGGCGCGCCAGGGATGTCGAATTTCGCAGCGCTCTCACAGTACCGCCCTCGGCACGAAGAGGCGCATGCGACGAAGGAAGAGCTGTGCGGCGACGATGGTGATGACCAGCATGACGATCGCGATGGCAGCTGCGTAACCCATCGAGAGAAATTCGACGCCCTGCTTGTAGGCCAGCAGGTTGAGCGTTCTGGTCGCAATGCCCGGCCCTCCACCCGTCAGCACGAAGATGATGTCGAAGGTCTTGAACGCGTCGATGGCACGAAAGACGATGGCGACACCCAAATAGGGGACAAGCGCTGGCAGCGTATGATGGAAGAACACCTGAAGCTCGGTCGCGCCATCCATCCTCGCCGCCTGCAGTGGCTCTTCGTCCATTGCCGCCAGCCCACCTGCCGCGATCAGAAGGATGAAGGGCGCCCACTGCCAGGTGTCGACGATCAGCAGCGACGTCATGGCCATTGCCGGGGTGCCGAGCCAGTCCTGAGGTGGCAGACCGGCGAGCTTCAACAGGTGGTTGAAAACACCCAGCGAGGGGTTGAACATCATGCGGAAGGTGAAGACGGCTGCGACAGGCGTGATTGCCATCGGGAGGAGATAGATCGCCCGCAGGAGCGGGACGGCTCGCGTTTCATGGTGCAGGATTGCGGCGATCGCCACACCGAGCGCGAGCTGGATTGCGACCGCAAGGATGGTGAACAACGCCGTTGCGCGCAGCGCAGCCCAGAATTCTTCCGCCTGCAGGAGTTTGACGTAGTTCTGCAGCCCCGTGAACGCCAGAGTGTCCGGCGTCACCAGAGAATAGTTGCTGAGGCTCATTGCGACGGACGCAATGAAGGGAAAGATGGTGAGGCCGAACAACAGCACTGTCGCCGGCGCCAGCATGAGAACGATGAAACGCGTTCGCGTATTCATTTCCAGATCACGCCTTCATTCTAATGGTCGCGCCCATTGCGGCGCGACCCTTCTCTGTCGATTTCTCGTGCAAGCGACCGACCTCACATCCCGAGAGCCTGGCGAACCTTGCCATCGGCATCGCCAAAAGCGCTGGCCGCGTCCTTGCTGCCGGTTACGACCTCGTTCACCGCGATACCAATCGCATCGAGGATTTCAGGGGCCTTCGGGTGGAACCAGGCAGCCTTGAACAGATCGCCGTCGGCAGCCTGCAGGTTCTTCAGCGCGGCGTCCGCGGCTTGAGCGCCGAAGCGATCACGAAAGGCGGATGTCTGCCAGGCAGAGCTGCGGGGCGTCGCCAAACCAGCAGCGGCGGCCAAGGTCGAGGTGGGTTTGGATGTCGCCCACATCAGGAAAAGCCACGCCGCATCCTTGTTCACGGACTTTGCGTTTATGCCAGCCATCCAGTGCCACATATTGGGTTTGGCCGACTTGCCCGCAGGTGCCGGCAGGACACCGAACAGCGTGTTTCCGGCAACCGTGCTTTTCGCCTTGTCTTCGATATCGGTTGCGAAGTTCGAAGAATCGCAGCCGATCGCCACCGCCCCTTGCATGAAGTCGTTCAGGCATTCCATCCAGTGATAGCTGGCGATTCCGACTGGTCCTGCCTCACGAAGCAGCTTGCCATACATCTCGAGCCCGGCGATGGATTCCGGCATTGCAAGGCCGGATTTGCCGTCCCTGGTCACATAGGCGCCGCCATAGGAGAAAACGAAGCCGGCCAGCGTCCAGGGGGCAGCGTCGCCTGTGGGCTTTGCCCGCATGGCTATGCCGCCTACCTCGTCGCTCTTCAACGCAACGGCGAGCTTGAGCAGTTCGTCCATCGATGTCGGAGCGGAGAGGCCCTTCGAGTCCAGCATGGATCTGTTCATGAACAAGGTCTGCGCCTCGGCAGTGATGGCGAGCCCATAGGATGCGCCGTCGCTCCATTTTTCGAAGCTGCGGGCGGATGAGAAGATGTCAGGCTCGTCGTACCAGGCCGCGTCGAACAGGGATGCTTTGCTTCGGAACGCGTCGAGCGGCTGCAACCATTTGGCCGAAATTGCCTGGCCAAGCGCCCAGATCATGAAGACATCCGGCGTGGCGCTGCCACTGCCCAGTTTCACGGGCATGGAAGCGGAGAATTCCGTTTCGGATTGCTTCTCGACCTTTACTTCAATGCCGGTCAATTGCGTGAAAAGAGGGATAAGCGGCACGACCGCGTTCATCCAGGGGTGTTCCAGGCCGCCCAGAACGATCGTCTGTCCCTTGTGTTTCTGCCAGTCGACTTTTGCGTCTGCATAGAGCTTGAGCAATTCGGCACTGTTTTCCTGTGCGTGCACCGGAAGCCCGGAGCGGAGCATGATTGTGCTGCCCGCAGCCAGTATCGAGGTCGCGCGCAGGAACGAACGACGGTCGATCGCAAGGTGCAGTCCTCCCGTCGGTGTTTTTATGTTGTCCATCACATCCTCCCAACGAACCGGCCATGCCGGGCAACGAGTGCAACTCGCTACTTGAATACTCATATTATCGGAGTTATTGGTGGTCAAGGCGAAATGAGGGAGAGGACATTTGGTCGACGTCGAACTGTCCAATGTGGGAAAGAGCTGGGGCGCGGTGCAGGTCATCCGCAATCTCGATCTTCATGTGAGAGATGAGGAATTCCTGGTGTTGCTTGGTCCTTCCGGCTGCGGGAAGACCACCACGATGCGCATGATTGCAGGCCTTGAGGATGCGACGTCCGGCGATATACGCATCGGCGGCCAGTCGGTCGTGGGCAAGTTGGCGCGTGAGCGCGACATTGCCATGGTGTTCCAGAATTACGGGCTCTATCCACACATGAGCGTGGCCGACAACATCGGCTATCCGTTGCGGCTGCGCAAAGTTCCGGGCGATGCGAGGCACGAGCGCGTCAGGTCGGCCGCCCGCAGGGTCCATCTGGAAGAACTGCTGGACCGCAAGCCTCGCGCTCTGTCGGGTGGGCAACGCCAGCGTGTCGCGCTGGCCCGGGCGATCGTGCGCACCCCACGCCTGTTCATGCTTGATGAGCCCCTGTCCAATCTCGACGCGAAGCTGCGTGTTTCGATGCGCGCGGAGCTCAAGCATCTGCATCACGAAATGAAGACGACCACGATCTATGTCACGCATGACCAGATCGAGGCCATGACGCTGGCAACGCGCGTTGCCGTCATGCATGGCGGTCGCATCGTTCAGCTCGACACGCCGGAAAACATCTACAACGATCCTTCCGAACTGTTCGTCGCCGCATTCATCGGCTCGCCACCGATGAATCTGTTGCGCGGGACGATGTCAGGCGGGATCTTCCGTGGTGTCGGATTTGAAGTGGCAGGACTCCCGGCATCGATCGGTGGCAATGTCACGATGGGAATCCGCCCCGACGATGTCGCCCTCGTGGCGTATCCGGAGAGCGCCGACATGGTCTCCTCGGTCTTTGCAACGGAGTTCGTCGGCCAAAACATCCTGGTTTCGATCAAGGCCGGTGACGACCTCTTCTGCGCAGTGGCAGACGCAGGCCGGAAGGTGAGCATCGGCGAGACCGTTTTTCTTAAACTCAACCGCAGCCGCCTCTTTTTCTTCGACACGGCAACTGAAAAGCGGCTGCGTCCGGCCTGAGCCCAACCCATGAAGCGCTATGACTATATCATCGTCGGGGGTGGTAGCTCTGGTTGCGTGGCAGCCTGGCGCCTGGTCGAAGAGTTCGGCGCCAGCGTCCTCCTCCTCGAGGCGGGCGGGCGACGCATGAGCCCGATCATGCACATGCCTGCCGGATACATGAAGTATCTGGGGCGCGACACCTATCTCGATATGCACCACATGATGCCGCAGCCGCAACTGGATGGACGAAGCACCATTGTGCCACAGGCGAGGGTGCTGGGGGGTGGTTCCTCGGTCAATGCCATGGTCTACATGCGTGGGCAGGCCGCCGACTATGACAGCTGGGCCGCCATGATGGGCACCGGTCACGACTGGTCGTGGGCCGACATGCTTGCGCACTTCAGGGCCTTGGAGAACAACGACCATCTTGGCGCTCCCGCTCACGGCAATGCCGGTCCGCTCAACGTGTCGGCGCCCTTCCATCGCTGTGCGATGACCGACGCCTTCGTGGCAGCTGTTCAGAATGCCGGAGAGATATTCACTCCTGATTTCAATGGTGGAAGGCCGCGCGGTGTCGGCTACATGCAATCGACGATCGGGCCGGATCGTCGTCGCTGCAGCGCTGTCGATGCATTCCTGTCACGGGTGTGGAGCAACCCAGGGCTGGAACTGCGTACACAAATCAAGGTGGACAGGGTCCTGGTCGAGGCCGGCCAAGCCAAGGGCGTCGAGTTTCGCCACAACGGGCACGTCGAACGTGTTCATGCCGATTGCGGTGTCATCCTTGCCGCCGGCACCTACATCACGCCAAAGCTGCTGATGCTTTCGGGGATTGGTGCCGCCGACCAGCTGCGGTCGCAGGATATTGCGCCGATTTGCGATCTGCCTGGTGTCGGGCTCAATCTGCAAGATCATTGCGAGGTGCCGGTCATCTTCAGGAGCAACGGCAGCTATGGCTATTTTGGCGAAGATCGTGGCTGGCGCATGATCCGCAACGGGCTGCAATACCTGCTGTTCGGGTCCGGTCCGGTTACGTCGATCGGCGTCGAGGCCTGCGCTTTCGTCAATCCCGACGATGCCGAAGCCGATGCAACGATCAAGATCTATTGCGTTCCAACCGTCTATGTGGATCGTGACATTTCCGACGTCGAGCCTTGCGATGGCCTGACGATGACCTGCTGCCTGCTGCGGCCACGCTCGCGTGGCAAGGTCATGCTGCGTTCGAACAAGCCAGATGACATGCCGTTCATCGATGGCGGTTTCCTGCGCGACCCGCATGACATGGAAACGATCATCAAGGGGCTGAAGCTGGCGCGTTCCTTTGCACGTCACTCGCCGCTCGCCGGCCTGCTCGAAGACGAGATCGTTCCAGGTGATATGGTCACTGACGACGAGCTTCTGCGGGGCCACGCCAAACGGATGGTCAAGACGAACTATCATCCGGTCGGCACCTGTCGGATGGGCCCTGACAGCGATCCGTTCACCGTCGTCGATCCGCTCTCCATGTCGGTGCACGGACTGGAGAGACTGTATGTGATCGACTGTTCGGTGATGCCCACGATCGTCAGCGCCAACACCAACGCGCCGGCCATGGCGATTGCTCACAAGGCCGCAGGCCTGATCCACAATGCGCAGCGCTAAGCTGATGGGACGCATGCAAAACACGGTACCAACCGTACGCCTCTAGATGGAACCGGCGCAGGGGACGCTCACTTTCGACGCGTTGTTCTATAGCGACCCGTGTGAGGTCGATATCTGGGAGCCGCTGAAGCCAACGCTGGGTGTCGAGGTTCGGTTTCATTATGTAGCAGGGCTTCCGCCACGGTACGAGGCTGTTACGCTGGAAGCCCGACAAGACCCCGTGAATGTTGGTTCGAGCAGATCGCATGATCCCAGACAAAAAAGCCGTCTCGCTGGAGGCTGATGATTTTCCAGGCTTCTGGGATCGCGCATCCGAGCAGGTCGCCGCCGAACTCATCGGCTGCGAGTTTTGCGTTGATGGCGTGGGCGGGGTGATCGTGGAAACCGAAGCCTATTCCCCGGATGACCCGGCCTCACATAGCTTCATTGGAGAAACACCGCGCAACGCCGTCATGTTCGGGCCTCCAGGCCGCATCTACGTCTACCGCTCCTACGGCCTGCATTGGTGCTTGAATTTCGTATGCCAACACGCAAGTGCTGTGCTGATCAGAGCGCTTGAACCTGTTCATGGCTTGGATCGGATGGTTGAGCGCCGCGGCTTGTCGGACCATCGCCTGCTTTGTTCCGGGCCTGGCCGCCTTGCGATGGCCCTGGGCGTGGACGGATCCTTCAACGGAATGTCGCTGTCGGACGCGAGGATATCCGTCTCACCGCCCCAGTGTCAAAGTCCGATCATCGTCGGGACCCGGATCGGGATTTCGAAGGCCGCCGACAAGCCATGGCGGTTTGGCCTGGCAGGCTCGCGGTTCTTGAGCAAGCACTTCAAAGATCTGTGAAAAGCTTGCACGCACGCCGGCCGGCTCTGGTGCCTGCGGTGGTTCCGCGCTTGTAGCGGCCTGTCATGCCACGCTTGAGCGACAAACTCGCCGCAGGGCATCAACCGCTTGTTAACGCTTCATTGACCATAACTTCCGGCGGGGCCTCAGGCGCCGTCTTCCAGTCGATGACCGTATTTGTTTGATCGGAACGTGTTGTGTTCGAGTGTTCATTGCCCTTGCATCGGGCTCATGTCTTGCCAGGTCTGGTTCGAAAGAAGCTTGGAAAGGCCATGCGCGCTGCTGCACGGGCAAGCGTGATCGCCGCGGTCGCCACATTTGCCTTGATCTCTGCCGCTTCGATAGCCTTCGCGGAGGTCCGTTCGCTCAAGCTGTTCTTCACTCATACCGGTGAACGCGAGACGATCATCTATAAACGTGATGGCAGGTACGACGCGAAAGGGCTTGCACGGGTCAATCGCCTTCTGCGCGACTGGCGTCGCAACGAGCCTGCTCGCATGGACCCGCGGCTGCTCGACCTGGTCTGGGAAGTTTATCAGCGCGCCGGAGCCAGGGACTACATCAACATCGTCTCGGCCTATCGCTCGCCGGCCACCAACAACATGCTGCGCGGCCGCTCTCGCGGCAGCGGGGTCGCAAAGAACAGCCAGCATACGCTGGGCAAGGCGATGGATTTCTATATTCCCGGCGTCAAGCTTTCGCGGCTGCGGGAGATCGCCATGCAGTTGCAGATCGGCGGCGTCGGCTACTATCCGACATCAGGATCGCCCTTCGTCCATCTCGACGTGGGGAACGTGCGCGCCTGGCCGCGCATGTCGCGCCAGGAACTCGCGCGCATTTTCCCGAATGGTCGGACACTGCATCTGCCCGCCGATGGCAGGGCGCTGCCAGCCTATGACCTGGCGATGGCGGACTACAGGCAGCGCATAAAGGCTGGGTCTGCCATAGTCGCCAGCGCCGCAGGAAAACCGAAGTCCACAGATGACGCGTCGCAGTCCAGAGGCACGCTGCTCACCGCCATGCTGCCAACCCGCAAGAGCCGCGCACTGGAGGCTGCCGCCTTGCAGATCGCCGGCGGCATGGCTACCTCGGAGCCGTCATTTGCTGACCTCGCGGCGATTGGCGCGCCCATCCCGACATTCCGGCCTGCTGTCGCCGACAATGTGCGTCCGCTGAGCACGGCTGCCTTTGTCCCTTCTGCATCATTCATTCGCGCGCATGAAACGGGCTTCCTGCGGCAACCGGACGCCATGGAGTCCCGTCTCACTGCTTCAGGCCCGGCTGGCGCGCAAGCGCAATGGGCGATTTCGGATGCCGCGCTCCTTGCCTGGGCGTTTGCGTCGGCCAAGGAACTGAAGCAGATGCGCCTTCCGGCTGGCCTGCAGAACGCTGTGGCGAGCCTCGAGGAGGTTGGCAGTCCTCCGGAACAAAGCAGTCGATTTGCCGATCCGCGAGAGCCTCTCGGCGAGGACCATCTCTGGTCGGATGGCTGAGTGACCTGAAGTGGTTCGGCTCGCGTAGAGTTGAGGACGCGCTACGGCTTTCCTCCTCGCACGGACAGTCATAGCTCATCGAGCTGCTACTCAGCCTGCGCAAGCCGCGATAGAGTTGCTGGATTCCAATTGGTTTGGCTGGCGGAGAGAGCGGGATTCGAACCCGCGATACGGTTTCCCGTATACACACTTTCCAGGCGTGCGCCTTCAACCACTCGGCCACCTCTCCGTCGCTTGCGCTGTCGCGGCCGGTTTTGCCGCGCCGGTCTTCGGGAGCGCGTCCCTTGCTGAAACCGAACCGTGGTTCGCGCGGGATTGCCTCGACCGATGGCCAATCCGTTCCTGCGCCCTGAGCCGTCGAAGCTTCGGGTGCGGGGCTCATCTAGTCGATCCGGCAGCGAATGCCAAGTCATATCGGCAGTATTCCTGGCGCTTCTTCATGCTTTCTTTCTGAGGTCGCCGGTTCGCCGTCTCCGGAGCTGGATTGCAGGAGGGGTACCGCTCTGGATGAAATGTCACCGCGAGGCATCCCGAGAACAGCTCAATGGACGCGAACATGCTTTTATCGGCCAAACGCCGATTGCGTGGGTCGGCCTCACGCCATATCTGTAAGGGCGAAACAGACGCTGGAAAGGCCTGCATGTTCCGTTTCCTGTTCAGGCTTGCCGCCATGGTGGCATTGGCGATCGCAGTCATCATGGCCGTGCTCGACGCCACGCGCACGGTTGCGGCCTCGCATCTGGTGATGACCCCGCTTAAGGTGAGCTGGAGTGCGGTTTCGCCCGATACATTGGCCCGGACGGAAGCGTTTGTGCGCGAGAAGGCGGGCGCCGTTGCCTGGGACTCGGTGATCGACAAGGCGCTCGACCTGCCGGGCTTCGTGCTGTTCGCGGTGCTGGCCTTCCTGCTCTATGCCATTGGTTACCGCAGGCAGCGGCGTGCAGGAAACTTCGCGGTCAACACGTAACATTCCGGTGTCCGCGACGAATTAGAAGTCGACGAAACAGGGAGACATCTCATGTTTTTCCTCAGTGACATGTTGAACAAGAAGATCAATCTGCCGAAACCCGAAGAGGCGTTGCCCGGCCGCGAGCGGCCGATCCCGACGGCCTCGAAACACTATGTCTCGAAGCGGCCGCTGAAGGCCCCCTATCCCGATGGGCTGGAGACGGCGCTGTTTGGCCTCGGCTGCTTCTGGGGTGCGGAACGACTGTTCTGGCAGACCGAAGGTGTGTGGGTAACGGCCGTCGGTTACGCCGGTGGCATCACGCCCAACCCGACCTATCAGGAAACCTGCACCGGACTCACCGGGCATGCCGAAGTCGTGCTGGTGGTGTTCGACCCGAAGGTCGTCTCCTACGCGGATCTGCTGAAGATATTCTGGGAGGCGCATGATCCCACCCAGGGCATGCGCCAGGGCAATGATGTCGGCACGACCTATCGTTCCGCCATCTACACGTTCTCGGATGCCCAGCAGCAGGCCGCGATCGCCTCGCGCGATGCCTATCAGGCTTCGTTGCGTGCTGCCGGCCGCGACAAGATCACGACCGAGATCGCGCCGGCGCCTGAGTTCTACTTCGCCGAGGAGGATCACCAGCAGTATCTGGCGAAGAACCCTTACGGCTATTGCGGGCTGAAGGGTACCGGGGTGAGCTGTGCCATTCCGGCTGCCGCGACGGCCTGAGAATGGGCAACAGGCGGTGAAGGTCGGTTTTGGCTGCCGCTAGCGTCCTCTTCAGAAACGGTTTTCCATGGCGCCGCTTCGGCGCCATGCTTTTTCCAAAGGGTCAAAATTCCACGTGAATTTTGTCCCTAGCCGTGCAAGATAAAGCTTGAGCGGGAGGGAACAGCTCCTGCCGGACGTCGCAAGCCGGGCCGGAAACCCGGACTTGCGGCAGACTGGAAAAATAAACCTCAGGGGTGTGGATCCTATGAAACGTATCGTTCTCGGCCTTCTGGCCGCAACCGCGCTGGCCTTCCCGGCAATGGCCGAAGACATCAAGCCGGCGCTGCTTTATGATCTCGGCGGCAAGTTCGACAAATCCTTCAACGAGGCTGCCTACAATGGCGCCGAGAAGTTCAAGAAGGAGAGCGGCGTCGCTTATGTCGAATTCGAAGTCTCGAACGCCTCGCAGCGCGAACAGGCGCTTCGCCGCTTCGCTGAAGACGGCCGCAGCCCGATCGTCATGGCCGGTTTCTCCTGGGTCGATTCGCTGACCAAGGTGGCCAAGGAATATCCGGAGCTGAAGTTCGCCATCATCGACGATCAGGTCGACCTGCCGAACGTGCGCTCGCTGAAGTTCAAGGAGCAGGAAGGCTCCTACATCGTCGGCCTGCTCGGCGCGATGGCCTCCAAGACCAAGAAGGTCGGCTTCATCGGCGGCATGGACATTCCGCTGATCCGCAAGTTCGGCTGCGGTTATGTCGGCGGCGCCAAGGCCAGCGGCGCGACCGACGTCATCTACAATATGACCGGCGACACGCCGGCTGCCTGGAATGATCCGGCCAAGGGCGGTGAAATCGCCAAGACCCAGATGGACCAGGGCGCCGACGTGATCTACGCCGCAGCCGGTGGCACCGGTGTTGGTGTGCTGCAGGCCGCCGCGGATGCCGGCAAGCTCGGCATCGGCGTCGATTCCAACCAGAACGGCCTGCAGCCGGGCAAGGTGCTGACCTCGATGCTGAAGCGCGTCGACGTTGCCGTCTACAGCGCATTCATGGATGCTAAGGACGGCAAGTTCACCGGCGGCATCAACAATCTCGGCCTCAAGGAAGGCGGGGTCGACTATGCCATGGACGACAACAACAAGGATCTCATCACCGCCGACATGAAGGCGGCCGCCGACAAGGCCAAGGAAGAGATCATCGCCGGCAAGATCGAAGTGCACGACTATTCCAGCGATAACAAGTGCCCGTACTGATCTGCTTTTGAGCAGGAAATGACGAACCGCCGGGCGAGAGCCCGGCGGTTCTTTTTTTGCCGGCGAACCTGGTCTACCGACGCCGCGCGATTGGAGTCTTGTCGGGTTGCGAGGGTGCAGGCAGGTGGCTCATCTCGTTCAGGAGACTTCCATGTCCATCGTCATCCGCATGATGCGGCATTCCGATCTCGTGCCGCTGGCGGCGTTGCGCCATGCCACCTTCTTCGCCGAAGGCGGGCACACGCAGGAAGCGGATGTTGTCGCGCTGGCCAGCCTGGTCGAGGGCGACGGCTTCGAGGCCGGGCTCGTTGCCGAGATCGACGGCGAACTGGCCGGCTCGTGCCTGTTCGTGCGCGAGGAATTCGAGCCGTTGCACGATGTTTCCCCATGGCTTGCTGGATTGGTCGTCGCGGAACCCTATCGTGGGCGCGGGCTTGGCCGCATGCTGATCGAAGCTGTCGAGGAGCACGCCCGGTCGGTCCGCTGCAAAGATCTCTATCTCTATACCGATGCCGCGGAGGCGCTCTACGTCAGGCTCGGCTGGATCGCCGTCGAACGGATGGTCATCGACGGAGCACCGCTGGTGCTGATGCAACGGAAATTTTAGCACGCTTCGAAAAGCCGGCTATCGAGGCGTCTTCAAGTAATCTCTTACATGCTAAAGTCGTTGCAGGGCGATGCTGCAAGGGAGACACGGCATGGCAAAGGTAACCGGTATCGGCGGCATGTTCTTCCGTGCCCGTGACCCGAAGTTGCTGGCCGAGTGGTACGAACGTCATCTCGGCATCGATGATATCGCCAAGACCGTATGGCGCCAGGATGCAGGCCTCACCGTGTTCACTCCATTCGCTGAGGATACCGACTATTTTGGCCGTGCCGAGCAGCAATGGTTGATCAACTTTCGTGTCGACGACCTGGACGGCATGATTGCCGGCCTGAAGGCGGCAGGCATCGCGGTCGAAACGCGCGAAGAGTGGGATTCGGAAGTCGGCCGCTTTGCGCGTATCCATGATCCGGAAGGCAATCCGATCGAATTGTGGGAGCCCTCGGTGGATGCCGCGACGATGGCGGAGGAATCAGGCACGCCCTGAGCCTGGGTCTCAACCAAGGCTCAGACGGCCGGCGAGATAACCAAAGGCGAAGGCGATGATCAATCCCGTAGCCACCGCGATGGCGAGCCGCCCCGGCAAGGCATGCAGCCCGATTCCGACTGGCGGAAGTGGCGCGCCGATGGTCCGGTTGCCTGCCTTCGCATTGGTCTGCGGCGACATTTGCGGCAATTCGGCAATGCGTGCGGCGACGTCCTGCCAGGGACGGTTGGCCTCGTCCGTGGTGCCGCGGTCGAACAGATGCATGCGCTCCGCCAACTGGATCACGGCGTTGCGAAAGGCGGGATCGATCTCGAGGTCGCGCTCGGCCCGTTCGCGATCGCGCTCGTTCATGAGCCCGAGCACATAGTCGCTGGCGCGCGCGATACGGTCGCTTTCCCCGGTCATCGCTGCGCTCTCCTTGCCAAGCGGGTGCCTTTACCAGTGCGGTGGCTTGGTCACCGGGACGTCCGGTGCGGTCTGCTCTTCCAGAGCCAGGAAGCGGTTGGTCAACGCGTCGAGCTTTTTCTGCAGGCGTTCAATCGTCTTCCACTGCTCAGCGATCTGGCCGGACAGCTCCTCGATAGTTTTGTCTTGCTCCGCGGTGTGGATCTCCAGCGTCGTCAATCGTTCTTCGGACATATCAATTTCCCTGGGGACCCTGCTTTGGCGGGCTTGAGTTGCGTTACAGCGGCTGCCAATGGCGCATGCCCCGTGTGTTCGAAATTGACAAGCATGCCGGGATTTGTCGAGAGTGGATGCCATAGTCGGCCAATTGGCAGGGGACGGGGGCCGTGCTAGTCAATTTGACCAAACGATAAAAAAATTATGGGAACGATCGCATGGCGGAAGCCGCAATCGAGCTGATCGGCATCAACAAGAGTTTTGGCGCCGTGCGTGCCAATCGCGACATCAACCTGGAAGTCGCTCGCGGGACGATCCACGGCATCGTCGGGGAGAACGGCGCCGGCAAGTCGACGCTGATGTCGATCCTCTACGGCTTTTACCAGGCCGACAGCGGCGAGATCCGCGTCAACGGCAAGCCGGCCTCGATCAAGACATCCAATGATGCAATCGCCACCGGCATTGGCATGGTGCACCAGCATTTCATGCTGGTCGACAATTTCACCGTGCTCGAGAACATCATCCTTGGTGCCGAGAGCGATGCGCTGCTCAAATCCTCGATCGCCAAGGCGCGTTCGGAGCTCGAGCGGCTGGAGCGGGAATACGGGCTGGAAGTGGACCCCGACGCCATCATCGAGGAATTGCCTGTCGGGCTGCAGCAGCGCGTCGAAATCCTCAAGGCGCTCTACCGTGGCGCCGAAATCCTCATCCTGGACGAGCCGACCGGCGTTCTGACACCGGCCGAGGCCGACCACCTGTTCCGTATCCTCAAACAGCTCAAGGACCAGGGCAAGACGATCGTGCTGATCACGCACAAGCTGCGCGAGATCATGGCGATCACCGACTCCGTCTCCGTCATGCGCCAGGGAACGATGGTGGCGACGCGCGAAACCAAGAAGACGACCGTCGAGGAACTGGCCGAGCTGATGGTTGGCCGGCGCGTGCTGCTGCGAGTCGAGAAGGGCGAAGCCAAGGCCGGCGAGGTCAAGCTTTCGGTGAAGAACCTTGTGGTGAAGGACCAGCGGGGCGTCACCATGGTTGATGATGTTTCGCTCGACGTGCGTGCCGGCGAGATCGTCGGCATTGCCGGCGTGGCCGGCAACGGGCAGTCGGAATTGCTGGAGGCAATCTCGGGTATCCGCAAGGCGGTTTCGGGCAGCGTGACCCTGGACGGCAAGCCGATCGACCTGACCGGCGCCGCTGACCCCAGCGAGCTGCGCCAGCGCGGGCTGGCGCATGTGCCGGAAGACCGGCACCATGTCGGCCTTGTGCTGGCTTTCGAGGAAAACGAAAACTCGATCCTCGGCTACCACAACGACAAGCGCTATCTCAAAGGACCGTTGCTCGACGTCGATGCCATCATGGCCGATGCCAAGGACAAGATCGCCAAATACGACATCCGCCCCGCCAATCCGCGTCTGAAGACCGCCAATTTCTCGGGCGGCAACCAGCAGAAGATCGTGCTGGCGCGCGAAATCGAGCAGGACCCCGGCGTGCTGATCGTCGGCCAGCCGACACGCGGCGTTGACGTCGGCGCCATCGAGTTCATCCACAAGCGGCTGATCGCCATGCGTGACCAGGGCAAGGCGGTGTTGCTGGTTTCGGTCGAACTCGACGAGATCCGCTCGCTGTCCGACCGTATCCTGGTGATGTTTGCAGGGCGTGTCGTCGGCGAACGTGGACCCGAGGCCAGCGAAGGCGAGCTTGGCCTGCTGATGGCCGGCGTCGAGCAGAAGGAAGCCGCCGAATGAGCACGCCTTATGCCAAGCTGCCGGCCTGGGCCGATTACGGGCTGATCCCACTGATCAATCTTGCCGTGGCCTTCATCGTCGCGGGCCTCGTCGTGCTGCTGGTCGGCGAAAATCCTTTCCGGGCGGCGGTCATCCTCGTGGAAGGAGCCTTCGGCCGTGGCCAGGGCATCGCCTACACGCTCTTCTACGCGACGAATTTCATTTTCACCGGCCTTGCCGTTGCGGTGGCCATGCATGCCGGGCTGTTCAACATCGGCGGCGAAGGCCAGGCCTATGTCGCCGGCCTCGGCGTGGGACTGGTCTGCCTGGCGCTGGACAGGGTCGTGCCCTGGTACATCACGTTTCCGTTCGCGATCGCCGGCGCCGCCCTGTTTGGCGCGGCATGGGCGTTCCTGCCCGCCTATCTGCAGGCCAAACGAGGCTCGCACATCGTCATCACCACCATCATGTTCAACATGATCGCGGCGAGCCTGATGATCTATGTGCTGCGTGACATCCTGAAGCCGGAGGCGGCACAGGAGGTGAAGACCCGCATGCTGGAGGCAGGGGCCCAGTTGCCCAGGTTGAACTGGATCATCGAACTGTTCGGGACAGCCAAGATCCGTTCCGCGCCGTTCAACGTGTCCTTCCTGCTGGCACTGGTGATGGCCTATCTGGTCTGGCTGCTGATCTGGCGCACCAAGCTCGGTTATGAGATCCGCACCTTCGGCTTCAGCCAGAAGGCGGCGCGTTATGCCGGCATTTCGGAAGTGCGCGTCACTATCATCGCCATGCTGATTTCAGGAGCATTGGCAGGCATGATGTCGATCAACGCGATCATGGGCGACCAGCACAGCGTCTATGTCGATCTGGCGGGTGGCGCCGGCTTCATCGGCATCGCCGTCGCCCTGATGGGGCGCGCGCACCCGGTCGGCATCATCCTCGCCTCCATCCTGTTCGGCATGCTCTATCAGGGTGGCGCTGAACTCTCGTTCGAGATGCCGGCGATCAGCCGCGACATGATCGTCATCATCCAGGGGCTGGTGATCCTGTTCGCGGGCGCGCTCGAACACATGTTCCGGCCCTATATCCAAACGCTGTTCGCTTCGATCAGCCCGAAGTCCGTCGGCATGGCCGCGGTGAAGGGCGAGGGGGCCTGAGATGAGTTTCTTCGACGTCATCATCCAGACGCTGGACTCCACCATCCGCCTGTCGGTGCCGCTGCTTCTGGCCTGCCTCGCCGGTCTTTATTCGGAACGCTCGGGTATTTTCGACATCGGCCTGGAGGGCAAGATGCTGGCGGCCGCCTTTGCGGGCGCCGCTGCAGCCTCGGTCTTCCATTCGGCCTGGATCGGCCTCGGCATGGCCATCCTGGTTTCGGTGTCGCTTGCCCTGGTGCATGGCTTTGCTTCGATCACGCATCGCGGCAACCAGATCGTTTCCGGCCTGGCGATCAATTTCGTCGCCGCCGGTTCCACCATCATTCTCGGCCAGGCCTGGTTCCAGCAGGGTGGCCGCACGCCGGCACTGGCGCCGAACGAACGGTTCGAGGCGATCACGCTTCCCGGAGCCGATGCACTGCGTGACGTCCCGATCATCGGCCCGATCTATTCGGAGCTGATCTCAGGCCATTCGCTGCTGGTCTATGTCGCCTTCCTTGCGGTGCCGTTCACCTGGTGGGTGCTGTTCCGCACGCGCTTCGGCCTCAGGCTGCGCGCCGTCGGCGAGAACCCGGCCGCGGTCGATACGGCCGGTATTTCTGTTGCCTGGCTGCGCTACCGCGCCGTGATCTGCACCGGCATCCTCACGGCCATCGCCGGTGCCTATCTTTCCATGGTGCAGAGCGGCGGTTTCGTGAAGGACATGACGGCAGGCAAGGGTTACATCGCGCTCGCCGCGCTGATCTTCGCCAAGTGGCGGCCGGTCAACGCCATGTTCGCCTGCCTGCTGTTCGGCTTCCTCGATGCGCTGGCGATCCGCCTGCAGGGCGCGCCGTTGCCGATCATCGGCAAGGTGCCGGTGCAGCTCATGCAGGCGCTGCCCTACATCCTGACCGTGATCCTGCTTGCCGGTTTCATCGGCAAGGCGATCCCGCCGCGCGCCGGCGGCGTGCCTTACGTGAAAGAACGCTGATCCATGTCGCATGACCTCTACCTTGCCGCCAAGGCGGCCATGGCCAAGGCCTACGCGCCCTATTCGAAGTTTCCGGTCGGGGCAGCGCTTCGCACCGAAGACGGGCGGGTCTTTGCCGGCGCCAACATCGAGGTGGCTTCCTATCCGGAGGGCTGGTGCGCGGAGACGACCGCGCTCGGGCACTACATCATGGGCGGCGGCGGCAAGATCGTGGAGATTGCCGTCATCGCAGAACGCATGGCGAAATGCTCGCCATGCGGCGGCTGCCGCCAGCGGCTGGCCGAATTCACGCGGCCCGACACCAAGCTTTATCTCTGCGACGAGACAGGCGTGGCCGAAACCGTCACCATGGGTGACATGCTGCCTTATGGCTTCAGGGGCGATATCCTCAAATGAAGGATGCGATCGATCACCTCGTTGAACGGCTGGACGGCCTTGCGCCAACGGTTGCGCTGGTGCTGGGGTCGGGGCTCGGCGGGCTTGTTGAAGAGGTCGAGGATGCCATACGCATCCCCTATGGCGACCTGCCGGGATTTCCGAAAAGCGGCGTGACCGGTCATGCCGGCGCGGTGGTGGCGGGGCATTTCGCCGGCAAGCCGGTGCTGATGCTGGCGGGCCGCGCGCATTATTACGAGCATGGCGATGCTGCGGTCATGCGCCCGGTGATCGAGACATTGGCCGGGATCGGTATCACGAAGCTGATCCTCACCAACGCCGCGGGTTCCGTCGATCCCGACATGCCGCCCGGATCGGTGATGCTGATCAACGACCACATCAATTTCTCAGGCTCCAACCCGCTGTTCGGCGAGCCGACCGACCGCCGCTTTGTCGGCCTGACGGAAGCCTATGACGCCGGCATGCGCGCGGCGATCGAGCGAGCCGCGAAAGCGACCGGCACCAGGCTGCACCAAGGTGTCTACATGTGGTTCTCGGGCCCGTCCTTCGAAACCCCGGCGGAAATCCGCATGGCGCGCATCATGGGTGCCACTGCTGTCGGCATGTCGACCGTGCCTGAGGTGATCCTGGCTCGTTTCTTCGGGCTCAGCGTGGCCGCCTGTTCGGTCATCACCAATCTCGCCGCGGGTATGACCGGCGCCGAGCTGTCGCACACCGAGACCAAGGACATGGCGCCGATCGGCGGTGCCAAGCTCGCCAAGGTGCTGCACAAACTGCTCCGGGACGGACTGCTGGACGGGTGAGGGCAGAGCATTTCCGGCGAAAATCAGGATCGCCTTCGATGCTCTTCCTCCTTGTTTTGACGCAATTCCGGACGCAAAACCGCTACGCACTTTTGCTGGAATTGCTCTAGATGCTGCCTCAGGAAATCATCCGCAGGAAACGTGACGGGCTGAAGCTGTCGGCCGAAGAGATTGCGGCCTTCGTTTCCGGCATCACCTCCGGCACCGTCACGGAAGGGCAGGCAGCTTCCTTCGCCATGGCTGTCTTCTTCAACGGCATGAACCGCGACGAAGCGGTGGCCCTGACCACGGCCATGCGCGATTCCGGCGACGTGCTCGACTGGTCGGACCTTCCCGGTCCGGTGACCGACAAGCACTCGACTGGCGGGGTCGGCGACAACGTCTCGCTGATGCTGGCGCCGATCGTGGCGGCCTGTGGTGCCTACGTGCCGATGATCTCCGGCCGTGGCCTCGGTCATACCGGTGGCACGCTGGACAAGATGGATTCGATCCCCGGCTATGTCAGCCAGCCCGATCTCGGCTTGCTGCGCCAGGCCGTGCTGGAGGCGGGCGCGGCGATCATCGGCCAGACCGGCGAGCTGGCTCCAGCCGACAAGCGGCTCTATGCCATCCGCGACGTCACCGCGACGGTGGAATCGGTGCCTTTGATCACGGCTTCCATCCTGTCGAAAAAACTCGCCGCCGGGCTGCAGTCCCTGGTGCTGGATGTGAAGCTCGGCAACGGTGCTTTCATGGAAAAGTCGCGCGACGCGACCGCGCTTGCAACCAGCCTGGTCGAGGTCGCCAATGGTGCCGGGTTGAAGACCAGCGCGCTGGTGACTGGCATGAACGAGCCGCTCGCCTCCGCTGCCGGCAATGCCGTCGAGGTGCAGAATGCGGTCGATTTCCTCACCGGGCGCAGCCGCGACAGGCGCCTGGAGACCGTAACACTGGCCCTGGCCGCTGAAATGCTGCAATCGGCCGGCGTCGTTGCCTCCAACCAGGACGGGCTGCAGCGCGCCACGGAGGCACTGAGCAGCGGTCGGGCCGCGGCTGTGTTCGGTCGCATGGTCTCGGTGCTGGGCGGTCCGGCGGATTTTGTCGAGAAGGCCACAAAATACCTGCCGCAGGCGCCTGTGCAACTTGCAGTGAAGGCGGATCGCAAGGGTTTTGTCACCGGGATCGCGACGCGCGCGATCGGGCTTGCCGTCGTGACCCTTGGCGGCGGTCGCATGCGGCCGGAAGACAAGGTCGACCATGCCGTCGGGCTGACCCGCCTCTTGCCTGTCGGCGCAGAAGTACGCCCGGGTGAAGCCATCGCGCTTGTCCATGCGCGTTCGCAGGCCGCAGCCGAGCAAGCTGTCGCTGCTGTTTCAGCCGCTTATGCGGTCGGGTCTGCCAAACCGGCCACGGAAAAGGCGATCCTGCGCCGGGTTGTGGCACGCGGTTAGCCGCTAGAGCGCAGCCCGCCTGTCATTGCACCATCAACAACTCGCCGTCCTCGACGGCATATTTACCAAGGCGGCTCAGGAAGCTCATGCCGATCAGGTTGGTGCTGAGCGCCCTGTCATCGATGACGACGGCGTCGATGTTGTCCAGCGCGATCTTGCCGACCTGCAGACTGGAGAGCCGCACCACTGCTACCTTGACCGGGCCATTCGCCGTCGAGACCTGTTGCGTGAAATCCGAAGGGCTGAGCGAAAGCCCGACGCGCCGCGCCGTCGACGTGTTCAGCGCCACCAGCGTTGCACCCGTATCGATGAGGGCATCAACCTGCCTGCCGTTGATCTTGAATGGCGAGCGGAAGTGACCGGTCGCATCGGCCTTGATCAGCACCTTGCGACCGAGAGGTTGTTGAGCGGCCTGTCCGGCCGTGCCTGAACTGCCGGGCAGGTTCACTGCCGTGGCAGGCGTGTCGTTGCCTCTGCCGAGGAAAGTGTTGAGGAGATCCGGGTTCGATTGGAAAACGGAGGGGATTGCCGCCGTGCCGCCGGCAAAAACACCCAGAATGACCAGTTTACGCAGCATGGAACGCCCCCACTCCGGGCGATCCTAGGCAAGCTTGGTATCCGGCGCTTTAATTTCGCCCCCTACTGGCTCCACGATGGCCTGAAACCACACGGATGCGTAAACAAAAGGTAAAGGCCTATTTCGTGCCGAACATGCGATCGCCGGCGTCACCAAGCCCCGGCAGGATGTACCCCTTCTCATTCAGCTCGCGGTCGATAGAGGCTGTGTAGACCGGCACATCGGGATGGGCGGTGGTAAAGCGTTCGATGCCTTCGGGGGCGGCAAGCAGGCACAGGAAAAGGATGTTGGTCGCACCGCGTTCCTTCAGCTTGTCGATCGCCGCGATGGCCGAGTTGGCGGTGGCCAGCATCGGGTCCACCACGATGATCAGACGGTCGGCGAGGTCGCTCGGGGCCTTGAAGAAATATTCGACCGCTTCCAGCGTTTCGTGATCGCGATACAGGCCGATGTGAGCGACGCGGGCGGCAGGCACCAGATCGAGCAGGCCTTCCAGCAGACCGTTGCCGGCGCGAAGCACCGAGGCGAAGACCAGCTTCTTGCCTTCGAGGGTAGGGGCCTCCATCGTCTCCATCGGGGTCTCGATGGTGGTCTTGGTGAGCTCCAGGTTGCGCGTCACCTCGTAACCGAGCAGAAGCGAAATCTCGCGCAGCAGCCGCCGGAACGACGCCGTCGACGTCTCCTTGTTGCGCATGATGGTCAGCTTGTGCTGGACAAGCGGATGATCGACGACGGTTACGCCCTTCATGGTCTTCTCCTCGGTACTTGCAAGAGACCCTAGCGGCTAAGTTCCGGCCAAGAAACGCCTCGACACGCGCCAACCACAGTTTTTGCGGGTTTTCAGCGCGGGCTGCTCTTGTCCAGTCGCGCGATGAGGGCGGCTTTGGTCTTCTTGTCGACGAAAGCCGCATCGATCGCTGTACGGGTCACCGCCGTCAGTGTCTTGTCGTTCATCCCGAAGTGCTCGGCCGCGATGTCGTATTCGCGTTTCAGCGACGTCCAGAAATAGGGTGGGTCGTCGGAATTCAGCGTCACCTTGCAGCCGGCTGCCTTCAGCGTCGGGAAGGGATGGTCGGCAAAGCTGTCGAACACCTTCAGCGCGATGTTGGATCCGGGGCAGCATTCCAGCACTACGCCCTCATCTGCAATGCGGCGCACGAGGTCCGGGTTTTCGACGGCACGGACGCCGTGGCCGATGCGCGATGGACGGATATGGTCGAGCGCGGCCTGCACGCTTTCCCAGCCCATCAGTTCGCCAGCATGGATTGTGATGCCGAGACCTGCTTCGCGGGCGATCTCGAAGGCGCGGACATAATCCTCGAAATCACCCATGCGCTCGTCGCCGGCAACACCGAAGCCAGTGACCAGCGGGTGTCCGCATCTGGCGGCGAAACGGGCAGCCTTTTCGATCGCCTCGACGCCGACATGGCGCACCCCGCTGACGATCATGCGCCCTTCGATGCCGGTCTTGGCCCTGGCGCGTGCCATGCCCTCGCCCAGCGCGTCGGTATAGGCCTTGGGCGACAGGCCGGCGCGCACGGCATGGTCGGGAGAGGTGAACACTTCCGAATAGATGGCGCCGTCGCGTGCCAGGCTGGTCAGGTAGTGCTCGGCCAGCAGCGCATAGTCGTCTTCCGTGCGGAAAAGATCGGCCGAAAAGTCGTAAGCTGCGAGGAAGGACGTGAAATCGTGCCAGACGAAGGAGCCGTCACGGATGAAGGGAGATGGGTCCTTGCCGTACTTCCGTGCCTGCCGCACAACGAGTTCAGGGGCTGCCGCTCCTTCGATGTGGCAGTGCAATTCGGCTTTCAAGACCATGAGGCATTCCTGTGAACGGGGCCGTCCGGCGCGGCCGAACACCGCGCCTTTGACAATAGCGTCGCCTACTGCGATCGGCTATGGTCCGGCCGATTTTATGGCGGATGAAAAAGATGTCTGTTGAGAGAACCACCGCGACCGGAGGCATGGAGACCTCCTACGGCTTCCGGCAGGTCGGAACCGGCGAGAAGCAGCCGCTGGTCAATGAGGTGTTCCACAAGGTCGCCAAACGCTACGACCTGATGAACGATCTGATGTCGGCCGGCATGCATCGCCTGTGGAAGGATGCCATGGTCGCCTGGCTCAACCCACCGAAGCGATCGGACTGGAAGGTCCTGGACGTAGCCGGCGGCACCGGCGACATCGCTTTTCGAATCATCGACGCCAGCCATGGCCAGGCGCAGGCGACCGTGCTGGACATCAACGGTTCGATGTTGGCCGTCGGTCGGGAGCGGGCGGAAAAGCGCGGATTGGCCGCGAACATCGATTTCGTCGAGGCCAATGCCGAGGATCTGCCGTTCGCCGACAATTCCTTCGACGCCTACACGATCGCCTTCGGCATCCGCAATGTGCCGCGTATCGAAGTGGCCCTGAGCGAAGCCTTCCGGGTGCTCAAGCCCGGCGGGCGGTTCCTGTGCCTTGAATTCTCCGAAGTGGAGATGCCGCTGCTCGACAAGGTCTATGAAGCCTGGTCGTTCAACGCCATTCCGAAAATCGGCAAGGCGGTAACCGGCGATGGCGAACCTTATGCCTATCTGGTCGAATCCATCGCCAAGTTTCCGAACCAGCAGAATTTCGCGGCGATGATCGGCAAGGCCGGCTTCGGGCGTGTCAGCTTCCGCAACTATACCGGCGGTATCGCCGCCGCCCATTCGGGCTGGAAGCTTTGAAGCGGGTGCGTTCATGAGTTCCGTCGGAGCGGCATTCCGGCTCGTTCGGGCCGGCTGGGTGCTGGTGCGCGAGGGTGTCGTCGCGGCGATCCCGGGCGACCAGCTGACCGGAATGCCGAAATTTGGCTGGCAAATGGCCCGGCTGTTCACACGCCGTCGCGCCTTGCGCGAAGGCCGCAGCGACCGCATGGCGCATGCGGTGGCGCGGCTGGGGCCGTCTTATGTCAAGCTCGGCCAGTTCCTGGCGACGCGGCCAGACGTGGTCGGCAACGACATCGCGCTCGATCTTGCTCTGCTGCAGGACAAGATGGGCACGTTCCCGCAGTCACAAGCCGTGGCGGCGATCGAGTCCTCACTCGGCCGGCCCGTGTCCGACCTTTACGCCCGCCTGGAGGAGCCGGTGGCGGCGGCGTCGATCGCGCAGGTGCATGAGGCCGAAGTGCTCCGTGATGGCATTCCGACCAAGGTCGCGGTCAAGGTGATCCGGCCGGGCGTGCGCAAGCGCTTCCATCACGACCTTGAAAGCTATTTCCTGGCGGCGCGCCTGCAGGAAAAATACATCCCATCGTCGCGGCGCCTGCGCCCGGTCGAAGTCACCGAGACACTCGCCCAGACCACCAAGATCGAAATGGACCTGCGGCTCGAAGGGGCGGCCCTGTCGGAGCTGGGTGAAAACACCAAGGCCGATCCTGGCTTTCGCGTTCCGGCTGTTGACTGGGAGCGTACAGGCCGTGACGTGCTCACCATGGAGTGGGTCGACGGCATCAAGATGAACGATATCGCCGGCCTGGCAGCGGCTGGCCACGATCTCAAGGCGATCGCCGCCAACCTGATCCAGTCCTTCCTGCGCCATACCCTGCGCGACGGCTTCTTTCATGCCGACATGCATCCGGGCAATCTGTTCGTGGAAGCCGATGGCACCATCGTCGCGGTCGATCTCGGCATTGCAGGCCGCCTCGGCAAGAAGGAACGGCGCTTCCTGGCCGAGATCCTCTATGGCTTCATCACGCGCAACTACCTGCGCGTGGCGGAGGTGCATTTCGAGGCCGGCTATGTGCCGCACAAACACGACGTCGCCGCCTTCGCGCAGGCGATCCGCGCCATCGGCGAGCCGATCCATGGCCAGCCGGCGGAAACCATTTCGATGGCCAAGCTGCTGACGCTGCTGTTCGAGGTGACGGAACTGTTCGACATGCAGACCCGGCCTGAACTGGTTCTGCTGCAGAAGACGATGGTGGTGGTGGAAGGCGTTGCCCGTACGCTGGATCCAGCCTTCAACATGTGGAAGACGGCCGAGCCGGTGGTGGGCGATTGGATCCGATCCAATCTCGGTCCGCGTGGCATGCTGGACGATGCGCGCGAGGGCGTCGGCGCGCTGGTTTCCCTGGCCCGGCAGGCGCCGGACCTGGCGGCGCGCGCGGAGCGGCTGTCGCGCGAAATCGATCTGATGGCCGAACACGGCCTGCGTTTCGACGATGCGACTGCAAAGGCGATCGGCAAGGCCGAGGCACGTCACACCCGCTCCGGGCGCGTGGCGCTTTGGGTGATCGCGCTAACCTTGATCTTCATTGCCTGGAAGCTAATCTGACAGCACTGCTGTTGAGAGCAAAGCATGACCCTTTCCGGAAAGCGTATCCTTCTCGTCATCGGCGGCGGCATCGCAGCCTACAAGTCGCTTGATCTGATCCGGCGGCTGCGCGAGCGCGGTGCTGCCGTGCGCTGTGTCATGACTTCGGCAGCGCAGGAGTTTGTCACCCAGCTTTCCGTCGGCGCGCTTTCTGCGGATCATGTCTTCACCGACCTGTTCGATCGCCAGGACGAGCACGATGTCGGCCACATCAGGCTTTCGCGTCAAGCCGACCTGATCGTCGTGGCGCCGGCCACGGCTGATCTGATGGCCAAGCTCGCCAATGGTCATGCCAACGACCTCGCCTCGACCGTGCTGCTCGCCACCGACAAGCAGGTGTTGATGGCGCCGGCGATGAACCCCAGAATGTGGGCGCATCCGGCGACCCGGCGCAACCATGCCACGCTCATCGAGGATGGCGTGGCGTTCGTTGGGCCGGCCAGGGGCGAGATGGCCGAAAGTGGTGAAGCCGGTGAAGGCCGCATGGCGGAACCGCTGGAGATCGTCGCGGCGATAGAGGCACTGTTCGACAGCCAGCCGAAACCGTTGGCCGGCAGCAAGATCATCATCACGTCCGGCCCGACGCATGAACCGATCGATCCCGTGCGCTACATTGCCAACCGCTCGTCGGGCAAACAGGGACACGCGCTGGCCGGCGCACTTGCGAGGCTCGGTGCCGACGTCCATCTGGTCTCTGGTCCGGTGACGATCGCCGATCCGGCCGGCGTGACAACCGTGCATGTGGAGACGGCGCGGGAGATGCAGGCCGCCGTAGAACGCCTGCTGCCGGCTGATGCGGCCGTGTTCGTGGCAGCCGTTGCCGACTGGCGGACGGCGAATTCTGCCGGCGAGAAGATCAAGAAAGTGGCGGGCGAGGGGCCACCTGCGCTGCAGATGGTGGAGAACCCCGATATCCTGGCCGGTATCGGGCATCATGCGAAGCGGCCCCGCCTCGTGGTTGGTTTCGCCGCCGAGACACAGGACATCCAGAAGAACGCCGAGGCCAAGCTGAGCAGGAAAGGCGCCGACTTCATCGTCGCCAATGATGTCTCGCACGACAGCGGCGTTGGTCCTGCCGGCGTGATGGGCGGTGATCGCAATCGCGTTCGTATCGTTTCGAAGAGCGGCGTCGAGGAATGGCCGGAACTCACCAAGGCGGAGGTTGCCTCGCGTCTGGCCGAGCTGATTGCAAGACGCCTGAAGGCAGTCTGAGCAGCCGTGACGGCAGACTCAGACCTGCTGCGGCAGGCCGGGCCGCCCTGGTACCGAGAAGAGTTTGTACGCCGCGATGGCGCCGAGCAGACCGAGCGGCACGAAGGCCAGGAACAGCCAGACCCCCGCATTTGCCGCCGCCGTGCGGTTGAGCCCCTCCGAAAAGCCACTGGCATTGGCGACAATGCCGGCACTCGCAGCACCCACGGCATAGCCGATGCGCTGCATGGTCGGGACCGCCGACGAGGCGATGGTCTGTTCGTTGGCGGGCGCGGACGCAACGATGATGCGTGTCACGAACGGCCAGGCGATGCCGAAGCCGCCGCCTTGCAGCAGTGCGCAAAACAGGATGAGCGGGATCGAGCCCTGCGGAACCGTGTAGGCGAAGCCGGCAATGCCGGCAGCGATCATCAGCGCGCCGCAGACGATGATCGTCCGTTCGCGTTCAGGCGGTGCGTTGGCGACAAGGATCGACAGGATCGACCAGGCGATCGACTCCGCGGCGATGATGTAGCCCGTGGTCAGCATCGAGATGCCGTGCAGATTGGTCAGGATCAACGGCCCGTAGACCGTAAAGGAACAGGTGGCCACCGAGAACGCGGCGATCATCGTCATGCCGCTGCCGACCGGCGTGCGCCATGAGAACAGGTTTGCCGGAAACAGCCTGGATTGCGGCTTGAGCGCATCGATGCGGAAAAACAGGGCCAGTCCAGCAAGCCCCAGGCCGAGCAGGAGGCTGGAGCGCAGCAGCGCGACGTCGACACCAGCTGAGGCGATCAGGATTACACTGACGGCGAGGCAGCCAAGCGGCAGGGCTGGGAAGGGCGGTAGCGCCGCGCCGGCGCTTTGGGTGCGCCGTGCTTCCGGCGTGTTCAGCACAATCAGGCTGGCCATCGCCATCGCCACGCCGCCGATGACAAAAACGCCAAAGGCCCAGCGCCAGGAAAGCAGTTCGGCCATCAATGCACCGAGCATCGGACCGCTGAAGGCCGCGACGCCCCAGATCGCCGACATCAGGCCGAACAATTGCGGCCAGATCGCGCGCGGAAACAACCGCTCGACCGAGACGAAGGCGAGTGAAACCAGTGCACCGCCGCCGAGGCCTTCGATGAGGCGACCGGCGAGGAAGGCCTGCATGGATGGCGCGGTCGCACAGATGAGCGCGCCGGTCGAATAGAGCAGGGCGGCGACCATGACATTGCTGCGCAGCGCGACATAGCTGACCATGCGGCCCGCTGCCGCGCCTGCAACGATGGCGCCGAGCTCGTAGATCGCCAGCGACCAGCCGACCAGCTGCACGCCGGACAGATCGCCCACCATGGCAGGCATGATGGTCGCCACCATCGTCTCGTTGGTGGCGTGCAGCAGGATGCCCAGCGAAATGAAACAGAAGCGCGCGAGGTCGGCGCTGGCCCACAATGCACGCCAATCCACCCGGTTCGCCCTGTCTTGTGTCATGTGCGCTCGTCCGAAGCCGCCAGTTGCGACTGGTGCTGTATTTTCCAAGTGTTTACTTGTAAAACCTCAAGCGCGGTTGAATGCAAGCGATATTTTGCGGCTAGCGACGGAGTCCGACTGCGCCTTGCCCGTTGCCGGATATCCAGCTTTCGTTCATCACATCGCCATGAATAGTCTGCAGCGTCGTCGAATCTGATGAAACGAGGTACTCGATGCGTCTTTTCACCCTCATTCTGCTCGGAGCAACCGCGATGACTGCCCCTGCTCATTCCGCCGACCTTGTGCTCAAACGGGCGGTCCTCGGCACCGGGGGCGTTGGCTATTTCGAATATGAAGCGACGGTCACCGGCAAGGAAACGCTGACGTTGCGTTCGCGGCTCGACCAGGTCGACGACATTCTCAAGAGCATGATCATCCTCGATCCTGCTGGCACGGGTTCGGCTACACTGCCGGGCAAGGCGGGTGCCGACGAAGCCTTCAACGCGCTGCCATTTTCGCGATCGGATCTAGACAGCATGGCATCCCTGATGACGGCGCTGAAGGGCGCGGAGATCAAGGTCGCTGCACCACGCAGCATTGCGGGCCGCATTGCCAGTGTCCAGCCAGAGCAGGTCACGGACAAGGACGGCCGGACAATCACGCGAACGCGCGTCTCGGTATTTTCCGGCGCCTCGATGGATCAGTTCATTCTTGAAGACGCGCAGGGTCTCGAGTTTGCCGATACGCGGCTGGGCGAGCAGGTTACTGGCGCGCTGACCGCGCTGCGCAGTGCACAGGATCGTTCCGGGCGCGACATCTCCATCCATCTGGCGGACGGTGCGCAACGCACCGTGCGCATCGGCTACGTCGCCGAGGCTCCCGTCTGGAAAACCGCGTACCGCCTGACCCTGCCGAAAGCCGGCGAAGACAAGGCACAACTGCAAGGCTGGGTGGTGCTGGAGAACATGACCGGCGATGCCTGGAAGGATGTCGCGGTGACGCTGTCGTCAGCCGCGCCTGTCACGTTCCGCCAGGCACTCTACGATCCCTATTATGTTTCGCGCCAGACCATCGCGCCGCCGGTGAGTCAGGCTGCCCTGCCGCGAACCGATCAGGGGCAGGTCGCGCTCGGTGGGGCCGGCTATGCCGAAATAGCTGTACCCGCAGCGCCGGAGCAGCAGCGGATAATGCGTAGCAGGAAAATAGAAGCCGTTCAGGACGGGATGGTCCAGCAGACCGAGACCGCGCCGCCGGCATCAACGGAAGAGAACGCTGCCGGCGCCAGCTTCACGCTGTCGGTTCCGGTCAGCGTCGGATCCGGTGAAAGCCTGACCATACCGTTTGTCGACCAGAAAGTGCCGGCGGAGGCAGTGGCCTGGTACCAGGGCGGCGGGCGCAATCCCTGGCAGGGGATGACCCTCAAGAACGATGGGTCGACGTCGCTGCCTGCCGGATCGGCCACCATCTACGAGGCGACCGACGCGGGTCCGTTGTTTTCGGGTGAAGCGCAATTTCCGCTTCTGCCGGCGGGCGATTCCCGCCTTGTCGGCTTCGGTGCGGAACAGAAGATCCTTGTCGACCGTGAAAACCGGACGGCATCGGCCGTTACCAAGGTCAAATCGGTCAACGGTGCATTGCAGATCGAAAGCAAGCTGCGCGAAACAACGCTCTACCGTGTCAAGAACATCGCCGCCGAGGCGCGGCGCATGGTGATCGAGCAGCCACGCGCGCAGGATTGGCGTCTGGTGCAACCGAAGGCCGAGGAAGCGACGCTGGCCGGTTCTGCCTACAGGATGCGTTTTGAGGTCGAGCCCGGCAAGACCAGGGAATTTCCGGTGGTGATGGAGCGGCCTGTCGTCGAGACGGTCGCCATACAGGAGCTGACCGCCGAGCGTATTCTCGCACTGATTGCCAGCACTGAACTCGATGCCGAAAGCAAGGCACGACTTGCCGCGATCGCAGAAGCCGCCAGGGCGAGCGACGAGGCCAGCCAGGTCTTGGCCAGCCGCCAGGAGCGTCGTGACGGGATCACGGCCGATCAGGAGCGGATTCGAGAGAATATCGGCGCTGCGCCCGAAGGATCGGATCTCGCGCGCCTTTATGCGCAGAAGATGCTCGACCAGGAACGGGCGCTGGAGCAGCTGGACAAGGATATTGTCGATGCTCGCACGAAGTATGAAGAAGCACGCCGTGTGCTTGGCGATCGGGTGCGGGCGTTCTGAGGGCCGGCATGTCCGTCCAAAATTTGTCCTGGCGGGGCGCGAGCGCCCCGCCAGGAACTGAATTCGGCTTACTTCAGCGAATGCTGCAGTTCCAGTGACGTCACGGCGGCCGCGACATTGAGGCCGGTCTGTGCCTGCACCGAAAGCGGCTGCAGCGCATAGGAATTGTCGAAACCACCGACCAGCACGTTGAGACCGCCGCCGGTTACCACGCTGGCCTCGGCATTGACGCCGAAATACTTGCCGGCGAGGGCGCCGGAATCATAGCTGCTCGAGGCGGCGAGAACTGCCCAAGAGAGTTGACCCTGGTGCGTCATGCCGAGGTCGACGCCGAGCTTGGAGATAACCCCGGTATAGAGCTCGGACTTGCGGCTGTTGTAGGGGCGGTAGGTGCAGGTGACGCCCTTGTTGGAGGCGACGATATAAGACTGGCCGCCGTCGATGACGCAGTCGAGAACACCAAGTTCAACCTTGCCGGCGCTCGCCGGCGCGGCAACAGTCGTCATGGCCAGGGCGGCTAAACAAGCAAGTTTCTTCATGGTGTCGATCCTTCTGTAGTTCATGCCGGACAACGGCTTAATGCCAAGACCGTTCCCTCAAAACCGTGGCGCGATGGTGGCGCAATCGTGGTCGAGTTGTCGCTTGGTTAAAATGAAGGGAATGCCGTTGCCGATCAGCCACGGTTCAAGCGCGTCTGTTCAGATGCGCCGGCACAAATGGAATGAATCTTGCGGCTAGAGCATTTTGTCGCCAAGTGGAATCACTTGGCGTTACAAAAATGCGACGAAAACAAAACTTAGAGCGTTTCCGCGTTTCCGTGAAAAACGGAAACGCTCTAGGCCCCACCCACTCGGGACAGGCCGTCACGCGCCGGCTGATAGGTCGGCGCCAGCCGGGCGGCTTCCTTGTAGGATTTTATCGCCTTGGCCTTTTCGCCCTTGCGCTCGTAGATCAGCCCCTGGTTGGTCCAGGCTTCGGCATTCTTGCCGTCAAGCTTGATGGCCATGTTGAAGTCGGCGAAAGCGTTGTCGTCCTGGTTGAGGGCGAGATAGGAAAGGCCCCGGCCATTGTAGGGCTCGGACGCATCCGGCGACAGCGAGATCGCGGTCGAGAAGTCTTCGATGGCGAAGGTGTGCTGGCCCTGGCTCTGATAGATCAGGCCGCGGTTGTGATAGGCACGCGCGTCGGTGGTGTCGAGCTGGATCGCCTTCTGGAAATCGTTGAAGGCATCCTGCGTACGGCCGGCCTTTCGGTAGAGGTTGCCGCGACCGATATAGGCAGCATCATAGTTCGCGTTGATCTGGATGGAGCGATTGTAGTCGGCAAGCGCCTTCTGCTGGTCGCCGATGAAACGGTAGATCAGCGCGCGGTTCGAATAGGCCTGGTAGAAATCGGGTTTCAACTGGATCGCGGTGTCGAAATCCTTCAGCGCAGCCTGGTAATTGCCGCCGCGGCCGTAGGCCGAACCGCGCACATTGTAGGCTTCAGGATCGCGTGGATTGCGGTCGACGACCGAAGAGAGCGAAGAGATGTTCTGGCTCGACCCCTGGGCCTTGTCGATCGCATTAAGCTCACCCGTCGGGGTCGACTGGCAGCCGGCAAGCGCCAGGCCGGCCAGCAAAGCGGCGCTCAAGACAAAACCATTCAAGGAGTTTTTGCGCTCCGTGGTCAAAACATGCATCGGCTGCCGTATCCTCAACATCGACGCCCGGCATCCCGGGCTGCCGCTCCGGCCCCTGTCCCGCCGTCCTGCGTTATACAAATATCCGCTTGCGTCAAACAAAAAGGTGGCGGCGATTTACATCGCGCCACCTTGGATATCCCTCGAAAAGGATGGATGCAGGCAGAATTAGCGCGGAGCGCGCGCTGCACCGGCGCCGGTCGGAGCCGGGCGCGGGGTCGAGGGCAGCAGGCCTTCGCGCTGGGCACGCTTGCGGGCCAGCTTGCGGGCGCGGCGCACGGCTTCAGCCTTCTCACGCGCACGCTTCTCGGACGGCTTCTCGTAGTGACCGCGCATCTTCATTTCACGGAAGATGCCTTCGCGCTGCATTTTCTTCTTGAGCGCGCGAAGCGCCTGATCAACGTTGTTGTCGCGGACGAGTACCTGCACGGGCGATCCTGTCTTTCAATTTGAAATCATTAGGCAAAGCGGCAATAGCCACAAGCCTCCGCGGCGCTTCCACCACGAATTCCGGCGGCAAATAGCAGAATCAGGACTGAATGTCCACTGTTGCTTGTCGGGCTTTCGCGGTTTTTGCCGCGTCACGCCTTTCATTGCCGCCAATCCACCCAGAATGAAACGCCCGGATGCAACCGTCAATTCAAACAGTCGCGATTGTATCCGGGCGTTTCGTCGCTCCGTGTTCAGGTGCGGTTGATGGAGACGCCACCATCGGCGAACAGCGCGGTGCCGGTGGTGAAGGATGAGGCGTCCGAAGCCAGATAGAGAGCCGAGCGGGCAATCTCTTCCGGCTTTGCGATGCGCTTCAGCGCATGCAGGCCCTCGACGAAAGCGCGCTCGTCGGCGGTCTTGAAGGTTGCGGCCGGTGTATCGGTACCGCCGGGCAGCAGCGCGTTCACGCGGATGCCCTCGCGACCATATTCCGCGGCAAGGACCTGGGTAAGCCCCACCAGACCGGCCTTGGCGGCGGCATAGGCGGCCATGCCGGGCATACCGGCGGTGACGCCGACGAAGCTCGATGTGAAGATCAGCGAGCCGCTGCCGCGCGCCAGAAGTGCGGGAATCTGATGCTTGGCAGCGAGGAAGGCGCCGGTCAGATTGGTGTCGAGCACGTTTTCCCAGGTCTGGCGCGGCATGTCGGGTACTGGTCCCATCGGCCCGACGGCACCGGCATTGTTGAAGGCGATGTCCAGTCCGCCGAAACGGCCCTGCGCCAGTTCGACCAAGGCTCTAGCGTAGGCCTCGTCGTTGACGTCGCCGGCGAGCGCAACTGCCTCGCCGCCATCCTCGGCGATCTCGGCAGTCAGGGCATCGAGTTCGGCCTGGCGGCGTGCGGCGGCAACAATTCTGGCGCCTTCCCTGGCGAACAGCAGCGCGGTGGCGCGGCCGATGCCGGAGAGGCACCGGTGACGATGGCGACCTTGTTGGTCAGTGCGAGCATGGTCTTGTTCCTTCCAAAAAGTGGATGGCGCTTGCTCGCAGATCGGTGGAACGTGAACCACCCGAAACCCGCCGGGTGTCGCAGCCGTCTTGCTACGGAACGAACGTCAGCGTATCAGGGGCCGTTGAAAACTCGCGGGTGGACGCGCCACCCATTTCAAATGACCCCCCAACAGATGATCGAGACGATCCTTGAACCGTCGTTCGAGGGTGATGGCGTATTGGCAAACGACCTGCTCAAGGAATTAGGCCCTGAATTCCCGAAGGAAAACGTCAGGCCCCTGATAGCCTCGCCCAATCCAGAAACACAAGCAACGGCTGCATTCCTGATGACGTTTTGGGGTTTTGAACTCCATCCGTTTGTCTCGGAAATTGCAACGCTTCTTGAGAGCAAGCATTCCAGGGCGCGTTTCGATGTCACGGAAGTGCTTCTTGGCTGCACCACGCCAGACGATGGAGAGATTCTGGGGCGCGTACTTCTTCTCCTGGACGATCCGCACATAGGCGTTCGATGGAAAGTCGCCCAGTGGATATGTGTGGCGCAGTATTGGCAATTGAGACTGGCTGGTAGGCACGCTGCCAGATTGCGACCGAATTCGGCTTTTGAAATCCTCGAGAAATTCTGTTGCCTCCGGAGGCAGCCAACATCTGAAGAAATCCGGTGGCTCATCCAATACGAAGACCCGATCGTTCGGCGTTTTGGAGCTGCTCTTTCGATCCGTCCGCTTGAAGTGATCGATGAAAGGTTTCTGACAATTGCTTCGATGTCGGATGACGCCGAAGTGGCAGAAATCGTCGAGAGCGGCCGCGGAGGTTTCATGGCACCAGGCCGCGCGATTTTCTCTTCGAGATTGTTTGACGATACGGTGCAGCCCGGCGACTGATCGGTACTCCGAAGAGTTGATTTGGGCGGCGCAAAACGGCAATTGCCGTCGCAAACAGTGCAAGGATGGCTGCAAGGTTTCGCTAGTGATACTGCTCGCGCGTCGGACCCCCGATTGCCATACGCGAGGCCAGGTAACGTGAAGAAATATTCAGTATTCGCCATCGCCCGCGAGGCCATGCGCGGCCACAAGGGCTGGGAAGAGCAGTGGCCCTCGCCGGAGCCGAAGAAGAGCTACGATGTCATCATCGTTGGCGCCGGCGGGCACGGACTGGCGACAGCCTATTATCTGGCCAAGGAACACGGCATCACCAATGTCGGCGTGATCGAAAAGGGCTGGCTCGGCGGCGGCAACACCGGACGCAACACCACCATCATCCGCTCCAACTATCTCTATGACGAGAGCGCGGGCATCTACGACCATGCCGTGAAGCTGTGGGACGGGCTATCGCAGGACCTCAACTACAACGTCATGTACTCGGCACGCGGCGTGATGATGCTGGCACACAATGTGCACGACATCCAGGTGCTGAAGCGCCATGTCCACGCCAACCGCCTCAACGGCATCGACAATGAATGGCTGACGCCGGAAGAAGCCAAGGCCTATTGCCCGCCACTCAACATCTCGCGCAACGCGCGCTACCCGGTGGTGGGCGCAGCACTGCAGCGGCGCGGCGGTACCGCTCGCCATGACGCGGTTGCATGGGGCTATGCCCGCGGAGCGGCAGCCCGCGGCGTCGACATCATCCAGAACTGCGAGGTCACCGGCATCCGGCGCGATGCCAGCGGCGCGGTGACCGGTGTCGAGACCTCGAAAGGTTTCATCGGTGCGCGCAAGGTCGGCGTGGTTGCTGCCGGCCATTCCTCGGTGATCATGCAGATGGCCGATGTGCGCATGCCATTGGAAAGTTACCCGCTGCAGGCGCTTGTGTCCGAACCGGTGAAGCCGGTGTTCCCGTGCGTGGTGATGTCCAACACGGTGCACGCCTATATCTCCCAGTCCGACAAGGGCGAACTGGTGATCGGCGCCGGCACCGACCAGTACGTTTCCTATTCGCAGACCGGCGGATTGCATATCCTGCAGCATACGCTGGACGCGATCTGCGAAATGTTCCCGATGTTCACGCGCATGAAGATGCTGCGCTCGTGGGGTGGCATCGTCGATGTGACGCCGGATCGTTCGCCGATCCTGGCCAAGACCCCGGTCAAGGGACTTTATGTCAATTGCGGCTGGGGTACGGGCGGTTTCAAGGCGACGCCGGGTTCAGGCCATGTCTTTGCCCACACCATCGCACGGGACGAGCCGCATCCGATCAATGCGCCCTTCACGATCGAGCGTTTCCGTAGCGGGCGCCTGATCGACGAGGCGGCTGCCGCTGCCGTGGCGCACTGATGCAAACACTGGCGGCGACCATGGCTCTTGCTGCGCCCTTCATGCTGACCGGCGAAAAGGGGATGTTCCATCTGCCCGATGCGAGCGAAGTGCGGCTGCAGGATATCAGCCGTGCCGCGCACGAAGACGATTGGCCGTTCTCTGTCTCGTCGGGCTATCTCGGATGCGTGTGGAGTGCCGGGCACAAGACCGTTTCGTTCGTGGAGAAGCGCGCATCACCTGGCGAAGAGAACGCGAACGATCCGCGGGTCGTCATCGTTACGACCGATCCTTTCCAACTCACCTTGCTTAACATGGCCAACCGCGACCTTTTCGCACCGGCGGACTCGGTGGAGACGCTGATCAAACGTGTCGCGCCTTTCGAAACACTCGGCGAGAAACTCTGCGACCAGCCGCAAGGCGCGCGCATCGGCGACGGCGAACTCTAGGATCAAAGACAATGCTTCTCATCCGCTGCCCCTATTGCGAGGAAGAGCGTCCGGAACTCGAATTCCGCAACGCCGGCGAGGCGCATATCGCGCGCCCGACCGATATCGCCGCCATCAGCGACGATGATTTCGAAAAGTTCTTCTTCATCCGCGCGAACCCCAAGGGGATCATCTACGAGCGCTGGCGGCACGTGCACGGCTGCGCTCGTTTCTTCAACGCGGTGCGCGACACTGTCAGCGACAAGTTCGTGATGACCTACAAGGCAGGCGAGCCGAAGCCAACCAAGCTGCCCGGAGTTTCCAAATGAGCGGCGCCTTTCGCATCAGCAATGCCGGCCGGTTGATACCTGCCAGGACTGCCCGCTTCAGTTTCGATGGCAAGGCCTATACCGGTGTCGAGGGCGATACGCTGGCTTCAGCGCTGCTCGCCAACGGCGTGCATCTGGTCGGCCGCTCGTTCAAATATCACCGCCCGCGTGGCTTCCTGTCCGCCGGAGCGGAAGAACCGAACGCGCTGGTGGAAATTGCTCGCGACAGCGCCCGCAAGACGCCCAATGTGCGGGCCACGGTACAGGAGCTCTATGACGGGCTGTCGGCCAAGTCGCAGAACCGCTGGCCATCGCTGTCCTTCGACGTGGGTGCGGTCAACGACGTGGCCTCGCCCTTCTTTTCGGCAGGCTTCTACTACAAGACCTTCATGTGGCCGAAGTCGGCCTGGAAGAACCTCTACGAACCGAACATCCGCTCGGCCGCCGGCCTCGGCGTGGCGCCGGACCAGCCGGATCCCGACCACTATTCGTCGCGCTTCGCACATTGCGATGTGCTGGTGCTCGGGGGCGGTGCTGCCGGACTTGCCGCCGCGCTTGCGGCGGCGGAAACCGGCGTGCGTGTCATCATTGCCGACGAGCAGGCCGAATTCGGCGGTGCGCTGCGTTTCGAAAGCGGTGCACGCATCGAAGGCCAGGGCGGCTGGACCTGGGCACAGGACGCCGTGGCCAGGCTGAAAAGCATGGGCAATGTGCGGGTGCTGCCACGCACCACGGCTTTCGGCTACTACGCGCAGAACTTCATCGGCCTGGTGGAGCGCGTCAGCGACCATCTGGCTGATCCCGGTCACGACATCCCGCGCGAGCGGCTGTGGCAGGTGCGCGCCAAACGGGTTGTGCTCGCCACCGGCGCGATCGAGCGTCACATGGTGTTTGCCGACAATGATCGTCCGGGCGTGATGCTGGCATCCGCCGCGCGAACCTATCTCAACCACTATGGTGTCGCGGTCGGCCGCAATGTCGGTGTCTATACGGCGAACGATTCCGCCTATGCCGCGGCGATCGACCTGAAGAAGGCCGGCGTCAATGTCGCGGCCATCGTCGATCTGCGCGACAATCCTTCCGGCACGTTGATCGACCAGGCGCGCGCCGCCGGCATCGAGATCCATGACGGCCGCGCGGTCACACGTGTCGGCGGCAAGCTGCGCGTCTCGTCCATGACCGTGCAGCCGAAGAACGGTGGCGGCGAGCGTACGATCGCCATCGACGCGCTGCTGATGTCGGCTGGCTGGACGCCGTCGGTGCATCTGTTCTCGCAATCGCGCGGCAAGGTCGCCTTCAACGAAGACAAGCGTTTCGTGCCCGGAACCTACGCGCAGGATTGCGTGTCGGTCGGCGCGTGCAACGGCACCGACGGTCTCGCTGCTTCGATCGACGAGGCCTATGCTGCGGGTGCCAAGGCTGCAAAGGAGACTGGCGGCAAGGCCGCCAAGGCTGGCAAGCCGAAGGTCGACGCCGACGAAATCTGGTCGCGCGGCATGCTGGGTTCCGCTCCGGGCGCCGGCCCGGACACGACGGTGAAGGCCTTCGTCGATTTCCAGAACGACGTCACCGCCAAGGACATCCGCCAGGCGGTGCGCGAAGGCATGCGCTCGATCGAACATGTCAAGCGCTTCACCACCAACGGCATGGCGACCGACCAGGGCAAGACCTCCAACATGCACGGCCTGGCGATCGCTGCCGACATGCTGGGGAAAGCCATCCCGGAAGTGGGCCTCACCACGTTCCGTGCGCCCTATACGCCGGTCACCTTCGGCGCCATCATTTCGCATGCACGCGGGCCATTGTTCGACCCGACGCGCCGCACGCCGATGTATGGCTGGGCCGAACAGCATGGCGCCGTGTTCGAGGATGTCGGGCAATGGAAACGCGCCTGGTATTTCCCGCGCTCCGGGGAAGACATGCACGCGGCCGTAAACCGCGAATGTGTCGCGGTGCGCAAGACGGCAGGTCTTTTCGACGCGTCCACGCTGGGCAAGATCGAAGTGGTCGGGCCCGATGCCGCCAAGTTCATGGAATTGCTCTACACCAATCCGTGGGAGAAGCTGGAAGTCGGCCGCTGCCGCTATGGCATCATGCTGCGCGAGGACGGGTTCATCTATGACGACGGCGTGGTTGGCCGCTTGGCCGCCGACCGTTTCCACGTGACGACGACGACGGGTGGTGCCGCCCGCGTCATGAACCACATGGAAGACTATCTCCAGACCGAGTTCCCGCATCTCAACGTCTGGCTGACCTCGATTTCCGAGCAGTGGGCGGTGATCGCGGTACAGGGGCCGAAGTCGCGCGACATCATCGCGCCGCTGGTCGAAGGCATCGACATGTCCGACGAGGCCATGCCGCATATGTCGGTGCGCGAAGGCAGCATCTGCGGCGTTCCGACCCGCCTGTTCCGCATGTCGTTCACCGGTGATCGCGGCTTCGAGGTCAATGTGCCGGCCGATTACGGCCAGGCCGTCTGGGAGGCCCTTTGGGCCGAGGGCCAGAAGCATGGCGCCGCGGCCTACGGCACCGAGGCCATGCACGTGCTGCGCGCCGAGAAGGGTTACATCATCGTCGGCCAGGATACGGACGGCACCGTCACGCCGAATGACGCCGGTCTCGACTGGGCGGTCGGCAAGAAGAAGACCGACTTCGTCGGCATCCGCGGCCTGACGCGGCCAGACCTCGTCGCCAAGGGCCGCAAGCAGCTCGTCGGTCTCAGGACCAAGGACCCAAAGATCGTTCTGGAGGAAGGCGCACAGGTCGTCGACAATCCCAACCAGCCGATCCCGATGAAGATGATCGGCCATGTCACGTCGAGCTACTGGTCGGAAAATTGCGGCCGCTCGATCGCGTTGGGCCTGGTTGCCGGCGGACGTGACCGTACAGGTGAAACACTCTATGTGCCGATGCCGGACAAGGTGATTGAAGTGGAAGTCACCGGCATGGTGTTCTTCGATGAAAAGGGAGAGCGCCTCAATGGCTAAGGCTGCCCAGAAAACCGGCATTGCGCAGGCGGAGCGCCATCCCGCATTGGCGGGGCGCAATGCCTCGGCCGCCCATGTGACGCTGACTGCGTTCGAACCGGCCGAACGTGTTTCGCTGCGCGCTCCGGAGGCCTCGCTCGCGGCCTTGTCCAAGGCTCTCGGGCTGACGTTGCCGAAGAAACCCAAGACCTCGGCCTCGAAGGGAGGCCGCCTTGCGCTCTGGCTCGGGCCGGACGAATGGCTGGTCATCGACGATGCCGGCGGGGACCCGCTGGCTGACTGCGCCAAGGTCAAGCAGCTGCACTCGGCGGTTGGCGTCTCGCACAGGAACGTGGCGATCGGCGTGACCGGACCGGGCGCGGAAGCGACGCTCAGCGCCGGTTGCCCGCAGGACCTGTGCTTGGCGATCTTCCCCGTCGGTGCCTGTTCGCGCACCATCTTCGGCAAGGTCGAGATCGTGATCTATCGCATCGCAGAAGACGCTTTCCGCGTCGAATGCTGGCGCTCCTTCTCGGACTATGTCTTTACTTTCCTTTCCGAGGCAGCACGCGACGCGGCAGCATAGAGCCGGGCGTTCGTCCGAACGCGCGAAGGCGAGGAACCAAAAGGCTGGCCGTGCCGTTTTCTGCCCGAACAGAGGGAGTATCCATGGCCAGTCCATCCAAATCCGCCGCATCGCCAAAACCGGAAAAGACGGATGCGGTGCGCTCGTTCGAGCATGAACGGCGCAGCGGGCATGATGCCGAAGAAGAACTGGAAGAGGGGCTGGAGGACACGTTCCCGGCCAGTGATCCGGTCGCGGTCACGAACACATCCATTTCGGGAGCGCCGGCAAAGCCCGGCAAACCAAAGCGATAGGTTGCTGTTCCGGCGATCACCCGTCGCTGAACCGTGCTCGCGATCCAAAGAAAAAGGGCGGCTGGATATCCAGCCGCCCTTTTGCCGTCAGCGTGTAAGGGAGGGGGGATGCCTTACCGGATGGACGGCATGGTCCACGGGCTGCCCTCAACGCCGAGGCGCGGGCCGTTGGTGGTCTTGCCCTGTTCGATCGAGCCGGTCGACGAATAGTCGACGTTACCGGCGGTCTGGGCATGAGTGGTGGGGGCATGGGTCTTCACGGTTTCGCCAGCGAAGGCGGCGTCCGAAAGGGCAACCAGGGCGGCGAGGGCAAGAGCTGTCGTTTTCATCGACTTTCTCCGGTTCGAGATCTGAATTCAATTTCCGTACATGTACGTTGCATCGCACATGTATGCCCGCCCCAGCAAAAGTTCAAGAGAAAATTGTACGTGTACGAAAAATTTTTTGAGGATTTTTGAAGCACCGCCGTCGACGTGACGTGCATGTCCTTGCCAAGCCCTTGAAAGGACTGGCCGAAAATTGCCGGGACATGATTGACTGGTGCGGTTTGTCGCAGGCGCCTGCAACAGCCTTGCCGCAACGTCACGAAGCCAGAAAGCCTCGCGGCGAGGTTGACCGCAACTTCGGTCTCATTGTGCCGTCAAGAGCCATGCGACCGCCGCTTCAGCACTTCTTGGGAGGCTGATCCCCAAGGGGAGGAATATCCTGGCCCTGCAGGGCTGCCAGCCCGAATTCGCACATCCGTTTCACGAAAGCCTGCTGGTCGCCGAAATGGTAGAAGGGGAAAGTAATCAGCAGCGAGATCGTGCCGTGCCCGGTCGCCCACAACATGGTGGCGATGGCGTGGGGATCACCCTTCAGCTTGCCGGCGGCGACGCAGGCTTCGACGCGGTCGATGAGCAATTTCATCGCCGGGTTTTCCTCGTCGAGCTTTTCGAACGAACGGCCTTCAGGCAGCTTCGTCTTCTCGGTCATGAAGACGGTGCGGTATTCATTCGGATTGCCAAGGCCGAATGCCGCATACTCGGTCATGACCGCACGCAACGCATCGATCGGATCATCGGGAGCGTTCTGCTCTATGCGTCTGGCCAGTATCTGGAAGGCATCTTCGGCCAGCGCAAACAGGATGTCCTGTTTGTCGGCGAAGTAGGAATAGACCGACATTGGCGCATAGCCGACCATCTTGGCCAGCTTTCGGATGGTCAAACCCTCGTAGCCTTCCTCCTGTACCAGCTTGTGAGCTGCGGCCACGAGTTCCGATCGCAATGCCGCCTTTTGTTGTTCACGGCGTGTTTGCGCATTCTGGGGCAATCTTGTTGCCTTTCTTTTTTTGTTTTGCTCCCATTCCCCTCACCTTGGCAGTATATACCCAGTACAGTCATCCGCAAGATATCGTTGGGGAAATTGCCTTCCAGGACCTTACTCAAATGGCTCCAATGCCACCATCGACGGCAAGAGAATGGCCGGTCATGAAGGTGTTTTTGGGATCGGCGGCGAAAAGCATCGCCTCGATGATCTCCGGCACCTCGCCAACGCGTTTCATCGGCACGCCGCGCGTCAGTTCCGACAGGGCCAAGGTTTCCGGTGCGCCTGACAACTTCACGAAGTCATCGACCATTTTTGTGCGCGTATGCGCCGGACATATGGCATTCACTCTGATCCCCTTGACGGCATATTCGGCGGCTGCCGATTTGGTAAGACCGACGACACCGTGTTTCGCAGCGGCATAGACTGAAAGCTTCGGTGCTCCGACCAGTCCTGCCACAGATGCAATGTTGACGATCGCACCGCCTTTGCCACCCGCCTTGAATTGCCGCTCCATCTGCGGGATCTGGTATTTCATGGCGTAGAACACGCCGAGCAGGTCGATTTCCAGGATGCGGCGCGCCTCATCCGAAGGAACCTGCGGCAGCCGCACGAAGCTCTGCGCGACGCCGGCATTGTTGACGGCGACGTCGAGCCTGCCGAACCGTTCGACGGCAAGCTTCACCAAGGCTTCCGAGAGCGTTTCGTCGGCTACGTTGCCGGCCAGCGTTGCCGTTTCAGCGTCGAGGCTCCCAGCAAGGTTCTGCAGCGCGTCGCCGTCGAGGTCGGAGAGGATCAGCCGGGCGCCTTCGGCGGCGAAGCCTTTGGCCGCACCTTGACCGAGGCCGCCAGTGGCGCCCGTGATGAGCACCGTCGCTCCGTCGAAACGGCCCATGGTCATTTTCCTTTTTCGATCAGTTGTATGGCAAGATGGGCAAGCAGCTTGACCGCATCGGCATAGATCTTCGCCTTGGCCGGATTGGAAGCGTTGCCGTCCAGGGCGCGTTTGTAGACGCCCTGACAGATCGCCGCGAGCCGGAAGAAGGAGAAGGCAAGCAGGAATGTCCAGTTGTCGATGCCGTCCAGGCCGCGGCGACGGCAATAGGAGGCGACATAGTCTTCTTCCGACGGCAGTCCGGCTGCTGCGCGATCGATGCCGCCGAGCCCCTTGAAGCCGGACTGATGCGGCAGACGCCACTGCATGCATTGGTAAGCGATGTCGGCAAAGGGATGGCCGAGTGTCGACAGTTCCCAGTCGAGCACCGCAATGACATCGGCGCGCGCCTGTGCAAACATCATGTTGTCCAGCCGGTAGTCGCCATGCACGAGAGCGAGCTGGCCGTCGTCGGCAGGCTTGTTGGCCTCCAGCCAGATGATCAGGGTTTCCATCTCGGCATTGGGTTCGGTTTCGGAGGCGCGATATTGGCTCGCCCAGCGCCCGAGCTGCCGTTCGAAATAGTTTCCGGGCTTGCCGTAGTCGGCGAGACCGACCATCTCGATGTCGACATTGTGGAGCGCCGCCAGCGTGGCGTTCATCGCGTCATAGATCGCCACCCGTTCTTGCCCACTCGAGGCCTCGGGCAGGGCCGGATCCCAGAAGATCCGGCCGTCGACAAAGGTCATGACGTAGAACATGCGTCCGATCGGCGAATCTTCGTCGGACAGATGCAGCATGCGGGGCACCGGAACATCTGTTTCGGCCAATGCCTGCATGACGCGGAACTCGCGGTCGACCTGGTGCGCCGATTTCAGCAACTGCCCGGGCGGCTTGGCTCGCAGCACATAACGACCGCTTGCCGCGGTCAGCAGATAGGTTGGATTGGACTGGCCCGATTTGAACTTCTCGATCGACTGCAGCTTTGAGAAGCCATGAATTTTCTGCTCCAGATAGGGAGCAAGCAGTGTGGCATCGAGCGTGTTCGGGTCGGTCATGCGTCCTGCGCTTCGGGCTCCACGAAGGTCAGTGTCAGCCAGCGCGCGGTGAGCGCGGGCTTCAGCGAGCCTTCGATCTCGATGGTCACGTCATGTGCAGTCTGTACCCAGCCGGACGGCCGTGCCTTGACGTCAGCCAGCACGAAACGGGTACGAATGCGGGCGCCGGTCTTGACCGGGGCCAGGAACCGCACTTCGTCGAAGCCGTGATTGACACCCATCTTGCCCTTTGCAAGCGGCGGCAGGGTTTCGAACGTCATGGCCGAGAGCAGCGACAGGGTGAGGAACCCGTGTGCGATGGTGCCGCCGAACGGCGCTTCCGCAGCGGCACGCTCCGGATCGCAATGAATGAACTGATGATCGTCGGTCGCGTCGGCGAACTGGTCTATCATGGTCTGCGTCACCACGCGCCAGGGCGAGAGGCCGACTTCCTTGCCGACATTGGCGAGCAATACTTCGAGGCTGATGGGTTGCACGGATATCTCCTGGCGCCGTCGCGGCTTCATTCCTTGAACAGGGTCAGGCCGTGCTGCACCGATTGACCGCCATCGATCGGCAGGATCGCGCCGGTGACATAGCTGCCAGCCCGGCTGCACAAATAGAGCGTGGCGCCGCCAATGTCATCCGGCTGCCCGATGCGGCCGATGGGAACATGGCCGCCGACATGCCTGGCCTGTTCCTCCGTGCCGGTGGCAAAGGCTGTCATGCGGCTCTGGAACGGTCCGGGGGCAAAGGCGTTGACGGTGATGCGCCGGGCGGCAAGTTCTATCGCCAGCGTGCGGGTCAGGTGGTGAACGGCGCCTTTGGAAGCCGTATAGGAGTAGGCGTCGTCCGCCAGCGGCTGCGTTCCCATGACCGAACCGAGATTGATGACGCGCGCGGGGTCGGCATCGGTTGCCGCCTTCTCCATCAGCGGCAGCAACTCGCGCGTCAGATGGAACACGGCGGTGACGTTGACGCCGAACACCTTGGCCCAGGCCTGATAGGGGAAGCTCTCCAGCGGTGCACCCCAGGAGATGCCGGCATTGTTGATCAGGATGTTGAGCTGGTCGGTGCGCGCTTTCACCGCTTCGACCAAGGCGTCAATGCCGGCTTCGGAGGAGACATCGCCGGCGAAGCCTTCTGCGCGACCGGATGCGCCGAGGGCATTCAGTTCGTCCGCGACCTTGATGCAGTCGTCACCCTTGCGGGAGGCGATCATCACCGTGGCGCCGCCCTGCACAAGGGCGGTAGCGGCCATGCGGCCGATGCCGGTCGCGGCTCCCGTTACCAGCGCCGTCTTGCCGGCCACCGAGAACAGTTCATCGAGATAGCTCATCGGTCCTCCTGCAGTCTTCTTGTCCGGATCGCGTCCCGATCGTCCCTGGATTGACAACATACCGAGTAGTATGTTGAACTTCGAGCCTTGTAAAGCCGGCAAAAATCGAGGGGCAATGGCAGCGAGACCGCACTTGGCGGAGCGGGAAGAGGAGGCCAGAGCCGTCGGCGGCATGAGCGTCGCCGACGGCTCCCGCGCCGCGATCCTCGATGCCGCTGCCGCCTGTTTCATGGCGAAGGGTTACGCGGCAAGCTCCATCGACGATGTCGCGCGCAGCCTCGGTTCGACCAAGGGGCGCATCTATCACCACTATCCGTCGAAGGGAGACCTCTTTGCCGACGTCTTTCGCGCCGGTATGGAGATGAATTATGCGGCGATCGAGCCGGTGCGCGACGTTGCCGGGCTGGCGGTTGAGCGTTGGCGGCGCATGGCGACAGTACACACGCGTCAGATGATCGTGACCCGGCCCTACCAGCGTGTCGTCTGGGAAGGCGTCGAACTCTACCTGCGCGGCGCAACCACGCCGGAACAGCGTGAGGAGTTCGCGCGGCTGATGCAATACCGCAACGATTATGGTGCGATTTTCCGGCAGGTGATCGTCGCTGCGCGCGAAGCCGGCGACATGCGTTTCGATGATCCGCGCGTCACCGAACAGCTGATGTTCGTCTCGCTGAATTCGCCGCTGTTCTGGTACACACCGCGTCCTGGCGAAAGCGAGCACGATATCGAGGTGATCGTGGCACAGGTCGTCGATTTCACCGCGCGCGGATTGGGTGTCAGCGCATGACCGCGAAAATTGGCAGTTTCCGTGTTTCCGAGAAGAAGTGGAAACGCTCTGGAGAAGGGAGCCTGTGATGGCCGACATGAATCTCGGCATGACGGAGCGGCTGAAGCCAATCCACGCCCAGGTCGCCGCAATGGTGCGCGACGAGGTGATGCCGCTCGATGAGGAATTCCTGGCCGAAGTCGGAAAGGCGGGCGATCGCTGGATTTATTCGAGACGCCAGACCGAGATTCTGGACGGGTTGAAATCCAGGGCGCGCGAGCGCGGCCTGTGGAATTTCTGGCTGACCGGTTCGGAGCGCGGTTACGGACTCACCACGGTTGAATACGCCTATCTCGCCGAAGAGATGGGCAAGGCGCATCTCGGTGCGGAGACCTTCAATTGCTCGGCACCCGACACCGGCAACATGGAAGTGCTGGAGCGCTATGGCTCGCAGGTACATAAGGACAACTGGCTGGCTCCGCTGCTCGACGGCAAGATCCGCTCCGCCTACCTGATGACGGAGCCGGATGTGGCGTCCTCCGATGCCACCAACATTTCCATGCGCTGCGAACACGACGGTGGCGACTATGTGCTGAACGGCGAAAAATGGTGGGCTTCCGGTGCCGGTGATCCGCGCTGCGCCATCTACATCGTCATGGTGAAGACCGGGGGCGACGGCGAGCCCAAACACAAACAGCATTCGATGATCCTGGTGCCCGCGGACAGCAAGGGTGTCACCAGGGTACGCGCCATGCAGGTCTATGGCGACGACGATGCCCCGCATGGGCACATGCATCTGCGCTTCGACAATGTGCGGGTGCCGGCCGCCAACATGATCCTCGGTGAGGGCAGGGGCTTCGAGATCGCACAGGGCCGGCTGGGGCCTGGCCGCATCCACCACTGCATGCGCGCCATCGGCCAGGCCGAGATGGCACTGGAGCTTCTGTCCAGGCGATCGATGCGTCGCGAGGCGTTCGGCCAGCCGCTGGCAAGGCTCGGCGCCAATTTCGATATCATCGCCGAGTGCCGCATGGAGATCGAAATGGCCAGGCTGCTCTGCCTCAAGGCAGCCTGGATGATCGATCAGGGTGACGCACGCGCCGCCGCGCCCTGGATCAGCCAGATCAAGGTGATCGCGCCGCGGGTCGCGCTGAAGGTGGTCGACGAGGCGGTACAGATGCATGGCGCGCAAGGCATCAGCCAGGACACCCCCCTTGCGCGCAGCTGGACGCATCTTCGTACGTTGCGGCTGGCCGACGGACCTGATGCCGTGCACCGTCGCCAGGTCGCGCGCGAAGAACTGAAGAAATATACGCAGGAAAAGCTCTAGGGTTGGTTCAGCGCGCAAGTGGGGAGAAGAGCATGAAAGCCATCATTGCCCGCGCCTTCGCGCCGCTTGACCAGCTCCTCTACGGCGACTGGCCGGAGCCCGAAGCGAAGGGCGATGCCGTGGTTGTTGAAGCCGAGGCCATCGGCGTCAACTATCCGGACGGACTGCTGGTCCAGGGCCTCTATCAGATGAAGCCGCCGACGCCGTTCGTGCCGGGCATGGAGGTGGCGGGACGGGTTGCTGCCATCGGTCCGAAAGTGACGGGGCTTCGGGTTGGCGACAGGGTCGCCGCGCTCACCGTCATCAATGGCTATGCCGAAAAGGTGGCCGTTTCCGAAGCGATGACCATGAAGCTGCCTGATGCGATGGACGCCGCGGATGCCTGCGCGCTCATCTGCGGCTATGGCACGTCTCATCATGCCCTGAAGCAGCGCGCCCGGCTGATGCCGGGCGAGACGCTTTGCGTGCTGGGTGCGGCCGGTGCCACCGGCGTCGCTGCCGTGCAGATCGGCAAGGCGATGGGCGCCAAGGTCATCGGCGTGGCGTCTTCGCCCGAAAAGCAGCGTATTGCCCTTCAGGCCGGTGCCGACATCGCTATCGGCTACGACAATCTGAAGGATGCGCTCAAGGAAATCACCGGCGGCAAGGGGGTCGATGTCGGCTTCGATCCCGTCGGCGGTGACGCGTTCGAAGCGCTGGCACGTGCGATGGGCTGGAACGGACGACTGCTGGTCATCGGCTTCGCCTCCGGAACCATTCCCAAGCTGGCGGTCAACCTGACATTGGTGAAGGGGTTCTCGGTCGTCGGCGTCTATTGGGGCGATTTCACCGTCAAGGAACCACAGGCCTATGCCGACAACATGCGCGAGCTGGTCAGCTGGTATCTTGCAGGCAAGGTCAAGCCGGTGATCGAAGGCATTTATCCATTGGCCGACGCGGCCAATGTCCTGAAACGCGTGCTGGGGCGTGGCGCTTCCGGCAAGCTGATCCTCAAACCGTAACCTCAGCCAAGGAATGCAGCCATGACCATTCCCTCCGAAATGCAGGCACTTCTTCTGGTCGGCGACGGATATGCGCGTGAACCGAGTGGCAGTGTGCTGGAAGCAATGGAGCCCTATGTGCGATCAGGCACCATTGGCGTGCCGGTGCCGGGCGCAACGCAGGTGCTCATCAAGGTGAGTCTGGCGTCGATCAATCCTTCCGACGTGATGTTCGTGAAGGGGCTTTATGGCCAGCCCCGCTCGCAAGGCCAGCCCGCCGGTTTCGAGGGCGTCGGCACCGTGGTCGCGGCAGGCGAGGACAGCTATGCGCAGAGCCTTGTCGGCAAGCGGATTGCCTTCGCCACCGGTCTCACCAACTGGGGCGCCTGGGCCGACTATGCGCTGGCCGAAGCGCTCGCCTGCATCCCGCTGATCGACAGTGTCCGCGATGAGGATGCCGCGGCAATGATCGTCAATCCGCTGACTGCGATCGCCATGTACGGCCTCGTCAAGGATGAAGGGCACAAGGCCTTTGTCATGACTGCCGGCGCCAGCCAGCTCTGCAAGCTGATCATCGGGCTCGCAAAGGAGGACGACTACCACCCGATCGTGACGGTGCGCCGCGACGACCAGATCGCGCCGCTGAAGGAATTGGGCGCGGCGCATGTGCTCAACGAGAAAGCGCCGGATTTCGCCAGGACGCTGCGCGAGGTCATGAAAGCCGAGCAACCGCGCATCTTCCTCGACGCCGTCACCGGCCCGCTCGCCTCGCTGGTGTTCGACGCCATGCCGAAGCGTTCGCGCTGGATCATCTATGGGCGGCTCGATCCTTCGGACACGCTGATCCGCGAGCCTGGCCAGCTGATCTTCCAGCACAAGCAGGTGGAAGGCTTCTGGCTGACCGAGTGGATGCGCAAGCACAAGGATCGTCGCGGTCCGGCGGCGATCGAGGTGCAGCGGCGCTTTTCCGACGGGCGCTGGTCCACCGACGTGACTGCCGTGGTGCCGCTGGCGGAGGCGATGGAACGTGTTCCGGCCGAGCTTGCGAAACCCAATGGCAAGGTCTTCATCCGGCCCTGATCGCAATCCTGCGGCAATGTTGACCGCCTAGACACGCCGTCTCTGGACTCGCCAGCGCGGGACATCGGCGCGTGGACTGTACCGCACAGCCCACGCCATGATATGCCCGCGCCGAGTTCGAAGCGGCTTCCGATTGCGGGAAGTCGCCGGCACTGGGCAATGTTGGGCAATGGCAAAAGTCAGGCAGTCTTGGGACTGGGGTGGTCTTGCCCTGTGGACGGGCGGCTTTGTCGTCATTCTCGTGATGGCCGGCATGGCGCCCGATCATCGCTCGGTGATGCGTGCCTACCGTATTGCCAGCGACATGTTTCTTGCCGGCAAGCCGCTCTACGATCTCGACATCGCCATGGGCTATCTCTACTCGCCGGCCTTCGCGGTACTCTATGTGCCGTTCATGAAACTCGGCCCGGTCATCGGCGATAGTCTCTGGCGCATCCTGGGTTTTGCCGTACTGACCTATGCGGTCTGGCGGCAGGTTCGAACGATCGAGCCTGAAAACCGGCTCTGGATGTTCTCCTACGCGCTTTTCCTGGCGGTGCCGATCACGGCAGGCGCCCTGCGAAATGGCCAGGCGACCATTCTGCTGGCGGGCGCCTGCTGGCTGCTGGTGCTTTCGGCGCTCGAGGGGCGGCGCGCCGAGACGTTCCTGTGGGCGACAATCGCGGTGGTCGCCAAGCCAACCGCCCTCATCGTTTTTCTGCTGGTCGGAGCAATTCGACTGCGGCTTGTCCCGATCCTCGCCTTGTCGCTGCTCTTCGTCCTGGCGCTCCCCTATGCCTTTGCGCCTGCCGACTATGTCAACCAGCTCTATCGCGACTTCGCCACGCTGATGACATCGATGTCGGTCGACAAGTCGACTGCTTTCGAGATGGCTGACTTCACGGCCCCCTTCACCACACTCGGTCTGCCTGTGTCGACCCAGGCAGCAACCGTCGTCCGGATCATTGCTGCTGTACCGACGCTGCTTCTGGTGCTGTGGTACGATCGTTATCTCGACCGCCGGATTGCTGGTCTGGCGGTTTTTCTCACCGCCGCATTTTACATGAGCGTGTTCAATCCCCGGGTCGAGTACAACACCTTCGCCCTGCTCGCGATGCCTGCCGGCGTCGCTCTGGCCGTGATCTGGGACAATGAAGAGGGCGGCATTCTGCGGGGCATTCTGGCCATCGCCTTGTTTGCCACTGGTCTCAGCGGCATCAACCCGCATCTCCAGGAGGCCTTGCGCCTCTGGTTCCGCCCTGTTGCGATGACGGCGATCACGCTGCCCATCCTGTGGTGGTTCTGGTCGGTGGCGCAGGGCAAGTTCAAGCGGCAGGGGACCATGGCTCATGTCTGAATCCAAGCTGACGCTCGACATTGTTGCGCCGTTTTTGAACGAGGCGGCTTCCGTGCCGGGCTTTGCGCGGTTGCTCTCGGAACTCGATGCAGAAGTCCTGCGCCGTTTCGGCCTCAAGACGCGCAAGATCCTGGTTGATGACGGCAGCACCGACGATAGTGCCGCGCTTTTCGGCAAGGCGCTGACAGGCGACTGGGAAATCGTGCGCCTCAGCCGCAATTTCGGCAAGGAGGTGGCCGTTCTCGCCGGTCTCGACAGGACACGGGGCGACATGGTGCTGATCATGGATGCCGATCTGCAGCATTCGCTGGATGTCAGTCTGAAGCTCATTGCCGAACTGGTCGAAAACCCTGATATCGATGTCGTCTATGCCCGCACCAATCGCGAGGGCGCGAGCTGGAAACGCAGCCAGTTGGCCAAATTGTTCTACAGCCTGATCAATTCCAGCCAGCGTTTCGACATCCCTGAAAATGCCGGCGACTTCCGCGTGATGCGCGCGCCAGTGGCAAAGGCGTTTACCCTGCTGCGCGACAAGCGGCGTTTCAACAAGGGCCTCTATGCCTGGGCTGGCTTTCGACACAAGGCGCTCATCTACACGCCGGCAGATCGCGCCGGCGGCACCAGCAAATGGAGCCGAGGCAACCTGCTTGCCTTTTCGCTCGAAGGCATCGCCTCCTTCTCGGTGGTGCCGTTGCGTATCCTCACCCTGAGCGGGCTTGCCGCGGCCCTTGCCGGGGGCATCTATGGCCTCAAGATCTTCTTCGAGGTCTTTTTCTACGGCATCGCCGTGCCGGGCTTCCCGAGCCTGCTGATCGCCGTCGTGGTGCTGGGTGGCTTCAACCTCGCACTGCTTGGCCTCATCGGCGAGTATGTCTGGGTGGCGTTGAGCGAAAGCAAGGATCGTCCAGTCTACATCGTGCGCGATGTGGTGAGCAACGCGAGGGATGGCAAAGAGCCGTGACACGGCAGATCCGCCTGATCGCCGACGACTACGGACTGGCGCCCGGGGTATCGGACGCCATCCTCGACCTGTTGCAAAGGGGACGTCTCACCGGCACTGGCTGCATGACCGGATTTCCGGAATGGCAGCAGGCAGCGGCGCACATCAGCCCCTTCATCGGCCAGGTTCCGGTCGGACTGCACCTCACACTGACCGACCAGCCTGCCTTGACGATCGGAACCAGCCTGGTGTCGGAAGGACGGTTGCCGCCGCTCAGCGCGCTGGCGGCGCCGTTCCGGCGAAGACGCATCGAGACGGGCGACATTCACGCCGAACTCGATGCGCAACTTGCCCGCTTTGTCGATGCGCTCGGCCACACGCCGGATTTCATCGACGGACATCAGCATGTGCATTTCCTGCCTGCGGTGCGCACCTGGTTGAAGACGCGTTTTGCCGGTTCTGAAAAGCCTGTGCTGCGGGGCGCACCGGCGGTGTCGCTCGAGGTTGGTGTCACAGCCATGAAGATGGCGGTGATTGCGGCGCTGGCGCGTGGCTTCGACCGAAGCATGGAGGCTGCCGGATTTCTGGTCATGAAGCCGCTTGCCGGCATCTACGACTGGAAGCGGCCAGACGACTTCGCGCCAACCTTGCGTGCCGCTGTTTCGACATTGCGCGAAGACGGCGTGTTCATGTGTCATCCAGGCCATGTCGACGCGGAGCTCGTGTCGCGCGACCCGATGCAGAAGGTGCGCGAGGTCGAATATGCTTTCCTGGCCTCGGACACCTTCGGCGCATTTCTTGCGGCGAATGATGCTGGCGTGCGGGGTGGCCTGTCGTGAGCAGCGAGCCAGGCCGTTCGCTCGGTAGCAAGATGATCCGTTTCGCCGTTGTCGGTCTCGCGAATACGGCAATCGATCTCGTGGCCTTCACCGTGTTGCTCTGGCTTGCACTCCCGCCATTGGCCGCCAATGTCGGCGCCTGGCTTGTCGCCGTCGCGTTCTCTTTCGTGGCCAACCGTTTCTGGTCGTTCGAGCGCGACCGCTCGATCCCGCTCAGCCATTCCATCTTCCGTTTCATCTCGCTGGGCGCTTTGATCTCGCTTGGCGTCTCCAGCGCGTTCATCATCGGACTGTCCGGATGGACCGGCGTCTGGCCAGCCAAGATCGCCGGCATCATCGTGGCGGCGGTGCTGAATTTCCTCGCCGCGCGCTGGTCGATCGAGGGCCGTTTGCTTCGCTAGGCTGTTTGCCGGGTCTAGAGCGTTTCCGTTTTTCACGGAAACGCGGAAACGCTCTAAGGTTTTGTTTCTTCGCATTTTTGTAACGCCAAGTGATTCCACTTGGCGTTACAAAATGCTCTAGCGAAGGCCCTCCATTTCGCGAATACGCCGCGCGCTGTCCGGCTCCATCTGGCGGGTAACTGCACCGATCAACGTCTCGGCGACCACGAAGAGCGCGGCGGAGGAGTCCCAGGGAGAGGGGACGGCCGTACGCCCGGCAATGACGTGGCGGGCGAAGCGGGCAATGGGTGAAAGCCACTGGTCCGTGAACAGCACGATCTGCACGCCGCGCTGATGCGCTTTCTCGGCGAAGCGGATCAGGCTGTCCTGATAGCGGCGGATGTCGAAGATCACCAGCACGTCGCGCTTGCCCATGTCGATCAGGCGGTCCCGCCACATGCTTTCCTGGCCGACAAGGTGGAAGACGTTGGGACGGATGATGGCAAGGTGAGCGGCCATGTAACGCGCCAGCGGATCGGTGAAGCGTCCGCCGATCAGGAACATGTGGCCGCGGTGGTCGGCCATCTTTTCCGCGATCTCGTTCAACTGCTTGTCCGAGAGGTGGCGAAAGGTCTCGCGCAGATTGTCGAGGGTGGCCTCGATCATCGGCGATGCTGCGTCGCTTCGGCTGGGGGCCGTGGTCGTACGCGAGGCAGGCGACTGCAACTGCGCGGCAAGTTCGTCCTGCAGGGCAGACTGGAATTCCGGGTAGTTCTGAAAGCCCAGTCGGGCAACGAAACGCAGGATTGTCGGTGAGGAGACGCCAGCCTGCTGGGAGAAGTCCGCCACTGTCTTCAGGCCAATGACGGGATAGTTGGCAACCAGCGTCTGGGCGGCGCGGCGTTCACCTGCCGGCATGGAATCGATGCGGTCCGCGATGAGTTCCGCAATGGATGTGGTCGTCGTCTGTGTTCCCAACCCGGTATCCCCCACGCTTTTCGGAAAAGGCGTTTGACAAAGACGAACAAAGTGTATGAAATCATTCATGGGAGCGCAATGAAACAAAATACGTAACATACGATACGTTCCCGGGGACGGCGGATCGGATGGAGAGGACAAGCCATAAAAGGCACCAAGGCGCGGATTCCGTAAGGGTTACCAACCCGGACGGTGCGGGTGCCTTTGTCTTCACCTGCGACCACGCTTCGAACCTTCTTCCTGCCGAATTCGGCACGCTTGGTCTTCCGGCTTCCGACCTTGCTCGCCACATTGCTTGGGATCCCGGTGCGTTGCCGGTGGCGCAGATCTTGAGCGAGCGGCTCGATGCGCCTCTGATCGAAACCTGCCTCTCGCGACTGGTGCTGGACTGCAATCGGCCTCTCGGTGCGCCGGATCTGATTCCTCCGGTGAGCGAAACGACCGTCATTCCCGGCAACGAGAACCTGTCAGCGGATGCGCGCCAGGCGCGCATCGATCGCTGCTGGAAACCTTTTCACCAGGCGATCGAAGACCTGATCGAGGCGCGTACAGAGCGTGGGCTGGAGACACGGCTGGTGTCGGTGCATTCCTTCACGCCGGTCTATAAAGGCATCGACCGGCCCTGGCATATCGGCATCATCCACGACGAGGACACGCGGCTGTCGGCGCCGCTGATTGCGGCGTTGGAGCAGCAAGGCGGCTTCACCGTCGGTGCCAACCAGCCATATTCGCCGGCAGACCGCGTCTACTTCACGCTGGAGCGGCACGCGCGCTCGCGTGGCCTGTTGTGCGCGATGATCGAAATCCGCAACGATGAGATCCGGGATCAAGCCGGACAGAAAAAATGGGGAGAACGGCTGGCGGGCATCTTCACCGGCCTCGAACCGGCGCGGCTGCCGAAGCCGCCGCCCTTGAAATCCGTACAAACGATCGAAGGCACCATCTGAAAGTATAAATAAGGGAACACTCTTATGGCAGCGCCTGGTTACTCTGAACACGACAAGAGCGAGGACGTCAAAGTCCTCCATTCCATGGGCTACGCCCAGGAACTCGAAAGGAGAATGAGCCAGTTCTCCAACTTCGCCGTCTCTTTTTCCATCATCTGCATCCTGTCCGGCGGTATCAATTCGCTGGCGCAGGCAACGTCTGGCGCCGGTGGCGCCGCCATCGGCATCGGCTGGCCGCTCGGCTGTTTCGTGTCGCTGGTGTTCGCGGTGGCGATGGCGCAGATCAGTTCGGCCTATCCGACGGCCGGCGGCCTCTATCACTGGGGTTCGATCCTCGGCAACCGCTTCACCGGCTGGTTGACCGCCTGGTTCAACCTGCTCGGCCTGGTCACCGTGCTCGGGGCCATCAATGTCGGCACCTACTACTTCTTCATGGGTTCTTTCGGTACACCCTATTTCGGTCTCGAGGATACGACCACAACGCGCATCATCTTCCTTGCGATCATCACGGGCGCGCAGGCGCTGGTGAACCACATGGGCATTGGTCTTACGGCCAAACTCACCGATTTCTCGGGTTACCTGATCTTCGCCACGGCAATCGCGCTTTCGATCGTCTGCCTGGCGGCTGCGCCCAGCTATGACATCGCCCGGCTGTTAACCTTCGCCAATTATTCGGGCGAAATCGGCGGCAATGTCTGGCCGCAGAACTCGACGATGTGGGTCTTCCTGCTCGGTCTGCTGCTGCCGATCTATACCATCACCGGCTACGACGCGTCTGCGCATACGTCAGAAGAGACGTTGAAGGCGGCCCATTCGGTGCCACGCGCCATGGTGAGTTCGGTGCTTTGGTCTGCCGCGTTCGGCTACATCATGCTGTGTTCCTTCGTGCTGATGCTCCCGAACATGGAAGATGCGGCGAAGCAGGGCTGGAACGTGTTCTTCTGGGCGATGAACGAACGCGTCAACCCCGTGGTCAAGGACATCCTCTATCTCGCCATCCTGCTCGCGCAGTGGCTGTGTGGCCTGGCGACGGTGACTTCTGTATCGCGCATGATCTTCGCCTTCTCGCGTGACGGCGGCCTGCCAGGTTCGAAGGCGCTGTCCAAGGTCAGCCCGACCTACCGTACGCCGGTAGCCGCCATCTGGACCGGATCGATCCTGGCGGTGTTGTTCGTCTGGTTCTCGTCGCTGGTCTCGATTGGCGACACGCCGGTCTATACCATCGTCGTGGCCTGTACCGTCATCTTCCTCTTCTTCTCCTTCACCATTCCGATCGCGCTCGGCCTCTTCGCCTGGGGTACGTCGAAGTGGAATGTGATGGGGCCCTGGAACCTCGGCGAAGGCGTCTTCAAACTGTTCGCCGTGCTCTCGATCATCGCCATGATCCTGATCTTCGTCATCGGCGTGCAGCCGCCCAACGACTGGGCGCTGTACATCACCGTCGGCTTCCTGGTCGTGACCGCTATCGTCTGGTTCGGCTTCGAGGCCCGTCGCTTCCAGGGACCGCCCATTGGTGACGAGGTGGCGAAGCGCGCCGCCGAAATCGCTGCCGCCGAACGCGCGGTCGGCGAGACCGGCGGGGCTCACTGAGCCCGACAGCTATGACCGTGGCCGGTTTCTCCCGGCCACGGTCGCCTTCCGCAAATACGTTCCAGATAAATTGAAGCCGGAGTGCTCTAAGAATGGCAGGCAACCTTTCGTTCGATCAGTTGAAGAAGGCGGTCCAGGCCGGGGAGATCGACACCGTTCTCGCCTGCGCCGTCGACATGCAGGGCCGACTCGTCGGCAAGCGTTTCCTGGCGCAGTATTTCGTCGATTCCGCGCATGACGAAACGCATGGCTGCAACTATCTGCTGGCGGACGACATCGATATGGAGCCTGTGCCCGGCTACAAGGCCGCGAGCTGGTCGAAAGGGTATGGCGACTTCGTCATGAAGCCCGACCTGGCGACGCTGAGGCAGATACCCTGGCTCGAGAAGACGGCGCTGGTGTTATGCGACCTGCTCGATCATCACAGCCATGAGGACCTTGCCCATTCACCGCGCGCCATTCTGCGCAAGCAGGTGAAGCGGCTGAGCGAGCGTGGCTATATCGGCTATTTCGCATCGGAGCTCGAATTCTATCTGTTCAGCGAGAGCTATGACGCTGCCCGCAAGAAGCACTGGCAAGGTATCGACACGGCATCGCCCTATATCGGCGATTACCAGATCGGCATCACGACCAAGGAAGAAGGCATCATGCGCCGCCTGCGCAACGAGATGCAGGCCGCCGGCATTCCGATCGAGAACTCCAAGGGCGAATGGGGTCCGGGCCAGGAAGAGATCAACGTGCGCTACGCCGAGGCGCTGGAGATGGCCGATCGCCATGTCATCCTGAAGAACGGCGCCAAGGAAATCGCCGACTCAGAAGGCAAGGCGATCACCTTCATGGCCAAGTACAATTACGGCCTGGCCGGCAATTCCAGCCATATCCACAATTCGCTGTGGAGCGCAGACGGCAAGACACCGCTGTTCTATGACAAGAAGGGTCCGTGGACACTGTCGGCACTCGGCCAGGCCTGGTCGGCCGGACAGCTCAAATATGCCAAGGAATTCACCTGGTTCCTGGCGCCCTACATCAATTCCTACAAGCGCTTCCAGTCCGGCACCTTCGCGCCGACCAAGATCATGTGGTCGGAAGACAACCGCACCGCCGGCTTCCGCCTGTGCGGCGAAGGCACCAAGGGCATCCGGATGGAATGCCGCATCGGTGGTGCAGACCTCAATCCCTACCTCGCTTTCGCGGCACTGATCGCGGCTGGCCTTGCCGGTATAGATGAGAAGCTGGAATTGCAGAAACCGTTCGTCGGTGACGCCTACCAGGCCTCGCGTCTGCCGGAGATTCCGAAGACCCTGCGCGAGGCGACGGAGACCATGGCCAAGTCGAAGATGCTGAAGGCAGCCTTCGGCGAGGACGTGATCGAGCACTATGTGCACACCGCCCGCTGGGAACAGTTCGAATACGATCGCCGCATCACCGATTGGGAGCTGCATCGCGGCTTCGAACGGTATTGATTGCCTCCCCGGTTACGGCAAGGCGATCCGCATGGGGCCGGGCAGGGCTGTTTGACAAAAGGCATTTCGTATAGACGCTGCTGCTCGGCTTATCCCGTTCGCTGGCTCTCTGAGAAAGAAGCGGCGAACCATTTTTGATATGAAGGACATCGATATGACCGAGACGGTCAAGCTCACATCCCCCATCGACGGCTCGATCTATGTCGAACGGCCGGTCGCGACGGACCAGGCCATCAACGCTGCTGTCGAGCGTGCCCGCACCGCGCAGGCCGACTGGGCGCGGCTGCCGGTGGCGGAGCGTGCCAAATACATGCTGAAGATGCTGGAAGCGCTGGTCGGCATGGCAGACGAGATCGTGCCGGAACTGGCCTGGCAGATGGGTCGTCCGGTGCGCTATGGCGGCGAGTTCGGCGGCGTCAAGGAACGCACGCAGTACATGGTCGAGATCGCCGAGCGCGCGCTGGCGCCGGTGCCCGCCTCCAATCCGAAGGACGGTTTCCGCCGCTACGTGAAGAAGGATCCGCTCGGCGTTGTCATGGTGATCGCGCCGTGGAACTATCCCTATCTTACATCGGTCAACACCATCGTGCCGGCGCTCATTGCTGGTTCCACCGTCATCCTCAAGCACGCCGCGCAGACCTTGCTTGTCGGCGAGCGTTTCGCCAAGGCTTTCGAGGCTGCCGGACTGCCGAAACATGTCTTCCAGAACATCGTGCTCAACCATGCGCAGACCGAGAAGCTGCTGGGCTCCGGCAAGATCGACCATGTCAACTTCACCGGCTCGGTCGCCGGCGGGCGCGCCATCGAGAAGGCGGCGGCGGGCACCTTCATGACGCTTGGTCTCGAACTCGGCGGCAAGGACCCGGCCTATGTGCTGCCGGACGCCAAGCTCGACCACGCGGTCGCCAATCTCGTCGAAGGCGCCTTCTTCAATTCGGGCCAATGCTGCTGCGGCATCGAACGCGTCTATGTGCACGAGAAGGTCTATGACGATTTCGTCGAGGGCTTCATCGCAGAGACCAAAAGCTATGTGCTGGGCAATCCGCTCGACCAGACGACCACGATGGGGCCGATGGCGCAGGCGCGTTTTGCCGACTTCATTCGCGAGCAGAAGGCCGAGGCATTGCGCAAGGGTGCAACCGCGCACATGAACACCAAGGACGCTGCGGACAAGGCCGGGTCTCCTTATCTGCCGGCCGAGGTCCTTACCAACGTCGATCACCAGATGAGCGTGATGCGCGAGGAGAGCTTCGGCCCTATCGTCGGCATCATGAAGGTGCGCAACGATGAGGAAGCGATCGCATTGATGAACGACAGCCCCTATGGGCTGACGGCCTCGATCTGGACAGCCGACACCGACCGTGCCGTCGCCATCGGCGATCGCGTCGAGACCGGCACCGTCTTCATGAACCGTTGCGACTATCTCGATCCGGCGCTGGTGTGGACCGGCGTCAAGGACACCGGCAAGGGCGCGGCACTGTCGCAGATCGGCTATGACAACCTGACCCGGCCGAAGAGCTACCATTTGCGCGAGAAGGTATGAGCCAGGAAGGGCCAAATCCGAACCCGATCGCCGGGAACCCCCGAGGGGACTTGAACCGTCCTCTTCAGGACGGTCCTGTCGGTCTGGGCGGTTGGCTGATCCTGCCGATCATCGGACTGCTGGTAACACCGCTGCGCGGCGTATTTCATCTGGCAGGTTACGGAGGGCTGCTGGCGTCGATGCAGCGGCTGCCAGGCAGTCTGTCGGCTTTCCTGGTGCTGGAGTTTGTCGGCAACATCGTTGTCCTGATCGTGCTGCCCGTCATCCTGCTGGTGCTGCTGTTCCGGAAGAGCGCCTCCTTTCAACGCCTGTTCGTCCTATGGGCTGCCGGAGGCCTGGCCTTCATCGTCCTCGATCTGATCGGGACGCAGGTCCTTTTCGGCGATCTCATGGAGGCAACCAATCAGCCGCTGCTGGATGAGCAGACGACAATAGAACTCCTCCGCAGCGTGGTCTTTTCGGTGATCTGGATACCGTACATGAGGCTCTCGCGACGCGTCGCCAACACATTCACCACTTGAATTCATCCAACAGGCAAACAACACATGTCCAAACTCGTCTCGAAATGGAACTACCCCACCACCGTGCGTTTCGGCGCGGGCCGGATCTCGGAATTGCCGGATGCGCTGGCTGCGACCGGCATCAAGAAGCCGCTGTTCGTCACCGATCCGGGGCTCGCCAAATTGCCGGTTGTCGCTTCCACGCTCAAGATCCTCGATGAGGCGAAAGTTCCCTACGCCGTCTTTTCGGAAGTGAAGCCGAACCCGATCGAGTCCAACCTCACGGCCGGCATCGCGGCGTTCAAGAAGGGCAAGCATGACGGCGTCATCGCCTTCGGAGGCGGCTCGGCACTCGACCTTGCCAAGCTGATCGCCTTCCAGGCTGGCCAGACCCGCCCAGTCTGGGATTTCGAGGATATTGGCGACTGGTGGACGCGGGCGAACTCCGACGCCATCGTGCCGATCGTTGCCGTGCCGACCACTGCTGGCACAGGCTCGGAAGTCGGTCGCGCTGGCGTCATCACCCACGAGGAGAGCCATACCAAGAAGGTGATCTTCCATCCGAAGATGTTGCCGGGCATCGTCATTGCCGATCCTGCGCTGTCGGTCGGCATGCCAGCCTTCATCACCGCCGGAACCGGCATGGACGCGCTCGCCCATTGTCTGGAGGCCTATTGCGCACCTGGCTATCATCCGATGGCCGACGGCATTGCGGTTGAGGGCGTGCGGCTGGTGTTCGAGAACCTGCCCAAGGCCTATGCCAACGGCAAGGACCTGACCGCCCGCGCGCACATGATGAGCGCGGCTGCCATGGGCGCCACCGCTTTCCAGAAGGGGCTGGGCGCGATCCACTCGCTGTCGCATCCGATCGGCGCGCTCTACGATACCCACCACGGCATGACCAACGCTGTCTTCATGCCTTATGTGCTTGCCTTCAACCGCGATGCCATCGAGGGCAAGATCGAGCGTCTGGCCGCCTATTGCGGCATCAAGGGCGGCTTCGACGGCTTCGCCAAGGCCATCATCAAGTTGCGCAAGGAACTCAAGGTTCCCCATACGCTCGGTGGCCTGATCAAGGGGCTGGACATGGACAAGAAGCGCAAGGCGCTGATCGCCGATATGGCGATCGTCGACCCGACCGCCGGCGGCAATCCTGTTAAGCTGACCAAGAAGGCGGCGCTGTCGCTGCTGGAAAACTCTTTGTCGGGAACGGTATAAGAGACGCGCGAGACAGGTGCGACTGTCTTTCGCAAGCTTGCGAAAAATAAGAAAAGCAAGGGGAACGAAAGGGCTGGGAGGAGGCGCCAGAAAGTTTAGCCGGAAAATGATTGGGCACCCGATTGCGGGTGTCCGGCAGTTGTAGTTAACTTTTTCCAGCCCTTCGGGGCGCGGGGGCGGTCCGCCTTCATCGGACTGTCATATATCGAGGATACCAGCCAGTTGCTGGCGTCCCACGGCGCAGTTCAACGGAGAGACAAATGTTCAGATTCACGGGAAAAGTGCTTTCCCTTACGGCAGTGGCCCTGATGGTCACGACGGCGATTTCGTCAGCCGAGCCTTCAGCTGAGCTCGTTGCCGCGGCCAAGGCCGAAGGTCAGCTCACCACGATCGCGCTGCCGCACGACTGGTGCGGTTACGGCGCCGTCATCGACGCCTTCAAGGCCAAGTATCCGGAAATCAAGGTCAACGAACTCAACCCCGATGCTGGTTCGGGCGATGAGATCGAGGCGATCAAGGCCAACAAGGACAACAAGGGTCCGCAGGCACCTGACGTCATCGACGTCGGCCTCTCCTTCGGTCCGTCCGCCAAGAAGGACGGTCTGATTCAGCCATACAAGGTCTCGACCTGGGACTCGATCCCTGACAGCGCCAAGGATGCCGAAGGCTTCTGGTACGGCGACTATTACGGCGTCCTGTCCTTCATGGTGAACAAGGACCTGGTCAAGAACATCCCGGCCGACTGGGACGATCTGCTGAAGCCGGAATACGCCAACTCGGTTGCGCTGGCCGGTGATCCGCGCGCTTCCAACCAGGCGATCCAAGCGGTTCACGCAGCCGGTCTCGCTTCCGGCGCTGCTGCCGGCAAGGCCGCCGGCGAAGCTGGCCTCGAGTTCTTCAAGAAGCTCAACGCTGCCGGCAACTTCGTTCCGGTCATCGGCAAGCCGGCGACGCTGGCCCAGGGCCAGACGCCGATCCTGATCAACTGGGACTACAACAACCTGTCGGGTCGCGACACGCTGAACGGCAACCCGCCGACCGAGATCGTGATCCCGGCCAAGGGCGTCGTTGCCGGTGTCTACGTGCAGGCGATCAGCGCCTACGCACCGCATCCGAACGCTGCCAAGCTGTGGATGGAACACCTCTATTCCGACGAAGGCCAGATCGGCTGGCTCAAGGGCTATTGCCACCCGATCCGCTTCAATGATCTCGCCAAGAACGGCAAGATCCCGCAGGAACTGCTCGACAAGCTGCCGCCGGCCGCTGCCTACGAAAAGGCTGTGTTCCCGACGCTGGACGAGCAGGGTGCCGCCAAGGAAGCGATCACCAAGAACTGGGACTCGGCGGTCGGCGCCAACGTCAAGTAATTTGCTGATGATTGTCCGGGCGGCCCCGCGCCGCCCGGATTCTTCATAGGTAGAGACAGGCCGGCATGACTGATATCAGCCTTTCAGGACCGGCTGCTGCCGGGAAAACCCTACCGCCGGCGCAGGCGCGCGCGACGCGGTTGCCGACGCAATGGCTGGGCGTGGCCCCGTTCATCATCTTCGCGCTGATGTTCCTGATCCTGCCGACGCTGTATCTGATTGTAGGCGCATTCCAGAACGTGGACGGCGCCTTTACCCTGGAAAACATTGTCGAGCTTTCGCAGCCGACGATCCTTGCCGCCTACTGGATCTCGATCAAGGTCTCCGTTGCGTCGTCGCTTCTCGGTGCGTTCATCGGTCTGGCGATCGCCATCGCGATCGTGCGCGGCGGCCTGCCGAACTGGACCCGTTCCGCGACGCTCACCTTCTCCGGGGTTGCCTCGCAATTCGCCGGCGTGCCGCTGGCCTTTGCCTTTCTCGCGACGCTGGGCCGCTTGGGCCTCGTCACGGTGCTTCTGCGCTCGGTCGGTTTCGATCTCTACCAGCACGGCTTCAACGTGCTTTCCTTCTGGGGCCTGACGCTCACCTATCTCTACTTCCAGATTCCGCTGATGGTCGTGATCATCACGCCGGCGATCGACGGCATCCGGAGGGAATGGGGAGAGGCCGCTGCCACGCTTGGTGCCACCCAGTGGCAATACTGGCGCATGGTCGTCATCCCGGTGATCTGGCCGAGTTTCCTCGGTACGGTCATCCTGCTCTTCGCCAATGCATTTGGCGCGATCGCCACCGCTTACGCGCTGACCGGTTCGTCACTCAACATCGTTCCGATCGTGCTCTATGCACAGATCCGCGGCGACGTGCTGCACAATGCCAATCTGGGCTACGCCATTGCCTTCGGCATGATCTTCATCACCGGGCTCGCCAATGTCTTCTACATCTGGTTCCGGACCCGTTCGGAAAGGTGGCTGAAATGAAGTCCGGCAAGTTCTGGGCCTGGGTCACTTTTATCCTCGGCGCCGCTTACTTCTTTGTTCCGCTGATCGCGACGATGGAGTTCTCCATGCGCATGAAGCGCGGAGAATATTCGTTCGAGGCCTACAGGGTGGTGCTCGGCGATGCACGCTTCCAGGAAAGCTTCACTTTCTCGGTGGTGGCCGCCGTCTTCACCATCATCCTTGGCGTTCTGCTGGTGGTGCCTACCGCCTATTGGATCAGGCTGCGCCTGCCGCAGCTCCGGCCAGTGGTCGAGTTCGTGACGCTGCTGCCGCTGGTCATTCCGGCGATCGTCATCGTCTTCGGCTACATTCGCATGTACGGCTCGAATTCGCCGCTGCCGTTCCTGTCGAGCGACATGGGTACCAATGCGCTGCTGGTCATCGGCTATGCAACGCTGGCGCTGCCTTACATGTACCGCGCCGTCGACACCGGCTTGCGGACGATCGACGTGCGCACCCTGACCGAGGCCGCGCAGATCCTGGGCGCGGGCTGGACCACGATCATCAGCCGCGTCATCCTGCCCAACGTGCTGATCGCCGTGCTCTCTGGCGCCTTCCTGACCTTTGCCATCGTCATCGGCGAATTCACCATAGCCAGCTTGCTCAACCGCCCGGCCTTCGGCCCGTATCTGCAGAATATCGGTGCCAACCGTGCCTATGAGCCGGCGGCGCTCGCCATCATCGCTTTCGTCATCACCTGGGGTTGCATGTCTGTCATCCAGGTGCTTTCCCGTTTCGCGCCGAAATCGGCCAACCGCCCGAATTGAGCCCCGAGAAAGTCCAGCCCATGGCCGATCCATTCCTCTCGATCCAGCATGTGAAGAAAAGCTTCGGGCCCACGACGGTCGTAGAGGATTTCAACCTCGATATCGAGCGGGGCGAGTTCGTCTCTTTCCTCGGCCCATCGGGTTGCGGCAAGACGACGGTGCTGCGCATGGTCGCCGGTTTTGAGGAGCCGACCGCGGGCTCGATCATCGTCGGCGGCAAGGACGTGACCCGGCTGAAGCCCAATCAGCGCAATGTCGGCATGGTGTTCCAGGCCTATGCGCTGTTTCCGAACCTGACGGTAGCGCAGAATGTCGCTTTCGGCCTCAAGGTCGCCGGCGTCGCCAAGGCCGAGAGTGACCGGCGCGTGGGCGAGATGCTGGAATTGATCAAGCTGCCGCAACTGGGCGATCGTTATCCCTACCAGCTGTCCGGTGGCCAGCAGCAGCGCGTCGCTCTGGCCCGCGCGCTGGCGCCAAAGCCGAAACTGCTGCTTCTCGATGAGCCGCTGTCGGCGCTGGATGCCAAGGTGCGTGTGTCGCTGCGCGATGAAATCAGAGCGATCCAGAAGGAGCTGGGCATCACCACAATCTTCGTCACGCACGACCAGGAAGAGGCGCTGTCGATTTCGGACCGCATCGCGGTGATGTATGGCGGCAGGGCCGAGCAGGTCGGTGCGCCATTCGAGATCTACAATCGCCCCGCCACCAAATTCGTCGCGAATTTCGTCGGGACGCTCAACGTGCTGGAGGGCGTGGTCAGCGATGCCGGTTCCGGCCGCGTGCGCATCAATGCCGAGGAGATCGGTCTGAAGGGCAAGCTGAACGGCTCGAAGACCGGTGACACACTTTCGCTGGCGCTGCGACCTGAAGCGATCGCGCTGGGACCGCGCCCGGGCCACGATGCCACTTTGTCCGGCGAGATCGCCGACGTGCATTTCCTCGGTTCGGTGATCCGTGTCAGGGTCGGCATCGGAGCTTCGAAGATTTCGCTCGACACCTTCAACAATTCCTCGACGCCGCCGCCGAATGTCGGCGACAAGGCAGAGATCTCCTTCTCCTCCGGCGACGTGCTGGTCCTGCACTGAGCAGTTTCATTTCCGCAAGACGTGCGGGCGCCTACCTCGGAGTGAGGTGGGCGCCCGCACTGCTTTGGAGCTGCGCCTAACGAAAAACCAGACGGTCCGGCGGTTCGGTCTGCAAAGCCACCGGGCCGAAGGCACTTGTTTACCCCATCTCCCATGGACAAAACGAGCCGCCAGCTTCTCTGAAATGGCGGTTGACCGGGCCGTTCATCGATCATCTGGTCCAAGCTCTCATGCGCCGGCTGTACATTGCGGCCTGCTGCGCAAGGGCGTATTGCGGGCATAAGAGCTGAGCCGGATAACGAATTTTGGACTGATCCGGCGAGTGTCTGTGCGTCCGAAGGCGGGCGTGCTGCGTGAAGGGACCGGATACGCATGAGCCTTGCCGTCTTCCTCGCCGTGCTGGCCGCTGCCGCCATGCACGCAAGCTGGAATGCGATGGTGAAGGTGCATCTCGACCGTTTCCTGTCGGTTACGGTTCTGACGCTGGGCATGGCTTCGATGGCATTGCTGGCGGTGCCCTTTGTCGAATTTCCCAAAGCCGAAGTATGGCCGTGGATTCTTGCCTCGACCATGTTCCATATGGGCTACAAGCTCTGCCTGATCGGCGCATACAAGGCTGGCGATCTTGCCCAGACCTATCCGCTGGCGCGCGGTACTGCTCCCTTGCTCGCTGCCATAGGTGGCATCTTCGTCGTTTCCGAAGTGCCCGGGCCGCTGTCGATCATCGGTATCCTGCTCCTGTGCGCCGGCACGCTGGTGATGTCGTTTCGCGGCGGCGGTCATCTGGAAAAGCTCAATCTGCACGCCGTCGGCTATGCGCTTGCTACCTCCGTCTTCATCGCCAGCTACACTTTGTCCGACGGCAGTGGCGCGCGGCTCGCGGCCAGCGCCTCGAGCTATGCGGTCCACCTGTTCCTCGCAGACGGCATCTGGTCGCTGATCCTGTGCCTGGCCGTGCGCGGACCGCAATCACTGCCGGCCATGGCGCGCGACTGGAAGGTCGGCGCCATCACGGGAGGTCTGAGTGGCACCGCCTACTGGATCGTGATGTGGGCGATGACCAAGGCGCCGATCGCCACCGTGGCGTCCCTGCGCGAAAGCTCGATCCTGTTCGCCATGCTGATCTCCGTCTTCGCGCTCGGCGAAAAGATGACGGTGTGGCGCAGTGCGGCGGCACTTGGCATTGTCGCCGGCGTCGGGCTTTGAGACTGGGCTGAGCGTAGCAAAAGCCTCTTTTGCAAAGAGGGACGGAATGCCGATGACTTCCGTCGCTGTCAGTCTCCGGCAAACTCCAGATCGAACACCATCAGGCCGTCCGTGCCACCTGCGAGTGCCGCGACCAGACGCGCGCCGGCTTGTCTGTGCGCCTCGTGCACCAGATAGGCGTCGCGAGAGATCGCATCGCTGAAATCGATGGTGAAGCCATGCGTGAAGCCACGAGCGAAGGGCTCAGGGCTGACATTGCCGTTGAAATGCACGGCTCCCATGCCGTCGATCAGATCGCGGAGTGTGGAGAGGTCGGCATGGATTGCCGATATCTCTGCCGTGGGAACATCATCGCGAAATTTCACGAAAACACAGTGGCGGATCATGGCGTTTCTACGCGATCCTTTCCTGCGTCGCCGGATCGAAAAACACCGCCTTGGTCAGGTTGAAGGTCAGCGGGGCGGTAGCGCCGGGCTTGATGCGCGCGTCAGCGCGCAGGCGAGCGACTACGCCCTTGCCGCCCAGATTGGTGACCGCGAAAGTATCCGAGCCGGCAGGTTCGACCACTTCTATGTGGCAATCGGTCGTCACCAGATGTTTCGCGTTGCGGTCTGCACCATCGGGATCGGTCAGGGCTTCGGGGCGGATGCCGAACACCACCTCCTTGCCACGATAGGCCGACAGGGCGTTTGACGCGCCGTTGAGTGCCAGCGAGACGGGTGCCGCCCCGGCACGGGCCAGCTCGACGGTGGCTTCGCTGCCGCTCTGGCCGATGGTTGCAGGCACAAGGTTCATGGCAGGCGAGCCCATGAAGTCGGCGACGAACATGTTGACCGGGTTGTTGTAGATTTCCGCCGGCGTGCCGAATTGCTGCAGGATACCGTCCTTCAGCACGGCGATCTTCGTGGCCAGCGTCATCGCCTCGATCTGGTCGTGGGTGACATAGACGATGGTCGTCTTCATGCGCTGGTGCAGGCGCTTGATCTCGGTGCGCATGTCGATGCGCAGCTTCGCGTCGAGATTGGAGAGCGGCTCGTCGAACAGGAAGACCTGTGGCTTGCGCACCAGCGCACGGCCCATGGCGACGCGCTGGCGCTGGCCGCCGGACAACTGGCTCGGCTTGCGGTCGAGCAGGTGACTGATTTGCAGAAGCTGCGCCACTTCGGCGATCGCCTTGTCGCGCTCGGGCTTGGCGACACCGCGGATCTCCATGCCAAAGCCGATGTTTTCACCGACCGTCATGTTGGGATAAAGCGCATAGGACTGGAACACCATGGCGATGTCGCGCTTCGACGGGTGCAGTTCGTTGACACGCTTGCCGGCGATGCGGATCTCACCGCTGGTGATCTGTTCCAGCCCCGCGATGGTGTTGAGCAATGTCGACTTGCCGCAGCCGGAGGGCCCCACGAGCACAAGGAAGCCGCCTTCCTCGATACCGAGTGTGACGCCCTTCAGGATCCTGGTCGTGCCGAAGGATTTTTCGAGATTGTCGATCTCAAGAAAGGACATGGTGCCTTAGCCTTTCACGGCGCCGGCCATCAGGCCGCGCACGAAGTAACGTCCGGAGACGATGTAGACGATAAGGGTGGGAAGGGCCGCCAGGATCGCGCCGGCGAAGTGGACATTGTATTCCTTCACGCCCGTCGAGGAATTGACCAGATTGTTCAGCGCCACCGTGATGGGGATGGAATCGACGCTTGAGAACGACGATCCAAACAGGAAGTCGTTCCAGATGTTGGTGAACTGCCAGATCACGGTGACCACGATGATCGGTCCCGAGGAAGGCAGGAGGATCCGCCGGAAGATCTGGAAGAAGGAGGCACCGTCGATCTGCGCTGCTTTGACCAGCTCGGTCGGGAAGGCTTCATAATAGTTGCGGAAGAACAGCGTCGTGAAGCCGAGCCCGTAGATGGCGTGGATCAGGACCAGGCCGGGCACCGTGCCGGCCAGCCCAAGCAGGCCGAGGATGCGTGCCGAAGGGATCAGCACGATCTGGAAGGGGATGAAACAGGCAAGCAGCATCATGCCGAAGACGATGTTGTCGCCCTTGAAGCGCCATTTGGTCAGCACATAGCCGTTCAGCGCCCCGAGCACCGTCGAGATCGCCACCGCCGGCACCACCATCAGCACCGAATTCAGGAAATAGGGCTTCAGGCCGGTCGGCGAGACACCAATCTGTGCTGTCGACCAGGCCGACAGCCAGGGAGCAACCGTCCATTGCTGCGGCAGAGCCAGCATGTTGCCCTGACGGATTTCGTCGAGGGGCTTCAGCGAATTCACCACCATCACGTAGAGCGGCAGCAGGTAGTAGACCGCGAACAGGATGAGCAGCGCATAGATCAGCGCACGGACGACAACGCCGTTGCGCGTGGCGACGTCTTGCGAGGGGGCGCTCATTTCTTCTTCCCCCCGAGTTCGGAGTAGAGATAGGGCACGATGATGGCGAAGATCATCATCATCATGATGATGGCAGACGCTGCGCCCATACCCATTTCGTTGCGGCCGAAGGTGAATTTCTGCATGAACAGCGCCGGCGTCCAGGTTGCAGTTCCCGGGCCGCCATCGGTCATGGCCACGACGAGGTCATAGGATTTGATGGCAAGGTGGGCGAGCACGACGAAGGCAGACAGGAAGACCGGGCGCATCAGTGGGATGATGATGCGGCGGTAGATGACAAAGGTGGAAGCGCCGTCGATCTGGGCGGCCTTGATGATCTCGTTGTCGACGCCTCGCAGCCCGGCAAGGAACATCGCCATGACAAAGCCGGACGACTGCCAGACCGCAGCGATGACGATGGTGTAGATCGCCATCTTGCCGTCCTTGATCCAGCGGAACGAGAAGCTTTCCCAGCCGATCGACTGCATGACGTGCTCAAGGCCGATGCCGGGGTCGAGAAACCATTTCCAGGCCACGCCGGTGACGATGAAGGACAGCGCCATCGGGTAGAGGTAGATGGGCCTGAGCATGCCTTCGCCGCGGATCTTCTGGTCGAGGAAGATGGCGAGCGCGAGCCCGATCACCGAACAGATGACGATGTAGAGAATGGAGAAGATCGCAAGGTTCTTGAGCGCGACGATCCAGTTCGGGTGGTTGAACAGGCGCACATAATTGCTGAAACCGACCCAGGTCGAGAAATCCGGCAGCAGCTTCGAGCCCGAGAAGGACAACACGGCGGTAAATGCGATGAAGCCGTAGACGAAGATCAGGATCACCGCGAAGCTTGGCGCCAGCACGATCTTCGGCAACAGGTCCTGCAAGGTGGCGCGCGGATTTGCTAAGGCATTTCGCCCGGTCATGGTGGCGTCGGCCATGGTTCGCCTCGGTTGGAAAAAGAATGGGTGCCCCGACCGAAGCCGGGGCACGGAAGCTCAGACCTTGTCAGCCCTTCGCTGCAGCAACCGCCTCGACCAGGGCGGCCGCGGCAGCCTTGGAGTCGAGTTCACCGTTGAAGTGGCGGGTGATCACGTCATACATGGCGTTCTTCACCGCTGCCGGTACGGCGTAGCCGTGGGCCATCGAGCCGAACAGCTTGCCGGACGAATTGGCTTCGGCCAGATCCTTGATGCCCTTCTTGCCGCAGTCGTCAAAAGCGGTGTCCGGCACGTCGGTGCGTGCCGGCACCGAACCCTTCACCACGTTGAACGACGACTGGAAGTCAGGGCTCTCGATATCGGAGGCCATGGTGAGCTGCGCCGCCTTCTTGTCGTCGCCGACCTTGAACATCATGAACATGTCGGAGTTGAAGGTGACCGCGCCCTGCGTGCCCGGGAAGCGGATGCAGACGAAGTCGGAGCCTGGCTTCTGGCCGGCCTTCAGGAACTCGCCCTTGGCCCAGTCGCCCATCATCTGCATGCCGGCCTTGCCTTCGATGACCATGGCCGACGCCAGGTTCCAGTCACGACCCGAGAAGTCCTTGTCGACATAGCTCTTCAGCTTGGCCATGCGATCGAAGGCTTCGACCATCTTCTCGCCACCGAGGGCGGCAGGATCGTTGTCGATCATCGAAGCCTTGTAGAAGTCGGTGCCAAGCGACAGCACGACCGCGTCGAAGATGGTGGCGTCCTGCCAGGCCTGGCCGCCATGGGCGAGTGGCGTGATGCCGTTTGCCTTCATCTTGTCGAGCACCGCGACCAGCTCGTCCCAGTTCTCGGGTACCTTGCCGCCGGCAGCGTCGAGCGCCTTCTTGGAAATCCAGACCCAGTTGGTCGAGTGCACGTTGACCGGTGCCGCGATCCACTTGCCGTCATGCTTGGCGAAGTTCTGCAGCGCGGTCGGAACCACCTTGTCCCAGCCTTCCTTGTCGGCCACTTCGCCGAGATCGCCGACGACGCCCTGCTTGGCCCAGTCGGTGATGTCGAAGCCGAGAGCCTGCACGGCGGTCGGTGGATCACCGGCGGTGACACGGGCGCGCAGTGCGGTCATGGCCGCTTCGCCGCCGCCGCCGGCCACTGGCATGTCTTTCCAGGTCACGCCCTGGCTTTCGAGCTTCTTCTTCAGAACGTCGAGCGCGGCGGCCTCGCCACCAGAGGTCCACCAGTGCAGCACTTCGACCGAGCCGCCAGCAGCATAGGTCGATGCGGCATAGCCAGCAGTGAGCGCCGAGCCCAGCATCGTTCCGATAAGCAGTTTGCGCAACATGAACTTCCTCCCTTGTTGCAGTCACATGACCGGCTGTCGCCGGCTACCTCCCAACTCAGTTCGCGCACCGGAGGTGCTCGGACCGTGATGAAACCTGAATGTCTTTCCCGGTGTAATTCCTCAGCCCGCGCTTGAGCCGGCCGGCCATCCCGATGCGCCCTCCCTGATCGCGTTAGGATGTCTGGAACGTCGTGAATCCGATCGATCGCGAGCATCGATCGGAATTATTCATGGAGTATGATCAATTCCGAAATGCCTGGCAAGAGCGGCGTTTGATCATTCTCACCTCATGCAACACGTCATGTCCCTTGCTTCGTCAACAAACCTTGGGATGCGGTGCTTGCTGCCTGACAGAGGTTGACTCGCGCAGCATCTGTAAATTCTCATCGCGGGTGAGGTGTCGCGCCATTGACACCGGATGAGAGACGCAACCCCGCCAAAGTCATGTTGATGGTCAGCCACGCCCCCATCACCTTCGCCGTCCTGGTGTTTCCGCAGTTCCCGATGATGGCGTTCTCATCGATCATCGAGCCATTGCGCGCCGCCAACATACTGGCAAAGCGGGAATGCTATCGCTGGATCATCGTGGGTGCGGATCGCGAACCGGTCGAGGCTTCCAACGGCGTCGTCATCCAGCCAGGCTTTGCTGCGACCGCCAATCCGAAAGCGGACCGCATCGTGGTCTGTTCCGGTGGTGATGCCGACCATCTGGTCGCGGCAGATGCCGTCGGCTGGATCCGCAAGAGCCTGCGCAGCGGGGCTCATCTCGGCGCGGTGGCCGACGCAGCCTTCTTCCTGGCGCGTGCCGGCCTGCTCGACGGTCACACCTGCACCCTGCACTGGACAAGCCAGGCAGCCTTCACCGAAGCATTTCCCGAGATCGACCTTCGCCGCGACCTTTACGTCATCGATCGCCGGCGTTTCACGTCTGCCGGCGGGGTGGGCAGCCTCGACATGATGCTGGAAATCGTCGCCGGCGACTATGGTGCCGAACTTGCCGCCGGCGTCGCCGAATGGTTCGTGCACAGCCCGCTGCGCTCAAGCGTCGATCGCAAGCTGATGCCGTTGCGGCTGCGCACGGGGGTGCGCAATGAACTGGTGCTGTCGGCCATCGCCATCATGGAAGACGCTGTTGAGGAACGGCTCGCCATGGCGGACCTGGCCGAGCGTCTCGGCGTCTCGCCGGACCGGCTGGAGCGCGGCTTCCGTGCCGAACTTTCGACATCGCCGAACAGTTATTATCGCCGGTTGCGACTGAAGCGTGCGGCCGATCTGCTGGCGCATTCGACACTTGCGGTGCGGGAGGTTTCGCTGGCCTGCGGCTTTGCTTCGATGTCGAGCTTTGCCCGCGCCTTTCGCGAACAGTACGGCCATACGCCAAAGGCGGCACGCCGAAACTGAAGGCGCGGATCACCGCACGATCCTTGCGGCTTTCAGCACAAATCCAATCGACGGTTTGGCTCATTGTCCAAGGCCTCAGAGCAATTCTGGGAAGAGTGCGCAGTTTCCGTGTTTCCGAAGACCGGAAACGCTCTGGAGAGGCAGGCATGAGCATTGTGGTTTTCGACCCCGACAGCACCGACGACGTCGACTTCAAGGATCGCATGCGTCACCCGGCGACGGCAGATCCCGCCGGTGGCATGTGGCTTTCCGATACGGAGCCTTCCTTCATCGACGCGGTGGCGCTGAGGAAAGAACGACTCGAAAGACTGCGCAGCTGGATGCGCGAGGCGGGTTACGGTGCCGTGGTGCTGTTCGATCCCTACAATCAGCGCTACGCCACCGGCTCGCGCAACATGTTCGGCTATTTCCTGCGCAATTCGACACGCTACTTCTTCATCCCGACCGAAGGGCCGATCGTGCTGTTCGAATATCCGCAGAGCTACCATGTCTCCATGGTGCTCGACACGGTGGATGAGGCCAGGCCCTCGAAACTGGTGTGGTCGTCGGTTTCCGGTCGTGACGACGAGACGGCAGGGCCTTTCGCCGACGAGATCGCAGACCTCCTGAAGACGCATGGCGGCGGCTCGATGAAGCTTGGACTGGATCGCTGCAGCCACCTGCAGGCATTGGCGTTGCAGAAGCGTGGCTGCGACGTGAAGGACTGCCAGGGCGAGATCCTGGCCGTTCGCGCGATCAAGACACCGCAGGAGGTAAAATGCCTCGTTGCCTCGATGGCTGGCGCGGAGGCTGCGGTTTCTGCCGTGCGCGAAGCAATCAAACCCGGCGTGGCTGAAAACGAGCTCTTCGCCATCATGTATCACGAGGTTATCCGGCAAGGCGGCGAATTCATCGAGACACGGCTCCTGACTTCTGGCCAGCGCACCAATCCCTGGTTCAACGAAGCGAGCGGCCGCAAGGTACGGCCTGGGGAGCTGGTGGCGCTCGATACCGATACGATCGGCTGTTATGGCTATTATTCGGACTTCTCCCGTACCTTCCGCTGTGGACCGGGCAGGCCGAGCGACTATCAGAAGATGCTTTACCGCATGGCCTACGATCAGGTGCAGCACAACATATCGATCGTGAAGCCGGGGATGGCGTTTCGCGAGATCGCCGAGAAGGCCTGGAAGATCCCGGACCGCTTCGTCGACCAGCGCTACACCTCCGTCATGCATGGGGTTGGCATGCACGGCGAAACGCCTTTCATCGCGCACTCCATGGATTATGAAACCTATGGCCGCGACGGCATCATGCAGCCCGGCATGGTGGTTTCCGTCGAAAGCTATATCGGCGAGAAGGGCGGACGCGAGGGCGTCAAGCTGGAGGACGAGATGCTGATCACCGAAACCGGGACGGAATTGCTGTCGCGCTTTCCCTACGAGGATGAATTCCTCGAAGGCCATGCCTGATGAAGGCGCCTGTTTCGATCCGGCGCGGCACAGCTGCCGCCGTTTTCATCGACCTGCAGGAAGAGCACCGCAAGGACAGCCGCTATCTGGTCGAAGGCTTTTCCGATTTGCTTGCCAATGTGCAACGGCTGCAGGCTGCGGCGCGGGCAAATGGCGTGCCGCTCTATCATTGGGCCTACATCGTCGATCTCGACACGCAAGAGCGGCCGTTTCATCCCCTCGATGGAAATGGCAAATCGGCCTTCTCCAGCAAGGACGACCCGTTGACGGCGATCTGCGCCGAAGTGGCACCGGGAGATGGCGAAACACTGCTGGTCAAGGCCCATGCGAGCGCCTTCCGCACAGCGGAAGCGATCGAGCTTCTCAAGGCCAGCGGCATCGAGTGGCTGATCGTCGCCGGGGTCTGGACCGAGGCCTGCATCGATGCGACGGTGCGCGACGCGGTGACCGCCGGCTTCCGCGTGCTGCTGGTCAAGGATGCCTGCGGCAGCGGCAGTGCCGCCATGCATCAGACGGCGATCCTCAACCTTGCCAACCGTCTCTATGGCGGCGCCGTGGCTGATACAGCCACGGCATGCCGGTTGATGGCAGGCGAGGCGGTTGCCGCCTGGCAGGTCGAAGGCTCCGTGCCGATGCGCTTCACCTATGAAAATGCCGCGGAACTCTACCGATCCCTCTGATGGGGGTATCGAACGCCGAACTGGACCTCAAGGAATGATGGATCGCGGGAAATACGCGGCACTGCTCGATCCGGAGTACTGGACCTACATCGACGCGGTCACCGCAAGGCATTTCCCGGCCGCCGACATGCCCGTCGAACAGGAACGTGCACTTTACGACGAGATGGCGGCCGTCTTTCATACCGGTCGCCCTGCCGGTGTCGAAACCGAGGATGACGCGATCACGTTGGCCGATCGTACCATCCCATTTCGCCGTTACCGGCCGGATGGCCGCTCGCCGCGGGCGGCCATCCTCTATTTCCACGGAGGCGGTTTTGTCTTCGGCGGGCTGGACAGCCACGACGATATCTGCGCCGACCTTTGTGATGAAACCAGCTTTGCCGTGATCTCCATAGATTACCGTCTGGCACCGGAACATCTGCATCCTGCTGCCTTCGATGACGCTGTCGCTGCTTTCGACTGGCTCGTGGCCGGGACCGAACTTCCGATCGTGCTGTGCGGAGAGAGTGCAGGCGGCAATCTGGCCGCCGCCGTTGCCCATGCCTCGCGCGAACGGCCACGACCGGCTATCGGCCAGGTCCTGATCTATCCGAGCCTTGGCGGCGATCCTTCGGCGGGGTCCTATGTCGAGCATGCCGAGGCGCCGCTGCTGTCATCGGCCGATCTCGCTGTCTACAGGCAGATACGCATCGGCCAGGCGCCAGGGCCAGACGACGCAACGCTGGAGCCGCTATCGGACGGCGACTTTGCCGGATTGCCGCCGACGGTGATCGTGACAGCCGAATGTGATCCGTTGTCGTCGGATGGCGAGGCCTATCGCGACCGCATCCTCGCCGCCGGGGGAAGAGCGGCATGGCTCAACGAAAAACGCCTGACACACAGCTTCCTGCGGGCTCGCAAGCGCGTGCCGCGAGCAGGCGAGGCGATGGCAGATATCGTCACGGCGCTTGTGGCGTTGGGCAAGAGTCGCTGGCCATATTGATCGGCTTGCATTGCCTGGTGTCGGCCATAGGCCAGTGCAGCAAAAGGGTGCGGAACAGCGCACAAGATTTACGGGAAACGGAACATTCCCGATTCCACTCCGGACTTATCCTTCACCCCTACCAAGAACGCCCGGCAATCGTCAAAGCCGTGAACAAGCCGGGGTCAGGCAGGGGAGAGCCATGATCAAGCTGATGTTGACCGACCGGCCGCTGCATCCGCGCGCCGAACCGATGGCGCATGACTTCAGGAAAGGCGGGATGAACCGGCGCGAATATCTCGCCGCGATGGCCGCGCTCGGGGTGAGTGCGGCCGGCGCTTTTGCGCTTGGCGGGATCGTGCCGACACCCGCCCGCGCCGAAGAGCCGAAGAAAGGCGGCGTGCTCAAGGTCGCCATGAACGTCAAGGGTTTCAAGGACCCGCGTACTTTCGACGGCGTCGAGATGTCGAATGTCGCGCGCCACTGCAACGAATATCTGGTGCGCTGGAACCGCGACTTCAGCTTTGAACCCTGGCTGCTGGAAGCCTGGGAGATGAGTGACGATGCCAGGACGCTGACGCTGAAGGTGCGCAAGGGCATCACCTGGTCGAATGGCGATGCCTTCAGTGCCGAGGATGTCGTCCACAACCTGACCCGTTGGTGCGAGGCTGACGTTCCCGGAAATTCGCTGGCCGCGCGGATGGGCGCATTGGTCGACGCCAATTCCAAGAAGGCTGTCGCAGGTGGCATCGAGCGTGTGGACGACCACACCATCCGTCTCAACCTGCCGAAACCGGACATTTCGTTGATTGCCGGCATGGCCGACTACCCGGCGCTGATCATGCACCGCTCCTACCAGGGCGACGGCGATCCCAAAAAGGCCCTGGCCATCACCACCGGACCGTTCGAACTGGTGAACTGGGACGCCGAAACCGGCGCCGAGGTCAAGCGCAAGGAGAAATGGTGGAAAGGCGAAGTCCATCTCGATGGCATCAGGTGGATCGACTATGGTTCCGACCCGAGCCCGATGCTGTCAGCCTTCGAATCCGGTGAGATCGACACCAACCACGAGACTTCGGCCGATATCCTGTCCCAGACCGAGGCGATCGGGCTCGGTCAGTCCGAGATCGCGACCGGCTCGACGATCGTGGCGCGTTTCAACGTCAACAGTGCTCCTTATGACGATGTCAGGGTAAGGCGCGCGGCACAGCTCGCGGTGGACAACAGTGCGGTGCTCAAGATAGCGCTCGATGATCGTGGCAAGCCAGCCGACAACCATCATGTCGGACCGATGCATCCCGAATATGCCGATGTCGGTCCTGCGGTGCGCAAGGTTGATGAGGCCAAGGCTCTGTTGAAGGAAGCCGGCAAGGTCGACCATGAGTTCGACCTGATCTCCGTCGACGTCGAATGGCAGAAGTCGTCAGCCGATGCGATCGCGGCACAGATGCGCGAAGCCGGTCTCAAGGTGAAACGGACGGTGCTACCTGCCGCAACCTTCTGGAACGACTGGAGCAAGTATCCTTTTTCATGCACGGAATGGCTGGGGCGGCCGCTGGGAGTGCAGGTGCTTGCGCTTGCCTATCGGTCAGGCGCCGCCTGGAACGAAAGCGCATACTCCAGCAAGGAATTCGACGAACTGCTCGATAAGGCGCTGGCGATGCCGGAAGCCAAGCAGCGGCAGGAGGTCATGGGCAAGATCGAACAGAATCTGCGCGATGCCGGCGTCATCATTCAGCCGTACTGGCGCTCGGTCTTCCGCAGTTTCCGCAACGGCGTGCACAATTGCGAGCAGCACCAGGCACTCGAGCAGCATTTCGAGAAGGTATGGCTGGAAGGGTGAGCGGCTGCAGAGGGCCAGCGTGATCTGTCACAAAACCCCACAAAACATGGTGTAGGAGCGCTGCGCGGAAATCGTTCCTGCAGATGGGTATAACGCTGAAAGGCGATTTTCCCGATCTGGACCAACAAGGGAGCGATGAACGCCCTAAAGCCGCCAAGGTTGGCGGCGCATGGGGTGTGCCGTGCATATTTGTGCGCGCTTGGGGTTTTGGGGGTTATCGTGCATTCGTTGAAAGCGCTCTACGAGCGCAGCGGGTTCGTGCTGTGGTTTCTGACCATCGTAACGGCGGTCTGTCTGGCAGCTCTCAAACCGCTGTCACACTCGGTGTTACCAGCCTATGAATTCGGCACCGCGATGTTCCACGCGGGACGCCCGCTCTACGACCTCAACAGCGCAATGGGCTATCTGTACACGCCCGCCTTCGCCGCGCTCTACAGTCCATTCGCCTGGCTCGGGTCCGAGCTGGGGGGAATCCTGTGGCGGCTTCTCGGCGTAGGTCTGCTCACTTTTGCGATCGTCAAGCAGGCTCGCGTCTTCGATAAGGTCAGAGCCGAGCACATCGCGTCGCTGGCGTTTTTCCTGGCCATCCCGCTGTCGCTCGGTGCCATCCGCAACGGACAGGCAACGGTGCTGCTGACGGCAGCCTGCTGGCTGTTGACCTTGTCTGCCATGGACAATCGTCGCGCCGAAACGATGTTCTGGGCGTCCGTGGCTCTGATTGCCAAGCCGACTGCGATCGTCATGGTCTTGCTGGTCGGAGCCATCAGACTGCGGCTCATCCCTTTCCTGTTGCTCGCGATCGGTCTGGTTTTCGCCATCCCTTATGCATTTGCTCCGGCAGACTATGTGAGCGCACAGCATGCCGAATTCTTCCGGCTGCTCACATCGATGGGGGCAAACCGGTCAGGTGCCTTCGAAGCGGCTGACTTTACCGGGCTTTTCGCGGCATTGGATGTTTCCGTTCCAGCCAGCGTGACCATCGTCCTGCGTTTGGCCGTGGCGGCTGCCGTGCTGCTTGCCTCGCTCTGGCTGGACAGGAAAAACGATCGCCAGTTGAGCGCGTTCGCCATCTTCCTGCTGGCGGCCTACTACATGACGGTTTTCAACCCCAGGGTCGAATCCAACACCTATGTCATGCTCGTCGCGCCGGCCGCGCTTGCCATTTCCCTCATGAGAACCCGGGACGAGGGCTGGAACCTGCCACTGATCCTGGGAGCCGTCGTCTTCATCTGTGGATGGACCGGGATCGACCGCAGTCTTCACGCAGCCCTGAATCCCTGGTTCAAGCCGTTGGCCATGACGCTGGTTCTCGTCCCGGTCCTCCACTGGCTTTACCGGCAGGTGACGACCGGCGCAGATCAGCGGCTGTCGGTGGCGGCGTCGCGAGCCAGCACGGGGTAGCGGCACAGCTATCGCTGCCAGAAGGGCAGTTTGGCGACCTCGTCCTCGACCTGTTCTTTCGTGAGACCCAGATCGTCGATCAGGTGAGGGTTGTCTCTCGCCAGTCGCTTGAGTTCCCAGCGAAAGCGGGTGCGTTGCTGCCAGGCCGTGATGTTGTCGAACAGGTTCAACGGACTGTAGCGCCGGTGTGACGCCTGCTTGGCTGATGGTCCTGATCGCCCTGCTGGCGAAGGGCTGACGCAAAGTGAGTCGTTCATGACAACCTCCATATCGGCTGGAGGGCCAGGCCCTCGTTTGGAAATGAGGTTGAATTCTGCCGGACGCAGCCGGCGTCGTAATTAAGGCTGCCCAAATAGTTCTCAAAACTTCCAAATGGGCTAGGTTTGCAATCCCAAGGGGTCTGAACAGGGTCTCGCCAACCTGCTCGCTCCTGAATTCAGCGAAACCATCATCGCAACGGTCAAGACATGCCAACTTCCCCAGCCTTTCTCGACTTTCCCAGTCACCTTGCCGATGGCCACGTACCCCGTGCCGTCATCTTCGGAGCTGGGTATGGCAGCACCTATCCCGGCGAGGACAGCAGCGGTTACGTTGCGGCTGCCAATGCGATCCGCGCGGCCAGCCAGGATGACGCTGGGCTCGTCGAACACTGGGACTTCGATCTTGGCGGTCCGCTGTTCGGTGGTGGATCAGTCTCCTGCACCGATATCGGCGACATTGCGACCACCATGCACGACAATGCCGGCAACCGGGCCGGGATCGAAGCGAAGACCCGTGAGATCCTGGCGCTGCAGGCTGTGCCGATCCTGCTCGGCGGTGACGATTCCGTGGTTATCCCGTTCCTTGCCGGTTTTGCTGAGCATGGGCCGGTCTGGATCCTGCAGATCGACGCCCATATCGACTGGCGGGACGAAGTGCATGGCGAGCGCTTCGGCTACTCGAGCCCGATGCGCCGGGCGAGCGAGATGCCACACGTCGCAGGCATGGTGCAGGTCGGCCTGCGCAGCGTCGGCAGTGGAAGGCGGTCTGAAATCGAAGCGGCTCAACACTATGGCAGCCGCTTTATCACCGCCCGCGAAGTGCACGCCATCGGCGTCGATGCCGCTCTTCGGCATATTCCCGAGGGTGTGCGAGTCGTCGTCACCCTCGATTGCGACGGCCTCGATCCCGGCATCATGCCGGGTGTGGCGGCACGCACACCCGGAGGCCTCACCTATACACAGGTGATCGACCTGATCGCGGGCGTCTCCCGGCGGGCCAGGATCGTCGGGTTCGATCTTGTCGAGTTCTATCCTCCGGCCGACATAGGCGGCCTCACGGCGCAGACCGCGTCACGGCTTCTGGTGAATGCGATCGGTGCCATTGTCAGGCAGGCGTGATCAGGCCTTCACCCGCAGTGGAATCCGTCGATCAGGATTTCTGCCCAAGGCGGGGCTCCGTTCCTGACAGCAGCCGGCGAATGTTGGCACTGTGGCGCAAGATGACGTAGACGCCGCCTGCGATCACCAGCAGCCGGTAGGCCAGGGGCTGTTCCAGGAGGAAGACGAGCGCGATGGCGGTCACGGCCGCAAGCATCGAGCTCAATGAAACGATCCTAGACACTGCCAGCGAAACCCCAAAAACCGCTGCGGCTGCCAAGCCTGCGGGCCAGGACATCGCCAGCAACACGCCGAGCCCCGTCGCAGCCGACTTGCCGCCGGTGAAATTCAGCCAGATCGACCGGCCATGCCCCAGCAGCGCGGCGAGCCCGGCAAGGCAGACAAGCCAGGGTTCCCATGTCTGCAGGTCAGCCACCGGCATCGTGCCTTGCGGCATTGAAGAGGGCCAAAGGGAAAACCAGCGGGCGAAAGCGACTGCTGCCACGCCCTTCAAGACATCGACCAGGAGAACCGCCAGCGCCGCCCCTTTTCCGATCGTTCGAAGTACGTTCGTTGCCCAGGTGGATCGCGACCCGTGTTGCCGGATGTCGATGCCTTTCAGCCATTTGCCGGCCAGATAGCCCGAGGGTATCGAGCCGAGAAGATAGGCCACCGCCAACACGGCGATGTTCGCAGCCCAGAAAACCATGACAGTTACCTCGATCTTCTGGCGGGGATCGTCTGGAAGATCGCCGCCATTGTCCGTCGAATACGAGTTATACCGGGCTGCATTGCGTCGACAGGAATTTTTCCATCGGGTGAGTTGGTCGCGGAGGCCGGATCGACCTGCCCCGGTGTCCTGGTTTCCTATGAGCCGGAAAGGCTCTAAGGATGCGCCATGCAAGGATCGCGCTTTGCCTTTGGCCCGTTCTTACTTGACCCGGATGCGGGAACGCTGACGCGGAACGATGTCCCTGTGGCAACGGGTTATCGCGGACTGAGGCTGCTCGCGGCTCTTGTGGGCCGGGCAGGCGAAATCCTCGGCAAGGCCGAGCTGATGGATGCGGCCTGGCCGGGCATGGCCGTCGAGGAAGGCAATCTGACGGTGCAGATTGCGCAACTCAGGAAGCTGCTTGGTCCGGCCGCTGATGGCAGCGGTGAATGGATCGCGACTGTGCCGCGCGTAGGCTATCGCTTTGCAGGCAGCGTCGAAAAACGCGATAGTGTGCAGCGAAAGCCTTTGCCGCTGCCTGGAAAGCCCTCCATCGCGGTGCTGCCCTTTGTCAACGTCAGCAATGATCCGGAACAGGAATCGTTCGCGGATGGGCTGACCGAGGATCTCATCACCGACCTTTCCAGGATTCCTGGGTTGTTCGTCATCGCGCGCAATTCGGCCTTCTCCTACAAGGGAAAGGCGACAGATGTGCGCACCATCGCGCAAGACCTCGGCGTGCGTTACCTGCTGGAGGGCAGTGCGCGCCGCGCCGCCGGGCATGTTCGCATCAACGCCCAACTGGTCGACGCGGCGAGCGGCGAACATCTTTGGGCGGAACGCTTCGACCGTGGGCTCGAAGACATCTTCGCCGTTCAGGACGAGGTGACAGCCAGGATCGTCGAGGCGCTGCTCGGCCGGCTGCGCGCCTCGACACCGCGCAATCGGCCCAGGAATCTCGAAGCCTACGACCTCTGCGTCAGGGCCCGCAGGCTGATGGACGATTCGCCACAGACGGCGCGGGAGGCGCATTTGATGCTGACGCGGGCGGTTTCGCTCGATCCCGATTATGCCGAACCCTATCGCTGGCTTGCCATGAACCGCTGGATGGGATGGGTGCATTGGGGCGGACCGACCGAAGATGACCGCAAAATTGCCCTGGAACTGGCGCGCAAGGCCGTGACGATCGATCCGAACGATGCCGGTTGCCGCTGGGTGCTGGGCTATCTGCTGACCTATGAACGCAGTTTCGCGGAAGCGGACGCGGAATTCGCCAGGGCGATCGAGCTTGATCCCAACGAGGCCGATGCCTGGGCGGCGTTGTCCGACGTCGCGGTTTTGGCCGGGTGGATCGACGAAGGGCTCGAGCACATCCGCAAGGCGTTTAGGCTGAATCCGTACCCAGCCAGTTGGTATTATTCGACGCTCGGCCAGGCGCAATATGCCTGCCGTGACTATGAGGCTGCCGTCGAGACGCTGCGCAGGGATGAGACGTACCGCACGAGCTCGCGCCGTTTCTTGGCGGCAAGCCTGGCACAACTCGGCCGCCTCGACGAGGCGCGCGCCGAGGTCGAACTGTTTCTGGTCGGCAATCCCCATTTCACAACCAGCCACTGGGCCGCGACGGAGCCATTTCGCGACAGTGCGATGCTGGAGCATTTCGTCGAGGGATTTCGCAAAGCCGGTCTTCCGGAGTGACTGTCCGCAGCCGGATGTCGCGGATCAGCGGTTGCCGTGGAATTGATCGGTTCCAGGCAAGGCATGCAGCCAGGGTTCTCGCCGTGGTGTCCAGAGTTCATATTGCGGCACAAGGTCGGACGGCGCCTCATCGAGCGTGCCGGCCATGATCTCTGCCTCGGTGTCGCTGAGTGCAAACACCTGGCCGCCGCAGGTCGGGCAGAAGCTGCGGTCTTTATAGGCGGATGTCTGTCCTTCGCATCTGAATGCCGCCAGCGGCCAGATTCCATAGAAAGTAAAAGCCGAGCCGCTGGTGCGTCTGCAATCGGTGCAATGGCAGAGGCCGACGCGCAGCGGATCGCCCGACACGGAGTAGCGAACCTTGCCGCACGCACAGCCGCCATGGCGTTCTGTGGTCATCGTTGCATCTCCAATCGATTCGCGACAATCCTTGCTGCGATGCCGCCTCTTGTCCATGAAGAGAGGTCTATTACAGTGGGGAAGGGGGAGAGATTGCTGTGGGCTGGCTTAGGCCGCTTCGATCTCTGTCTTCGTGCTTGGTCTCCGCGGTCTTGTCGTGATTTTTACTCGGCAAGCAGAAGCAAATTAGGCGCCCTTAGCCTTGGTGTAGATGGCGAAAAATCCTCACCATCAGACAAGAACATACCTCCCATCCTGGTAGTCCAGGGTCTTGCCGACAAACCCCTCGGCATCTTCATACGGGCCGCAAAGGACGTACTCGTATCCGTTGTCGCTTCGTATGTTCTCAAGGATCTCTTGCCGTTCGGTCTCTCTGAACGCTCCGATCGAAACCTCGTACTTTTCCCAAAGAATCGCGGGGATCAGCTCCACCCCAGCAGCAGGTCTCAACTGTTCCATGTCGATGACCAATCGCGCCCTTGCTGCGGCAGAGATTTTGATAGGAGATTTCAACATCGAAACTGCCCCCTGGCCTTGGCACACGCATTCGGCGCTGCCGACGGTTGTCTGCCGGCAGGTTGGAATAGATCGCGCCGCACTCGTTGTAGACGTCAACCGATTCCTTGAGGGTGCATCCCTTGCGCTGACGATCTCGGTCAACAGGTGGGTTAGCGGTCGATCGCCGCCTACCCCCAGCACCTCGAGCTTATCGTATTGCGCATGGATGCCGCATTTCATGGCATGATGGTCCACCGGCAGAAACCGCCGGTCGACAAGCAGCAGCGCGACGTGTGGCTTGGCCACGACGAGAAGCGCGCGGCCAATGCCTATGAGGCGTTCGATCCGGAATACCTGGCAGACTGCATGCAAGCGACCGAAAGGTCGTCGCGGAACTGCAAAAACACACCAAACGCGCCCTGCTTGCCTGCAAGTCGCGACTTCAAGGTGGTTTGGGGGGAAGGCTTGAAACTGAAGCCTTGGAAAGGAAGGGTTCGGATGGTGGGCGTGACAGGGATTGAACCTGTGACCCCTACGATGTCAACGTAGTGCTCTCCCGCTGAGCTACACGCCCATCCGACGCCGCGCATACACCACTTTTGTTTCGGCGCGTCAATAGCGAGAAACACCGAAAGAAAGCCGGCATCTAAAATGTCGCGATGCGCCGGTCCCTCCACGGGATATCGACAGCCCTGGCGGTTGAATTCCGCTGTTGCCAAGATCGTTTTGGAGAAAGTCCCAATCGGGCCGGAGCCGAATCGGCCACACATAGGTGCAGGCGCACGCGGATTTTGCGCCTCGCAAACGACCACGATGTGTGTTGCAGTCGCGCCGCCGCTTATGCGGCGTGCAGCATCTTCTCGACCTCGTTGACGAGGTCGCGCAGGTGGAAGGGCTTGGACAGCACCTTGGCGTCGCGCGGCGCTTTCGAATCGGGGTTCAGCGCAACGGCGGCGAATCCGGTGATGAACATCACCTTGAGATCCGGGTCGATTTCGGTGGCGCGGCGCGCCAGCTCGATGCCGTCCATCTCAGGCATGACGATGTCGGTCAACAGCAGCGAGAACGGCTCTTCGCGCAACCGCTCATAGGCGCTGGCGCCATTGTCGAAATCACTGACCTGGTAGCCTGCGCGCTCTAGCGCCTTGACCAGGAACCGGCGCATATCGTCGTCGTCTTCCGCCAGCAGGATGCGTGCCATTCTCGTCCCGTCCGAATCATCCCCCGAGATTGTGGAGGAACAATCCCGTTAACCATCACGTATATGGAATCGCGAGGGTAAACATCAAGTGAATGATGGGCGTCTATCCCCCAGCGTCAAGCCATCTGGGGGCGCCGAAACGCTGGACATGGCCCCGACGCGGTGGCACGTTGGGATCATGAGAGACGTGTTTCGATGGGTTGCTGAAATTTGACGTCGCCAGCTGAGGATTTTGCGGCCGTCCCGCCCTTCGAAGTCCGCTCGGGCGCAGAGCAGCGCGTTCCCTTCGTTTTCAATTCCCCGCACAGCGGCCGCCATTATCCGGACCGATTCCTGGCGATGACCAAGCTCGACCGCAGCACCATCCGCCGCTCCGAGGATTGTTATGTCGACGAGCTGTTCGGTGCGGCGATCATGCTCGGCGCGCCGATGCTGGCGGCAAACTTCCCGCGGGCCTATCTTGATGTGAACCGCGAGCCGTGGGAACTCGATCCGCGCATGTTCATCGAACCGGTGCCGCCTTATTGCAACATCCGTTCGGCACGCGTCGCTGGCGGACTCGGGACCGTGCCGCGGCTGGTGGGCGAGGGGCTCGACATCTATGGAGCGCGGCTGCCGATCGTTGAGGCTTTCCAGCGCATCGAGCTGATCTACAAGCCCTATCATGAGGCACTGAAGCGATTGATCGCCGGCACCCATGCCCGTTTCGGCTATGCGGTGCTAATCGATTGTCATTCGATGCCGGCCAGCGTGCGGACCAGCGATCAGGGCATGCGCCCCGATTTCATCATCGGCGATCGTTTCGGTACATCTGCTTCGGCGATGCTGACGCAGGAAGCGATCTCACTTCTCAGCGGCATGGGTTATACGGTCGCCTACAACAAACCTTATGCCGGTGGCTTCATCACCGAGCATTATGGCCGGCCGGTGCGCAATCTGCACGCGCTGCAGATCGAAGTGAACCGCGGGCTCTACATGAATGAACGCACCTTCCAGAGGTCGGTTGGGTTCGACGCGCTGACGGAAGACCTGGCGCGCTTTTCGGCGGACCTGATGGCGTTGCCGGACCACCATTTCCTCGACCTGCCGGAAGCGGCGGAATAGGGAACAGTGATATGGTCAACAGTGAGGTGACTGGTTGGACGATACAGTCTTGCCACGACTCACGGCCTCGCTAGTCCAAAAAAAGGACCGCATCGTTGACACGACGCGGTCGAAGTCTAGGGAGGAAACGCCCAAGATGGGCATGGACAGGAGAACCTGTCCGCCTTCGAGGTTATTGTGCGTTGCACAAAAGTCAACCTGATAATTAATTCAGAATGAAATAGGAAAGGCTTGCCGCGCGGCGCGCGTGACATTCCCGCAACGCTTTTGTTAAGTACGCGCCCGGCACACAGTCCGGCCGGCAATTCCAGGAGAGGCACCTTGAACATTTCCCCCGATTTCATGCGGCGGATCGCCGGCGCGGCCGCGGCCGAGACCTTGCCGCGCTTCCGCAGTCAGGGCGCGGTGGTCAACAAGCTCTCCGGCGGCTTCGATCCTGTCACCGAGGCCGATCGGGAGGCGGAACGAGCAATCCGCGCGCTGATCGGTGCCGAGTTTCCGGATCACGGCATCCTGGGCGAGGAACACGGCAGCGAGAACCTTGCCAGCCGGCATGTCTGGGTGATCGACCCGATCGACGGTACCCGCGCTTTCATTTCCGGCCTTCCGGTGTGGGGGACGCTGGTCGGGCTGACGGTCGACGGTGACGCGGTGGCCGGGCTGATGTCGCAGCCCTTCACCGGCGAACTGTTCTACGCCAATGCCGATGGCGCCTTCTATGAAGGACCCGGCGGTCCGCGCAAGCTGGCCGCCCGGAAGACAACGAAGCTGGAAGACGCCACGCTGTTCACCACCACGCCGGCGCTTTTCAAGGGCGACGCACGTAGCCGCTTCGACCTTTTCGAGACCAAGGTGCAGCTGTCGCGGTACGGTACCGACTGCTACGCCTTCGCTATGGTGGCGGCGGGCACGGTCGACATCGTCGCCGATCCGGGACTGAAACCCTACGATATCGTGGCCCTGATCCCGATCATCGAGAAGGCGGGCGGCGTCATCACGACGTTCGACGGGCGACCGGCCGAAAATGGCGGCGATATCCTTGCGGCTGCGACGCCCGAATTGCATGACGCCGCCATGGCGGCCTTGCGAGGGTGAGGACTGACTCATCGCAGGCTTTTTGGAGGTCCGATTGAGGTCAAAATGCCTCGAGGGCCTGCGTCGTTGATTAGAAACCGTCGCAATCCTCGGCCAGGCGCTTCTGGCGTGCGTTGACAATCTTGCCGTCGGCGATGCTGTAGGTTTCCCGGTTGAGCGTGAGGCCCGGCTGAAAATCGTAGCAGACGATCATCGTGATCGTCGTCTCGTCTTTTTCCCGCAGCTTGTGGCGAATCTCGGCGTTGGCCAGGACATCCTGAGACTGGTCCATATAGGCGATGAATTCCTCGCGGCTCTGCGACTTGCCTGAAGCCTCCGTGTGAAAGACGGCGTTTGGCGCAATGAGACCGGCAAGGCCGGCTATGTCGGATTCGGAGAGACGCCGATACCATTCCTGCACCACGCGCTCCGGTTCATCGGCCAGCGCGGGCGCTGTCAAAGCAGTGGCGAACAACGAGCCAGCCAACACGACAAACTGCAGGTTGCGGGTCATCCTGGCTGTTCCTGTCTCGTGTTCCGCAATTCAACCCAGGGCTGCTTCTGCCTGCGCCTCGCTGCCTGGTATGAAGGCGTCGAAAGCTGCCAGGAACTGCTCGCGGTAATAGTCTTTCTCCTGCAGGATCTCGTGTTTGGCACCGTCGATCATGACAAAGGAACCGAGCCGGATGTGGCGGGCGAAATGCTCGACCGCTCGGGTTGAAACGACACGGTCGTTGCCGGCGCCGATGATCAAAGTCGGGATCTTCATCGCAGCCATGAATTCAGGGTCGCGCACGGTTTCCGTGGCGACGGCGGCAGCGCGCAGCCAGCGAACCGTGGGGCCTCCAAGTGCCAGCTGCGGATAGGCCTGATACAGCCCGGTGTTGCGACGATAGCGCTCGGGATCACTGGTCAGCAGATTGCGTTCGAACGGAGTCGGCAAGGCCTTGCGCGGCCCCCAGGCCGCATAGAGGCGGCCAAGGCCCAGACAGGTCAGGACACCGCCGAGGCGACGTACGGTCGTCATCGATACCCGCTGATCGGGCAGGTCGAGAAAAGGTGCGATCAACACCATGCGCTGCACGCGGTTGACCATGTTGGCGCTGGCGAGCAAGGCCACGAGAGCGCCGGCAGAATGCGCGAGGATGTAATAGGGTCCGCGGCAGTCGGGCAGGACCACTTCCGTGAACAGCTGCTCGAGATCCCTGGCATAGTCTTGGAAGCTCTTCACATAGCCGCGCTGCGGGTTCTTGAGCAGGCGGTCGGAAGCGCCCTGGCCACGCCAGTCGAGCATGGCCACGCCGAAACCGCGGCCGGTCAGGTTCCGCACGGTCTCGAAATATTTTTCGATGCATTCATTGCGGCCGGGCAGGACCACCACGGTACCTTTCAGCGGCCTGGCCGTGGCAGAAAACCTGGCGAAGCGGATCTGTTTGCGGTCGCGCGTGGTGAGGAAGCCGGTAAAGGCGTTTTCCGGGACGGGATTGCCGTCGAGTTCGTAGAAGAGATCCGTCATCGGGCGCTTCAAGTGTTCGCACCCGCAGGCGGGCCACCCAGCAGGTGATAGAGGCTATCCGCTAAAATGCAAAGCAAATCCGGTGGCGCGGCAGGTCGCCAGAACGTCTGAAGCCGGAAGCGCGTGACGCAGCGCTTCCGGCTCCTGTCGATCCGGGAGGAAGGGACGTTGCACCCGGCTCGGCTTCGTCGCGGCGCTGTTCTGCCGCTGATTGCGATGTTGGGAGGAAGGTAGTGTCAGCCGTCTGAACGGCGGCAGAAGAGGTGGTTCATCTGCCGTTCATCTGGAACTGGCGCCAGGAACCTCGACCGAATGTCTTGAAACCTCTTTCCGGCACCCCCAGATGTCTGCTGCGGCCGCCGATGTCGGGGTCGCTGGTTCATTGGAAACGCCTCAAGGGTTTCGCCTGGACCATTACGCAAACCATGTTGCTCAACAGGAGAACACACCATGCGTCATGTCGATTTTTCCCCGCTCTATCGCTCGACCGTCGGTTTTGACCGTCTGTTCACGATGCTGGATTCACTGGCCCAGCCTGAAGGTGGCCAGAGCTATCCGCCCTACAACATCGAGCGCACCGGCGAGGATTCCTACCGGATTTCCATGGCCGTCGCCGGTTTCTCGGATGACGAGATTTCGATCGAAGCCCACCGCAATGTGCTGACCATCAAGGGTGAGCGCAAGGACGAGACCAACGGCGAAGGTTCGGAAGTACTTTATCGCGGCATCGCCGCTCGCGCCTTCGAGCGCCGCTTCCAGCTGGCCGACCATGTCGACGTCGTCGGCGCTGCGCTCAAGAACGGCCTGCTTCACATCGACCTGAAGCGCAACATTCCCGAAGAGCTGAAGCCCCGCAAGATCGCGATCTCGGCTGCTCCGGCCAAGACCAAGCAGATCGAAGCCAAGGCGGCCAACTAAGCCCCGGAGCATTTTGTAGCCAAGTGGAATCACTTGGCGCTACAAGAATGCGGCGAAAACAAAAACCTGGAGCGTTTCCGTGAAAAAACGGAAACGCTCCAGGTTGCGGCAAGCCTCCCTCCCGAGACAAAAAGCGGCGCCTTCCGGCGCCGCTTTTTTGTTGCGATTTGGACGGCCAGTGGTCTTACCCGCCGCTTTTGCGGTTGAGCGCAATGGCCCCACAGATGATGGCAAGGGCGGCGAGGCCGCAGGCCGCAGCGAGATAGCTCTCCTGAAAGCCGACGGTGTCGATGAGAGGCTGGCTGGCGAAGGGCGAGGTGAAATGACCGATGAACATCGACGCTGTTACCATGCCGGCCAGCCGTCCGCGGGTGGCCGGGCTGGCCTGCGCGATGATGCCAGACATCAGGTTGGGGATGGTGAGACCGAGACCCGCGCCGGCAACCGCCATGGCAAACAGAACCGAAGGCATCGTCGTTGAAAAGGCGACCAACACAAATCCCAAGGTCATCAGGCAAAGGCCGATGACGAAGATCGCCGGCACGGAAAGCCTGGCGCGTAGCCGGCCATAGCCAAGCGCTGAACCCGCCATGACCAGATTGTGCAGACCGAGCGCAAAGCCGGCATTGCTTGCGGCGCCGATACCGGCCGCACGCAGGTAGAAAGGCAACTGCGGCGGGATGAAATAGAAGATCATGTTGACGAGGAAGGCGAGCGCGCACAGCGCCGCGACCGACAGCCAGCGGACCGCGTCTCCGGAGGCATTGTCGGTGGCGTGCCGGTCGTTTGGCGTCGACCTCCCTGGTTCGGTGAGGAATGCGACTGCTGCGGGGATGATGGCGAATGCCACAGCGTAGATCGCGAAAGGGGCGCGCCAGTGATAGTCGGCAAGAAGACCGCCTGCGGCGACGAAAGCAACTCCGCCTATGCCGGTGAAGGCCTGCTGCAATCCCAGATAACGCTCGCGCTCGCTGCCGCTGAAATAGTCGCCGACGAGCGCGGTGGTCAGCGTCATGATGCCTCCGATCGCGATGCCGAGTGCGGCGCGACCGGCAAGCAGCGCCGGCAGGCTGTCGACAAAGAGGCCTGAAATACCAGAGAGGCCATAGAGCAGGATCGAGCCGATCAGCAGGCGCAGTCTGCCGTAGCGATCAGCAAGACCACCAATCAGCGGCGCGCAGAAGGCAACGAACAAGGCCGGCAGCGTCAGCACCATACGGCTGAGCAGTTTGACACCGTCGACATCGGCAAAGTGCGTCTCGATGGCGGGCAACGAGGGCGAGATCGTGGTGCCGGCCATGATCGTCAAGGTCGCGACCATGAGTAGCGTTATCTTGCGGCCGATAACCGATCGTGCGGTTGTCGCCGGGACCATCGATTGCACCATCGTCATGCCTCGTCTCCATCCTCTTGGGCTGGCAATCCGGCCCCTGATGGCGAGCGGTTGCTTCCCTCTGCGTGTCCGGGCCCCGTGGCATCCGGATCGACTTGGCAGGGGTTCTACAAGTTCAAGTGAACTTTAAGTCAAGAGGGTACGGGAAAAGTTCGACCGGCTCCGTTCGGGCTTCCCGCAGGTGACGATGGGCTGAGGTCAGGTCCTCTGCAATGCCAGGTGTGCGCCAAGCCCCACCAGCAGCGCACCGCCGGCGCGGCGCATCAGCCGCTGGGCGCCACTGGAGCGCTTCAGGCGCGTGACGATGACGCCGGCGAGCAGGACGCAGACGATGTCGGCCGAGGAAAAGATCAGGTTGGCAAGGCTGCCGAGGATCAGGAATTGCACCCAGACCGGGAACGATGCCGAGGGATCGATGAACTGGGGCAGGAAGGCCAGGAAGAACAACGCCGTTTTCGGGTTGAGCACCTCGACGGTGATGCTCTCCACGAATGCGCGGCGGCCCGATTTCGCACCGATGGCATGTGGGTTGATCTCTCCGCCGTCGGACCTTGCGCGAAACATCGAGATACCGAGCCAGACCAGATAGGCCGCACCTGCGAGCTTCACCAGCAGATAAAGAACAGGGACGGCGTGGAAGAGCACCGAGAGACCTGCGGCTGCCGCGACCACATGCACGGTGCAGCCGAGATGGATGCCAACCGCTGCCATGAAACCCGACCAGCGGCCGCGCGCGATGGTCTGGGCTGTCGCGTACAGCATGGCAGGCCCCGGGATGTAGGCAAAAACCGACGTGGTGACGAAAAAGGCGATGAGGAGCTCGGTCGAGGGCATGGTCTTTTCTCTGGAGCTATCAGGTGATGGTGATGTTCTTACATAAAATTCCACACGGGCACATCATGGCAGATGAATTTCCGCCTTCATGAAGGTCACGGCCTTGCCGGTGATCAGCACGCGATCGCCGGAGAGTTCGCACAGGAGATGGCCGCCGCGCGCTGAAGCCTGGAATGCCGACAGATGGGTCTTGCCAAGCTTGCTCGCCCAATGCGGAACAAGTGTCGCGTGGATCGAGCCGGTAACAGGGTCTTCCGGAATGCCGACGCCCGGCGCGAAATAGCGTGAAACGAAGTCGTAGCCATCGCCCTTGCCGGTGATGACCAGGCCCTGCAGTTTCAGGGTGGCGATTCTTGTCAGATCCGGGATGAAGGCGCGGACAGCCGCTTCATCCGGCAGTTCGACGAAGATGTTCTCGAAATTGCGAAAGGCTCTGTGGTCGATATCGGCGAACAGCTCGGCGATCGGCGCAGGCAGGTCCGGCAGTGGTTCCGGAGGAAAGCTGGGCAGATCCATGCGATAGCCGCCGTCGGCGCGGGCAACACGCAGTTCGCCGACGCGTGTCGAGAAGGCCATTTCGCCGATCACCTCGTGATGCGCGGCAAGTACATGCGCGGTCGCCAGCGTGGCGTGCCCACAAAACTCGACCTCATGGACCGGCGTGAACCAGCGCAGGTCCCAGCCCCTGCCATTCGGCCGGGCAAAGGCGGTTTCGGCCAGATTGTTCTCTGCAGCGATGGACTGCATGGTCTCTTCAGCCAGCCAGTCGTCGAGAACAAGCACGGCGGCCGGATTGCCACCGAATATCCGATCCGAAAAGGCGTCGACCTGATACATCACCGTCATGGCAGTTGCTTTCGACTGGGCTTCAGGTCCTGAGTTGTTCGGCGAAACGATCGACGTCCTTTTCGGTGGTGGCGAAGCTGGTCACGAAACGGTAGAGCCCTTCGTTTTCGGCGATATGGCCGTCGAACCCGTGCGGTTTGTGCCAGTCGTAGAAGGCAGCTCCCGAAGCAAGAAGCCGCTCGGCCTTCTTCCTGTCGAGGATAGCGAATACCTCATTGGCCTGCGGCAGCCAGGCGAGCTTGGAGTTTTCGTCATCCTCGATCGCGGCTGCCAGCCGCCCGGCCATGGCATTGGCGTGGTGCGCGGTTTCCATCCACAACCCGTCCCTGAAATAGGCGTCGAACTGGGCGGCGATGAAGCGCGACTTCGAGAAGAGCTGCGCGGCACGCTTGCGCAGGAAGGCGAGCTCCTTGGCGCGGTCGAGATCGAACAGCACGATCGCTTCCGCACACCAGCAGCCATTCTTGGTTCCGCCGAAGGAGAGGATGTCGATACCGTGCTTCCAGGTCATTTCGGCTGGGCTTGCCTCCAGCGAAGCGAGAGCGTTGGCAAAACGGGCGCCGTCCATATGCAGCGGCAGGCCGTAGCGGCTGGCGATCCTCGAAATGGCCCCGATGTCATCCAGTCCGTAGACCGTGCCTGTTTCGGTAGACTGCGTGATGGAGATCGCCATCGGCCTGCCGGCATGAACGTTTTCTCCGGCAAAGCGCTGGATCGCCTGCTCCAGGGCCGCCGGGTCGATGCGGCCCAGCGCGCCGTCGACAGGCCGCAGCCGCGAGCCGCCGGTGAAATATTCCGGTGCGCCGCACTCGTCCTCGACGATGTGCGATTCGCGATGGCAGAAGGTGATGCCGCCGGGCTTGTTGTAGGCGGTAAGCGAAAGCGAGTTTGCGGCGGTACCGGTGGCTACGAAGAAAATCGCGACCTCGCGTTCGAAAATCTCGCTGAAGCGCTGCGCGACTGCTTTGTCGAGATCGCTGTCGCCATAGGCCGCAGCAAAGCCGGTATTGTGCGCATTGAGTGCGGCGGCAACCTTGGGATGGGCACCGGCCCAGTTGTCGGAGGCAAAAAACATGCTTTCAGGGCCCATTTCCTGGAAATTCGGGGAAGGCGCGAACCATGACGGCATTCCGGCCCGGTCTGCAAGGTCCAGCACTGGCCAGATGTTTGGAGCCAGAAGTCATTTGCGCTATCGGGCCAGAAAGTTTCTGTGGTGATGGGTCTGGCGTAATTTTCTTTCGCCAATCGGCTGGAAAATTTCCGAATCGGTCTTGTGCGGTGCCGGGATTTCTGTCATACGAATTTAGGACAGCATTGCTGTCTTATTTACCGATACCAACCAGGCTGGATTGGCGTAAGATAGACGCTGGTCCGGCTGCCGCCACGAGTGGCGTGCGATGACAGGCCGACCGCGGCCGGACGATGCCCGGCATGGTTCGCCAGGATTTCGCGACAGGTGCGAGAAGTGTGGAGAGGGAAGTGTCAAGCTTCCCATGGAGAAGAAGCGCCCGAGTGGCGCAGAACAGAGGATAGGACGATGACGGAAGTGACGCCATCTGTGACGACGGTTTTTGCCCCGGTTGCACAGACGAAAGCGGCCACCGTCAAAACCGCTCTGCGAACCACCACCAATCCGACTACCGGGCTGTTCGACCGATCGCCCTCGGCCCAGGGCATGTATGATCCGCGCAACGAGCATGATGCCTGCGGCGTCGGCTTCATCGCCCAGATGAAGGGCGTGAAGTCGCACCAGATCGTCAAGGACGGCCTGTTCATGCTGGAGAACCTCACCCATCGCGGCGCCGTGGGTGCGGATCCGTTGATGGGCGATGGTGCCGGCGTTCTCGTGCAGATCCCGGATCGTTTCTTCCGGGAGGAGATGGCCAAGCAGGACATCGAGCTGCCGCCGGCCGGCCAGTATGGCGTTGGCCACTGGTTCATGCCACGAGATCCGGAACTGCGCGCCCATGTCGACGCCATCATCACCGAGTCGGCGCAGTCGGAAGGCCTGCCGCTCATCGGTTTCCGCGACGTTCCGGTCGACAATTCCTCCTTGTCCAAGGCGCCCGATATTGCAGCCGCCGAGCCATTCCATCGCCAGGTGTTCATCGGCCGTACGCCCGACATCGACAATGACGAGGAATACGAAGCGCGCCTCTATCTCCTGCGCAAGGTGATTTCGGGCCGCATCTATGCCGAGCACAACAACAAGGACATCGGCTCCTACTGCGTGTCGCTGTCGGCGCGCACCATCGTCTACAAGGGCATGTTCCTGGCCTACCAGGTCGGCGCCTACTACAAGGACCTGTCCGATCCGCGCTTCGAGACGGCGCTGATCCTGGTACACCAGCGCTTTTCGACCAACACCTTCCCATCGTGGAAGCTGGCGCATCCCTACCGCATGGTCGCCCACAACGGTGAGATCAACACCGTGCGCGGCAACAACAACTGGATGGCGGCACGCCAGGCCTCGGTCGATTCCGAACTGTTCGGCAACAACATCTCCAAGCTGTGGCCGATCTCCTATGAAGGACAGTCGGACACGGCGTGTTTCGACAATGCGCTCGAGTTCCTGTTCCAGGGTGGCTACACGCTGGCGCATTCGATGATGATGCTGATCCCGGAAGCCTGGGCCGGCAACAAGTCCATGGATGCCGACCGCAAGGCGTTCTACGAATACCATGCGGCGCTGATGGAGCCGTGGGATGGCCCCGCCGCCGTCTGCTTCACCGACGGGCGCCAGATCGGCGCAACGCTGGACCGCAACGGCCTGAGGCCGGCGCGCTACATCGTCACCGACGACGATCGCGTCATCCTGGCCTCCGAGGCCGGCGTGCTGCCCGTCGAGGAAAAGCACATCGTGCGCAAATGGCGCCTGCAGCCCGGCAAGATGCTGCTCATCGACCTGGTCGAGGGCCGCATCATCTCGGATGAGGAGATCAAGAAGGAGATCGCGGCGCAGCATCCCTACAAGGATTGGCTGAAGCGCACCCAGCTGGTGCTCGAGGACCTGAACCCGGTGGAGCCGCGTGCGCTGCGCAAGGATGTCACCCTGCTCGATCGCCAGCAGTCCTTCGGCTACAGCCAGGAAGACCTGAAGCTGCTGATGGCGCCGATGGCCGTGACCGGCCAGGAAGCCGTCGGTTCGATGGGTACCGACACGCCGATTTCGGCGATGTCGGACAAGTCGAAGCTGCTCTACACCTATTTCAAACAGAATTTCGCCCAGGTCACCAATCCGCCGATCGACCCGATCCGCGAGGAACTGGTGATGAGCCTGGTGTCCTTCATCGGACCGAGGCCGAACATCTTCGATCTGGTCGGCTCCTCCCGCAAGAAGCGGCTGGAAGTGCGCCAGCCGATCCTGACCAACGGCGACCTGGAGAAGATCCGCTCCATCGGCCACACCGAGGACCGTTTCGACACCAAGACCATCGACGTTACCTATTCGATCACCGAAGGGGCAGCGGGAATGGCAGGTGCGGTCGAGCGCCTGTGTGATCGTGCCGAAGCGGCGGTTGCCGGCGGCTACAACATCATCATCCTGTCCGACCGCCAGGTCGGCCCGGATCGCATCGCTATTCCGGCGCTGCTGGCGACGGCGGCCGTGCACCACCACCTGATCCGCAAGGGGCTGCGTACCTCGGTCGGTCTGGTCGTGGAGTCGGGCGAGCCGCGTGAAGTGCACCACTTCTGCTGCCTTGCCGGCTATGGTGCAGAAGCGATCAACCCGTACCTCGCCTTCGATACGCTGCTCGACATGCACAAGAAGGGCGAAATGCCGGAAGAGGTAGACGCTTCGGAAGTCGTGTCGCGCTACATCAAGTCGATCGGCAAGGGCATCCTCAAGGTGATGTCCAAGATGGGCATCTCGACCTACCAGTCCTATTGCGGCGCGCAGATCTTCGACGCCGTCGGCCTGAAGGGCGACTTCATCGAGAAGTACTTCACCGGCACCGCGACCCTTATCGAAGGCGTCGGCCTCGACGAGGTTTCGGAAGAGACGGTGGCACGCCATGGCGATGCCTTTGGTGATGATCCCGTGCTGCGCACCGGCCTGCAGGTAGGCGGCGAGTACATGTATCGCATGCGCGGCGAGGCCCACATGTGGACGCCTGATGCCGTGGCCACGCTGCAGCATGCCGTACGCAAGGGCTCGTGGTCGACCTTCAAGGAATTCTCGCAGCAGATCGACAGCGAGACGGCGCGCGCCCAGCAGATCCGTGGTCTGTTCCGCGTCAAGCTGGCTGAAGAGACCGGCCGAAAGAAGGTTGCCCTGGAAGAGGTGATGCCGGCGGCCGAGATCGTGAAGCGTTTCTCGACGGGCGCGATGTCTTTCGGTTCGATCTCGCGGGAAGCCCACACCACGCTGGCAATCGCCATGAACACGATCGGCGGCAAGTCGAATACGGGGGAAGGCGGCGAGGAGCCGGATCGCTATTTGCCTTTGCCTGGTGGCGGTCGCAATCTCGAACGTTCGGCGATCAAGCAGGTGGCGTCGGGCCGTTTCGGCGTGAGCGCCGAATACCTCGTCAACTCCGATATGATGCAGATCAAGGTGGCGCAGGGAGCCAAGCCCGGCGAAGGCGGCCAGTTGCCTGGCCACAAGGTTGACGCCACCATCGCCAAGGTTCGCCACTCGACGCCGGGCGTCGGCCTGATCTCGCCGCCGCCGCACCACGACATCTATTCGATCGAAGATCTGGCGCAGCTGATCTACGACCTGAAGAACGTCAACCCGGCCGCCGACGTTTCGGTGAAGCTGGTATCGGAAGTGGGTGTCGGCACGGTTGCCGCGGGCGTCGCCAAGGCCCGCGCCGACCACATCACCATCTCCGGCTATGACGGTGGTACCGGTGCTTCGCCGCTGACCTCGCTCAAGCATGCAGGTTCGCCCTGGGAAATGGGGCTGGCCGAGACGCATCAGACCCTGGTGCTCAACGGCCTGCGCTCCAGGGTGGCGCTGCAGGTCGACGGTGGCCTGCGCACCGGTCGCGACGTCATCGTCGGTGCGCTGCTGGGCGCCGACGAGTTCGGCTTCTCGACCGCACCGCTGATCGCGGCAGGCTGCATCATGATGCGCAAGTGCCACCTGAACACCTGCCCGGTTGGCGTCGCCACCCAGGATCCTGTGCTGCGCAAGCGTTTCAAGGGCACGCCGGAGCACGTCATCAATTACTTCTTCTATGTGGCGGAAGAGGTGCGCGAGCTGCTGGCCGAAATGGGTTACACCCATCTCGACCAGATCATCGGCGATACCGACCTTCTCGAAAAGCGTGAGGTCATCAACCACTGGAAGGCACGCGGGCTGGACTTCTCGAAGATGTTCTACAAGCCCGAGGCGCCGCGCGAGGCCGTGCACTGGACCGAGCGCCAGAAACATCCGATCGATGACGTGCTCGACCGCCAGATGATCGAACAGGCCAAGCCTGCGCTCGAGACGCGGCAACCTGTCGAGATCGCACTGCCGATCCGCAACGTCGACCGCTCCGCCGGCGCCATGCTGTCGGGCGAGGTCGCCAAGCGTTTCAGGCACAAGGGCCTGCGCGAGGACACCATCAAGGTGACGCTGACCGGCACCGCCGGCCAGTCCTTCGGCGCCTTCCTGGCACGGGGCGTGTCGTTCGAGCTGATCGGCGCCGGCAACGACTATGTCGCCAAGGGCCTGTCGGGTGGCCGCATCGTCATTCGGCCTCCGGAGGATGCCAAGATCGTCGCTGAGGACTCGATCATCGTGGGCAATACCGTGCTCTACGGCGCGATCGAAGGGGAATGCTACTTCCGCGGCGTTGCCGGCGAGCGTTTCGCCGTGCGCAACTCGGGTGCAGCGGCCGTCGTCGAAGGCGTCGGCGACCATGGCTGCGAATACATGACCGGCGGTGTGGTCGTGGTCATCGGCAAGACCGGCCGCAACTTCGCCGCCGGCATGTCGGGTGGCGTCGCCTATGTGCTGGACGAAGAGGGCGATTTCGCGCTCCGCTGCAACATGGCCATGGTCGAGCTCGAGCCGGTCCCGGAAGAGGACGACCTGATGGAGAAACTGCTCCATCACGGCGGCGACATCGACCACAAGGGCCGCGTCGACGTGTCAGGCGACATGACCAGCCATGACGAGGAGCGCCTCTACCAGCTGATCTCGAACCACGTGCACTTCACCGGTTCGACGCGCGGCAAGGAGATTCTCGACAATTGGGCGAGCTTCCGGCCGAAATTCCGGAAAGTCATGCCGGTCGAGTATCGCCGCGCGCTGCAGGAGATGGAGCGCGCCCGCATGAGCGTGGCGGCCGAATAGGCCTCCGGTGTGCCGGGAAGCAGCTGCTTTCCGGCGCCCGCCACACAACACAGCCAATCATTGACCCGATCCCGCGGTTGCGCTCGCGACTGGATGAGGATAACGGGTGCGGCGGTAACCCCGCCACGTGCTCTACAGGAACCGAGACATGGGCAAGGTAACAGGTTTTCTCGAGATCGACCGGCAGGTGCACAAGTACCAGCCGGCATCCGACCGTATCCGGCATTTTCGCGAGTTCACGCTGCCGATGTCGCAGCCGGAAGTCGAGAAGCAGGCCGCGCGCTGCATGGATTGCGGCATTCCCTTCTGCCACGGCCCGACGGGCTGTCCGATCCACAACCAGATCCCGGACTGGAATGACCTTGTCTACAACGGCGACTGGGACGCCGCGATCCGCAACCTGCATTCGACCAACAACTTCCCGGAATTCACCGGCCGCATCTGCCCGGCGCCGTGCGAGGAAGCCTGCACGCTGAACCTGGAAGACATTCCGGTCGCCATCAAGACGGTGGAGCAGGCGCTGGCCGACAAGGCTACGAGACCGGCTTCGTGCGTCCTTATCCGCCGGAAAAGAAGACCGGCAAGAAGGTTGCCGTCATCGGGTCGGGCCCCGCTGGCATGGCCGCGGCGCAGCAGCTCGGCCGAGCCGGCCATGATGTGCATGTGTTCGAGCGTGAGAGCCGTCCCGGCGGCCTGCTGCGTTTCGGCATTCCCGACTTCAAGATGGAAAAGCATTATATCGACCGCCGCGTCGAACAGATGGCCGGGGAGGGCGTGACCTTCCATTGCGGCGTCAATGTCGGCGTCGACAAGAAGGTCGAGGAACTGCTCGCCGAATATGATGCCGTTCTCTACTGCGGCGGTTCGGAAACGCCGCGTCCGGCCGGTATTCCTGGCGACGATCTCGAAGGCGTGCATGACGCGATGCCTTACCTCGTCCAGCAGAACAAGCGTGTCGGTGGCGAGGACATCCAGTCGGTCGCCTGGGCGTCGCAGCCGATCGTTGCGTCCGGCCAGCATGTCGTGGTTGTCGGGGGTGGCGATACGGCTTCCGACTGCGTCGGAACGGCGTTTCGCCAGGGCGCGGTGCGTGTCACTCAGCTCGATATCCGCCCGCAGCCGCCCGAGAAGGAAGACAAGCTTGCGGTCTGGCCTTACTGGGCGACCAAGATGCGCACCTCTTCCAGCCAGGCCGAAGGCGCCGAACGCGAGTTCCAGGTCGCGACGCTGGAATTCATCGGCGAAGACGGTCAGCTCACCGGCGTCAAGTGCTGTGAGGTGGACGAGAAGCGCAAGCCGATCCCTGGTACCGAATTCGTCATCCGCGCCGATCTCGCTTTCATCGCCATCGGTTTTGCCGGCCCGATCGAAGGCGCTGTGACGGCTGAGCTGGATGGCAAGCTCGACATCATCACCGATGTGCGTCGTTCGAAGAATGTCGCGGCCAACGACGTCGACTATCGCACCAACATGGACCGGCTCTATGCCGCCGGCGATATCCGGCGAGGCCAGTCGCTGGTGGTATGGGCGATCCGTGAGGGCCGTCAGGCGGCGCGCGCGATCGATGAGGCGCTGACTGGCGCGAGCGTGCTGCCGCGCTGATCTGCTCCGCGGGTGGGTTTTGGGAGACGAACCCGCGGACGTTTGCCATGTTCGTGGCAGAGGCGTGCGGTTTCGACAGGTTCGAGAGCCGCTGCCTGCTTATGGCTGCAAGGCGCCGGTCTTGTCTGGAGCAGCCGGCGTTCCTGAGGCAGCCGGTGCCGGTCTTGCAGACCCGCCAAAGTCATCTGCACGGCCTGGCGATGCGGCTGGGGCAATACCCTGGACGGCCAGTTTCTCGCCAGGAAGGATGAGGGCAGGCTTTGTCGGCTGCGTTGCCCCAAGCAACTCCGTCCCCCCATCGAGCGCCGGATCGCCAAGCGCGATCGGGTCGGTGCGATCGACCGGCATAGGCGCCGCCGGGGTCGGTGGCAGACCCGAGGGCAGAGGGCCGGCCGGCAAAGATGCCGGGGCCGTCGGCGTCGACAGGCCGAGGATCTTCATCAACGGTTTTTCGGCATAGAAGGCCAGCTTGCGCTTGCCGCCGCGGGTCAGGTTGATGCCGTCGTCGGCGCGCAGGCGCACCGGCTGGCCATTGACGTCAGGGCCGGTGGAGACAAAAGCGCCGTTCTCGTCGACGAAGCCATCCCAGATGTCGACGAATTCGCCATTGTAGGTCTCGGCCGCCGCGCGATAGATGCCGTTGAAGGCCAGCATGTCTGCGGTCATTTTCTGTGTCTTGAAGGCCGGCATGCCGACCCAGAGATAGGGAATCTTGGAAGCTGCCAGAGCCTTTGCAAGCGCCTCGGTGCGCAGCTCATAGGCCTTGGTCCAGACTTCCGTGCGCGGCTGCTCGCGTTCTTCCCCCACCTTCATCTGCTGGCGGTCGTTCGATCCCATCATGATGATGACGGCTGCCGGTTTCTCGGTCGCCAGTACACCCGCGATCTCCTGTGGCCAGTTATAGACGTCGTCGCGCACGAAGCCGGAGGAGCCCCTGGCCTTGTCGACGACGCGGATGGCGGGATTGTTGGCAAAGACCTCATTCAGCCCTTCGGCGAGACCGCTCGCGATGAAATCACCGATGACGAGGATGGTCCGGGCATCGGTTGTCTTCTCGACCACCGGCACCTGTGGCTCGGCCGGCTTGCGCACGACAGGCTTCTTCTTTTTCGGACGTGCCGGGAAGCGGTCTTCCGGCAGCGGCGCTACACGCTCGCTGCGGCGCGGGAAGAAGAGGTCGCGCAACGACCATGGCCGCGCTTCTTCTTCCTGGGCAAAGGCCGGGGCATGGACCGTGGCAGCGGTGCCGACCAGCAGTACGGCCGCCGCAACGAGGAGGAACGGCAGCCGGCGTAGTCTTGCCATCAAGCGCGTTGCCGCTGCCAAGCTGCCTCTCCGTTTTCCGATATGGACGACCCGTTCCGGCCGGATCGCCCTGTTCCCCAGATGCTGGGCGCGCTTACCGCCGCCGCAGGGTCTTCAGCACTTCCATGCTGGGATTGCCATCCGGGGTCAAGCCAAGCTTGGACTGATAGGCCATGATGGCATCCTTGGAAGCCTGGCCGATCTTGCCGTCAAAATTGCCGCTGTAGTAGCCGTGATCGGCCAGACGCTGCTGCAATTCCTGCTTTTCGGCAAAACTCAGCTTGGTGAACGGCCTGCTCCAGTCATTCACAAGCGTGCCGTAGCCGGCAATCTGGTCGGCCAGCAGGCCAACCGCGAAAGCATACTTGTCGGCGTTGTTGTAGCGCTTGATCACCTGGAAGTTGCGGGTAACCAGGAAAGCAGGGCCTTCGCGACCGCCTGGCAGCTTCAATTCAGCCTTGTCCGCGCCATTCCTGAACGGCTTCCCGCTGGCGCGGGCAATGCCAAGCGACTGCCATTTGGCGAGCGACATGGAGCCACCCGGCATCTTGCCGTCAGGCAGGGCCACTTCGTAACCCCAGGTCTTGCCGGATTGCCAGCCATTCTTCTTCAAAAGATTGGCTGCGGTCGCCAGCGCATCGGGCACCGAATTCCAGATGTCGCGGCGGCCGTTGCCATCGAAATCGACGGCATAGCTCTGGTAGCTGGTCGGGATGAACTGGGTATGACCCATCGCGCCGGCCCACGAACCTTGCAGATGGCTTTCGTCGATGTCGCCGGTCTGCAGGATCTTGAGTGCCGCGATCAACTGGGTACGGGCGAATTTGGAGCGTTTCTTGTCGCCATAGCCCAGGGTCGCCAGCGAACGGATGACGTTGCGCATGACATCGGTGCGCTTGAGCATCTCGCCGTAGTTGGATTCCATCGACCAGATGGCAAGCAGGATGTAGCGGTCGACGCCGAAACGGGCTTCGATCTTGTCAAGCCACGGTTTCCACTTGCGAGCCATCGCCTGGCCGTTGGCGATCGACTGTTCATGCACCCGGTTGTCGAAATAATCCCAGGCGGGAGCGGTGAATTCGGGCTGGAAACGCGCCTTTTCAAGCACTTCCAGATCAGGATCCCTGATGTTGCGGAATGCTTCGTCATAGATCGCACCCGACACGCCCGATTGAACGGCGGTGGCGCGGAAGGAAGCGACCCAGTTGCGGAAGCCGGCATCGGCTTGCGCTGGCCCGGTCGGGATCAGCAGGGCAATCGACAGCGCCGTCGCCGTGGCAAGACCGGCAAGTCGTTTAGAGCGATTCCAGCAAAAGTGCGCAGCGGTTTTGCGTCCGGAATTGCGCAAAACCAAAGAGCTAGAGCGTACCCGCGTTTTCGCAAAGAACGAAAACGCTCTAGCGGCGGTGCGAAAGGGCATCATGTCCTCCATTTTCATCGCAGGAAGAGCATTCATGGCCGAACTCGGTTAGGATTTGGTTTACCATAGAACGGCCGGACAACAAAAACGCGACCGATAGAAATTTTTGACAGGAGGCGCCCAGCCGTTCATTAGAGGGTTTCCGCCGAGCGGAAACACGGAAACACTCTAACTCCTTGTTTTTGCGCAATTCCGGACGCAAAACCGTTGCACACTTTTGCTGGAATTGCTCTAGTCTTCAATTCCGGCATGAAAATGTCCCGGCAAAAGGGTTATCCCCGCAACGGATGATGGATCTATGAGAAAAGTCAGAAAGGCAGTTTTCCCGGTCGCAGGCCTCGGCACGCGCTTTCTCCCCGCCACCAAGGCCATTCCGAAGGAAATGCTGACCGTCGTCGACAGGCCCGTCATCCAGTATGTGGTCGATGAAGCACGGGAAGCCGGCATCGAACATTTCATTTTCGTCACCGGCCGCAACAAGGCGGTGATCGAGGACCACTTCGACGTACAGTTCGAGCTTTATGACACGCTCGCCCAGCGCGGCAAGGATCAGGTGCTGGAGCGTTTGCAGCGCCTGCAGCCGGCACCCGGGCAGACCTCGTTTACCCGCCAGCAGGTGCCGCTGGGCCTCGGCCACGCCGTCTGGTGCGCGCGTGAACTCGTCGGCGACGAACCATTCGCCCTGCTGCTGCCCGACATGATCATGCAGTCGCAGAAGAGCTGCATGAAAGACATGGTCGAACTCTACGAGGAAACAGGCAACAACATCATCGCCGTCCAGGAATGCGACCCGGCCGAAGCGCACAAATATGGCATCGTCGGTCGTGGCGAGGACACCCACACCGGCTTCCGCATCACCGAGATGGTCGAGAAGCCGAAGAAGGGTACTGCCCCGTCGAATTTCTACATCAACGGCCGTTATATCCTGCAGCCGGAAATCTTCCAGATCCTGGAAAACCAGGAGCGCGGTGCCGGCAACGAAATTCAGCTGACCGACGGCATGCTGAAGCTGATGAACAGGCAGTCGTTCTACGGCTACCACTATCGTGGTCGCACCTTTGATTGCGGCTCGCCGGAAGGTTTCGTCGAGGCCAATGTCGCTTTCGCGCTGTGGCGCGAAGGCACTGACAGCAGCATGGCCGGTGTCATCCGCGGGCTGCTGGACGAATTCGAGAGTGCCGGGATCAAGACGTCCGCCGTCTGAGAGCGATCGGCCGGGTTCATAGCCCGGTCGATGCCTTTCGAGGCGAGTGGCAACGCAGACTGTCGCCTACCGCTGGACGGTGAGGCCGAGATAGACGCTGTTGGTCTTGCTGTCGCGGCCATCGATGCTGCTGGTCAGTCGCTCGTGACGCAGATAGGAGGTCAGGCCGAGATAGCGGTTCAGCCACCATGTCGCGCCGACCTGCGCGCTGTAGATCAGGTCATGATCGCCGGTGCCCTTGTAGTCACGATAGGACAAGCCCAAGGCGGCGTTTCCGGTGAGATTGGCACGCATCTCGCGCTGCAGGGTGACACTTGAATTGTAGAGCACCGAACCGCTCTGGCCGGGCGTGGTGGTGTCTTCCAGAACGGTCTGGCCATTGAACCCGACGATGGTGCCGCGTACCGGCGACCAGCGCAGATCCGCGGCCACTGTCGCTCCCGACACCGGGAGCAGGCGACTGTCATCGAAAGTCTGGCGCAGCCATCCGACGGACATCTCGCCGTTCAGCTTCTCGCCCAGGTTGAGCTCCACGCCGCCGCGCAGGCCGAGACGCTTGGACGAGCGTTCATAGCCGTTGAGGTCAACTGTTTCGTCAAAGGTACGGCGGCCAATTTCGACCTCTGCAAACGGGGTCAGTGCCGGCGAGATCTGGTAACCGCCGCGCAAGGTGGTGGTGTAGAGCGTCGAGTTGCGGGTTTCCTGGGACTGAATGGTGCCATCGCCAAGCGTTGCATCACCGAAGATGCTGCGCTCGGCCGCGCCGGTCAGGCCAAGGCGGAGCTTGCCGACATCCTTTTGCAGGGCGAGGCTACCTTCGAAGGTCTTGCGCTGGGGCTGCGTGATCGCACCTGGCACGCCCTCGGGCGAAGTCGCGCCTTCCGGTGCCGTATCAAAACCAAGCCTGCCGATGGCACGCCAGTCGTGATCGAGATCGACATTGAGCGTGCCCTGGAGGTTACCGCGCCATTCCTTGAGTTCCTGACCAGAAATGCTCTTCTGGTAGTTGAAATTGCCGTCGATGGTGGCCGAATTGGTTGCCCAGTCAGATACCGCATTGAGGCGCAAGGTGCTTTGCGAAATCGTGGCAGAGCGACCGGAAGCGCTGTTGTTGGCGTTCGAAGTAGCAAGCACGCCCTGTTCCAGCGAAGGCCTCAGCGTAAAGCTGCCGGCTTTGATCCCGAGCGGCGCATAGGGCGTGTCGTCCCGCCGCATGGCTCCGCCTTCGATTGCTTCGGTGCGGGCAGCGCGCGGATCGAGAGGAGCGCGATCCGCCGAGTCGATTGTTCCGGTGCGGACGACGCGATCGACTTCCTGCTCCGCCTCTGCCGCTGCGGCCGCGGTGCCAGGGCGACGAGGCGCGTTGCGCCGGGTTGCTGCTCGATTGGCCTGGTCCCCGTCTTGCGCGGTTGCCGCTCCGTTGCGGCCGCGCTGTCCGGCGGCGATGCCCTGAAGATTGGCATCGGCGGGCTGTCTTGCCGTAGCCCCGGCCCGGCGACGTGGTGCTGTGGCTGCCTGATCCGCGAAAGGGTCGGCGGCTTGCGCAGTCCCCGGCCCGTTTAGGCCGGCTGCTCCAGGCTGAACAGGATTGTCGGCGTTCAGCTGGCCGGGACCGGCAAGAGGCGTGCCACCCAGTGCGTCGGGGTCGTCCGGCAAAGCGCCTGGACTGGCAGGCTGATATGCCCGGTTCGGGATTCCCTCCGAAGGCCCTGTCGCTGGTGGCAAAGCACCCGGCGTGCGATTGAGCGGCGGCAGACCGTTGGCGCCGAGCTGCGCTGCCGGTGGCAGTCCGCCAGGCTGATTCTGCGTGCCGACCTGCTCGTTCAGCGGACCGCGCAAATCAAGTTGTTGGGCAAAGGCAGATGATGCCAGCAGCATAGGCAAAGCCGTTGCGGCCAGCAGCAAAGCGCCGGCGGCCGTCTTTCCTTGGCTGCTTCTGTCAGGCTGGGCCCGCGACATCGTTACCACACGTTTGTGGCGCACACCCCTGGCGCCATGCTTACCGAACCGTAAATTGGGATGGTTAATGGAGTGTTAGGTTCGAGTGCTGTTGGGCCGGCAAACGAATGAAATGGACAGACGGACGCGGAAAGGATAATCGCTTCGTCCATGCATGCTGCAAGCTTGAAGAAGAAGCCAGCGGATCGTCAGGCCGCCATTGCTTCGGCGCTTAGAACCGTGGCCACCGAACAGGCCGGACTGGCCGCGCTCAGCACGGCGCTGGAGAACGGCCTGGCCGAACCGTTTGCGCGCGCTGTCGATATCCTGTCGCGCATCACCGGTCGCGTCATCGTCACCGGCGTCGGCAAGAGCGGTCATATCGGTTCCAAGATAGCCGCCACTCTGGCTTCCACCGGTACGCCGGCGTTCTTCGTGCACCCTGTCGAGGCCAATCACGGTGATCTCGGCATGATCGCGCCTGACGACGCGATCATCGCGCTGTCATGGTCGGGTGAGAGTCTGGAGCTGAAAGGCATCATCGACTACTCGCGGCGCTTTTCGATCCCTCTGATCGGGCTGACATCCGGCGAAAAATCGGCACTGGGGCGCGCGGCTGACGTGGTTCTGGCGCTGCCCAAGGCTCAGGAGGCCTGCCCGCACGGCCTGGCTCCGACCACCTCGACGCTGCTGCAACTGGTGATGGGTGATGCTCTGGCGATCGCGCTGCTGGAAGCGCGCGGATTCACGCCGGATCATTTTCGCACTTTCCATCCCGGCGGCCAGCTCGGCGCCAATCTGACGCTGATTTCCGAGATCATGCGCACCGGCGACCAGATTCCACTCGTTTCGCTCGGCACCAGGATGCCGGAAGCGGTGATGACCCTGGCGCAGAAGAAAGTCGGCTGCGTGTGTGTCATCGATGGCGACGGCAGATTGGCCGGCATCGTCACGGACGGCGACCTGGCTCGCAATCTGCATCGCAATCTTGGTGAGACGACAGTCGAAGAAGTCATGACCCGCACGCCGAAAACGGTCGAGCCGCAAATGTTCGCCGGCGCGGCCATTGCCTTGCTCAACAAGCACAACATCAGCGCGCTTGTTGTGGTGGAAGGTGGAATGCCGGTGGGCGTGGTGCATTTCCACGATCTGCTGCGCATCGGCGCAGCCTGATCTGTTCTAGGTAAGTAGGCAACGCGTGGCAGCGTTGCCTGTTTGCGGGTTCAGATCTTTTCGACGGTCAATTCCAGGTCCGTTTCCGCCGCGCCCGTTACCCGAACGCGCGCACCGGCTGGCAGGTCAGGTCCAGAGACCCGCCACAGCGTGTCGCCGAGCTGGATGCGGCCGCGGCCTTCGCGGATCGGTTCGGCCAACGTTGCCGTACGACCGATCATCTGTTCGCCACGCCGGTTGAGCAGCGGCTGGTCGCTGCTCTCGCGCCTGCTGCCGAAGAAGCGCTTGCCGGCATAGGCAGACACAAGCGACAGCCCGAGGAAAGCCAGCACCTGCACCTGCCAGGTCCAGAAGGCGGTGTCCCATAGCATCAGCGAGGCCGCCCCGATGAGCAGCGCGGCTATGCCGATCCACACAAGGAAGACGCCGGGGGCGAGAATTTCCGCCACCAGCAGCGCGAAGCCGAGAACCATCCAGTTCCAGGGGCCGAGTTCGAGAAGAAGCCGCTGCAGCATGGCCGTGCTCCGCAATCAGCTTTCGTTCGGACGCACCAGCGGCGGGCGCGCCGCCTGCCGCTGCGTTCCCTGGCCGTCGCCCTTGAACACTTCCTTGGCGATCTCGCCGATCCCGCCCAAGGTGCCGATCAGCGACGAGGCCTCCATCGGCATCAATACGATCTTGGAATTGCCGGCCGTGCCGATCTTGGCGAGTGCTTCGGTGTATTTCTGCGCCACGAAGTAGTTGATTGCCTGCACATCGCCCTTGGCGATGGCTTCCGACACCACCTGGGTGGCGCGTGCCTCTGCCTCGGCGGAGCGCTCGCGCGCTTCAGCGTCGCGGAAGGCGGCTTCGCGGCGGCCTTCGGCTTCGAGGATCTGTGACTGCTTCAGGCCCTCGGCGGCCAAAATCTGTGCGCGCTTGTCGCGTTCGGCCATCATCTGACGAGCCATGGAGTCGACCAGATTGGCCGGCGGGTTGATGTCCTTGATCTCGACGCGGGTGATCTTGACGCCCCAGGGATGTGCCGCCTCGTCAACAACGCGCAGCAGACGCTCATTGATGGCATCGCGGTTGGAAAGCAGCTCGTCCAAATCCATCGAGCCCATCACCGTGCGGATGTTGGTCATGGTCAGGTTGAGGATGGCGTTCTCCAGTCCAGACACCTGGTAGGCGGCCTGCGCGGCATTCAGGATCTGGTAGAAGGCGATGCCGTCGACACCGACGATGGCATTGTCGCGGGTGATGATCTCCTGGGTCGGTACGTCCAGAACCTGCTCCATCATGTTCATCTTGGCGCCGATGCGCTCGAAGATGGGATTGATGATGTTGAGGCCAGGCGTCAGCGTCTTGGTATAGCGGCCGAAACGCTCGACCGTGTGGTTGAAGCCCTGTGGCACCGTCCGGATGCCTTTGAAAAGCAGGATAAGGACCAGCGCGACCAGAACGACGATCGCAATGTCGAAACCCGTGAAACCGCTGAAATCCATTCGGCTCTCCCTCAATTGCCGACCCGTGGCGAAGCTCGTCTATCGGCTCGAAAATCGGCTTCGATCTTCGGCAACCCGATGCGCAGCTCAAAGGTGTCAAAGCGACCTTTCGCGCGTCCGAGTGGACGCATGGCACTCCAATACCTCACGGAACACTTAAGTGTGTTTCATGCTCGTTACAATCGGGTGAGAAAGTTCTGCTGGGGAATGCAGTCCGTCCGGCCTGAATACTTTGCGTCGTATCAGATCCAGCCTGCCAGTTCGCGCCGTGCCAGGGTCTCGATCACATCCATGCCTTCCGGACTGTCGTTCAGGCAGGGGATGTGAGCGAACTTTTCGCCGCCGGCATGCAGGAAAATCTCCTGTGCTTCCTGCGCAATCTCTTCCAGAGTCTCGATGCAGTCCGACGAGAAGCCTGGATTGACGACGGCGATGCGTCTGACGCCTTCCTTGCCCAGGCGTTCCATCGTCTTGTCGGTGTATGGCTGCAGCCATTCCTGTGCGCCGAAACGGGACTGGAAGGTGGAGATCAGTCGTGCTTCGCTCCAGCCCAGCTTTTCGCGCAGCAGTCGCGTCGTTTCCAGGCAGTGCTGCTGGTAGGGATCGCCCTTGTCGGCATAGGGCTTCGGGATGCCGTGATAGGAGGCGACCACCACTTCCGGTTCGAAGTCCAGCGTCGCGAGGTGCTTTTCGATCGAGCGGGCGAGGGCGTCGATGTAGACGGGTTCGGCATAATAGGGCGGAACGGAGCGCACAGCCGGTGCGCGCCGCATCGTCATCAGGGCGCGAAACAACTGGTCGTTGGCGGTGGCTGTCGTCGTTGCCGAATATTGCGGATAGAGCGGAAAGGTGAGGATGCGGTCGCAGCCTTGAGCGACCAGCTTCTCCACCACCGAGCGTGTCGACGGATTGCCGTAACGCATCGCCCAGTCGACGCTGACATTGGCAAGATCGCCCAGGCGCTGCACCAGTTTCTCGCCCTGGCCGCGCGTGTAGGTGCGCAGTGGCGATTCGTTTTTCTCGCGGTTCCAGATCTTGGCGTAGTTGGCACCGGATTTCCTAGGCCGCGTCGTCAGGACCAGGCCGTAGAGGATCGGATACCAGGCCCAGCGCGGCAGCTCGATAACGCGTGGATCGGACAGGAATTCGCGCAAATAGCGCCACATGGGCCCGTATTCGGTACCATCCGGGGTGCCGAGATTGATCAGCATCAGCCCGACTTTTTCAGGGCTGTCGTTTGTCAGGCTGCCAGCGGGCAAAGGAGCCTCGGTTTCGGTAGCGAATGTCATGCGCATCTAATTAACAGCGCCGGACGCGGTTTCAATGCCGCGTCTGGCCGCACCCCGAAGGTGTCGATCTCCCCGCAGAGGAGGAGATCGAGGCAGCATTCATTTTGCTGGTATCTTCAGGTCGCTTCCCACCAGCAGCCGATGCGGTTCCTGGCCGGGATTGGCGTGCGCGATGCGCCGCCATTTGGTGCCGTCGCCATAGGCTTTTACGGCGATATCCCAATAGGTGTCGCCCTTGACGATGGTGTGGGTACCGCCGGCCTGGACTGATGCCGCAGCTTCAGCCGGCTTGGCAGCTTCCGTCGGAGCGGCTTCGCTCGGTTTTGCTGCCGGTGCCTCGACCGCCGGCGGCGTGTTGGCAATGTCGTTGGACGCTGCAGGCGGAGCCGGCATGGCTGGTACGACCTCGGCAGGTGCCGAAGTGCCGCCTTGCGCGGCGTCCGCCGGTTTTGCCGCCTCGGACGGCTGCGCGGCATTCACCTCGGTAATACGGCCTTCCAGCTTCGGGGTGTACGGGCTGTGAGCGCCAATGTAGTCGGCTACGACCTGTTCTAGGCTCGGACCGTAGTCGTAGGCATCCTTGCCGTCGATGAACAGCTTGTAGCCGTCACCGCCCTGGCGGACATAGTTGTTGGTGGCGACGATATATTCCTTGGCCGGATCGATCGGCTTCCACTGGCCGCCTTCCATGACCTCGACCGACTTGATGCGGCCCGCATTGGCCGGCGCAGACCTGTCGAAGGAGTATTTGAGGCCGGCGACCTGCGGGAACTGGCCCTTGCCTTCTTCAACCCCCGAAACGCCGTGCTCCAGCGCGCCAACCACGGTCTTGCCGGGAATCTTGAAGGTGGCGACGGTGTTCTGGAACGGCAGGACCGTCAGCACCTCACCCATCGAGACCTTGCCCTGGTCGATCGAGGCGCGCAGGCCGCCACCATTGGTGAAAACGATCTCGACGCCCTGGCCCTTCACGCGGTCGAGCACCGCGTCTGAAACAAGGTTGCCCATGGCGCATTCGCGCGTCCGGCAACTTTCGCGGCTGCCGTCGATGGCGGCGGTGGTTTCGCCGACCTGCTTGGCCTTCAGTTCCTCGATAGGCGTGCCGAGTTCCTTGATGCGTGCGAGCACTTGCGGGTCCGGGATCACCGACTTGTCGAGCGGGATCGGGTTGCCGCTGGCTTCCTTGACCACGCCATTGTCGTCGAACACAACCTTGAATTCGCCCAGCAGCTTGGAATAGGAGGCGGCCTGGGTCACCGGGACCTTATAGCCGTCCGGGTTGTCGATCATCGTAGGGTAGGGGCCCTCGGCTTTTGGATCGGTGTTGGACAGCAGCGAATGTGAATGTCCGCCGACCACCACGTCGATGCCGGGGATCCTGGCGATCATCTCCTTGTCGCGCGGGTAGCCGACATGGGTCAGCGCGATGATCTTGTTGACGCCCTGGCCTTTCAGCTTCTCGACCTCGGCGGTGATGGTCTTGACGTCGTCCTCGATGGTGATGTTGGGGCCGGGAGTGGCGAGATCGGGTGTGTCATTGGTGACGGCGCCGATGATACCGATCTTCTGGCCGCCGACTTCGATGACGACGGACGGCTTGATGCGGTCGCCCACCTTGGCCGCTGCACTTGCTTTAACATTGGCTGAAAGCACCGGGAACTTGATGACGTCGAGGAACGGTGCCAAGGCATCTTCACCATCGTCGAACTCATGGTTGCCGACGGTCATGGCGTCGAACTTCATCTGGTTCAGGAATTCGGCCTCGGTCTTGCCCTTGTAGGTCGTATAGAAGAGCGAGCCTTGGAAGTTGTCGCCGCCATTGAGCAGCAGCACGTTCTGGCCTTCCAGCTTCTTGCGCTCGGCAGCAATCGCCGTGACAAGGCGTGCGGCGCCACCAAAGCACTCACCTTTGGTTTCTTCCTCGGCCGAACAGGTGGATTCGTATTTGTTGTTGCTTTCGATGCGGCTGTGCCAGTCGTTAATATGCAGGATGTTCAGCGTGTAGTCGGCAAAGGACATGCCGGCGCTCATGCCGAGTGCCGAGGCCGAAAGTGCCATGACGGCAGCGATCTTCTTCATTCCTGCTCTCCCGTTGCGTTCGTGATGCTTCGCCCAGGGCAATGATCGTGTCGAACCCGGGAGCGATGCGGATGGCCTGACGTGGTGTTGTAGGCGCCCTGCTTGACTGGAGTTTTACACGCCCTCGCGGGCATGTTCCCATTGCCTTTCTGCTGTTGCAAGCGGATTCAGGGCTGCGGTTTTGCCGGCGAAACGTCTCGTGCAGACGAAAGCGGCCGCATCCTTGATGCGGCCGCTTGACGGAATACCGGTTGTTGGCGCTTGTCGCGCCGGCTTTGGTCAGCTGCGGCGCGTCAGCACGAAATTCTGGCCGGCCTGGCTGGTGCAGTTGAGCTGGTTTATCGAGACGAGAAGGCAGTTGAACGCGATCGGCGACTGGCGGATCAGCGACGTGCCGTTGATCTCGATCGAAGTCTGGCTGGTCAAGCGATAGCTGCCGTCGGCAAGCTTCTGGCCGGTGTCGGTGGCAACCGTCTGGAACTTGCCAGCCGAAATGGTCGAAAGCCCGGTCCCCTGTGCATCGATCCAGGAGCCCTCTACGCCCTTCGGCGCGGCGGCAGGCGGCGGTTCGCTGGGGCCACCCCCGGTCTGGCAGGCGGCCAGTGCCATGGTTGCGGCTACGGCTAGGCTGGCCGAAACAAGTTTGCGCGCTGTCATCATGTCGTAAAACCTCTCCTCGGTCCGCGCCTCTTCCATCGCTCGAATTGATGATGAAAACAAGGCTCGCTAATAGATGCGGTGCGTTTAGCGTGGCCTGCCGGCAACAGTTTGGTAGGCGCCACGCTCCACCGTTTTGTCGGGGAGAGCTGATTGACAGCCTCTTGAAAGGCTGCAACTTTCGTATATCGAAGAACACAAATGTTCTTGGAGCGGCGCGCCGGAAACAACCGGGCGTCCTGGGGAGGAAAAATGGACACGTTTTTGACCGGCCTGAAATCGGCCGTGGATACGCTTGGCGCGACGGTTCTGTTGCCCATCGTCATTTTCATCATCGCGGTGGTGCTGGGTGCCAAGGTGGGAAGGGCATTTCGTGCCGCCGTCACCATCGGCGTCGCCTTCATCGGTATCAATCTGGTGCTGGGGCTGATGCTCACCTCGATCGGCGATGTGGCCAAGGCCATCGTCACCAACACCGGTATCCAGCGTGACATCGTCGATGTCGGTTGGCCGTCCGCGGCGGCCATCGCCTTTGGTTCCTCCGTCGGCCTTTGGGTGATCCCGATCGGCATTGCTGTCAATGTGGCGCTGTTGCTCCTGCGCCTGACACGGACGCTCAATGTCGACGTGTGGAATTTCTGGCATTTCGCCTTTGTCGGCTCGCTGGCCACGGCTGCCACCAACAGCCTCGCCTATGGCCTGATCGTGGCGGCGCTGGTGGCGGCGCTGGCCCTGCTGTTCGCGGACTGGTCGGCGCGTGCCGTGCAGCAGTTCTACGGCATTCCGGGCGTATCGGTGCCGCATCTGGCATCCGCCCAGATCCTGCCGATCGCGATCGTGCTCAACTGGGTGATGGACCGCATCCCCGGCATCAACAAGATCAACATCAGCACCGAGACGATCGAAAAGCGCTTCGGCGTGTTCGGCGAACCGGTGGTGCTCGGGTTGATCATCGGTCTCGTGCTCGGCCTGATCGCCTACTACAATGCCGGCGATTTCGGCACCGTGCTGTCCAAGGTGCTTTCCACCGGCATGACGCTTGCTGCGGTCATGCTTCTCCTGCCGCGCATGGTGAAGGTGCTGATGGAGGGCCTGCTGCCGGTGTCCGATGCCGCGCAGGAATTCGTGCGCAAGCGCACCGGTGACCGCGAGCTGCTGGTCGGTCTCGACTCGGCGATCCTGATCGGCCATCCGGCCGCGATCTCGTCCTCGCTGATCCTGGTCCCGATCGCCATCATCCTGTCGGTGATCCTGCCGGGCAACCGCGTCATCCTGTTCGCCGACCTTGCCGTCATCCCGTTCATCGTGGCCATGACCGCGCCGCTCCTCAAGGGCAATGTCTTCCGCATGGTGGTGGTGGGCACTATCACGCTCGCGCTCGGCTTCTACGTTGCCAATGCGCTGGCGCCGCTGTTCACCAGCGCTGCCGTCGCCTCCGGCTTCAAGATGCCCGAGCACGCGGTGCAGATCACCTCGGTGGTCGACGGCTTCCTGTGGATTCCCTACGTAATCATCGAGGCGATCCAGGGCCTTGGCGTTGCCGGCCTTGCCGTGCTGGCGCTGGTGATTGCAGGTGCCTTCGTGCTCTACCGACGCAACACGCTGGCCTGGGAACGGGCAGCTGGCGCTGAGGACGAAACGGCCTGAGGCCGTACGGACGGGCTTTCCGTCAGCCAGAGGGGTGGGTTCCACTCGCCTGAATGAAACGTGGGGCCGGTGGCGCGAGATCGCCCCCGGCCCCAAGCTTGGAGAACTAAGCATGGCGCAAGCCTTGATCGACCATATCGACCCTGAAGCGATCCTGCTTGGCGTGACCGCCGACAGCAATGAGGTCGTGATCCGTCAACTGGCATCGCGGCTGGAGGCACTGGGTTACGTCAAGCCAAGCTATGCGGATGCCGTGGTGAAGCGCGAGCAGACCATGCCGACCGGCCTGCCGCTCGGGCTCGCCGAAAATGTCGCCGTGCCCCATACGGATCCCATCCATGTCATCAAGGCCGGCGTTGGACTGGCTGTGCTGTCGAAGCCGGTCGACTTCGCCAATATGGAAGAACCGGATGAAGCGGTTTCCGTTGGCATCGTCTTCCTGCTTGCCATCAACGACAAGGACAAGCAGATAGAAATGCTGCAGGAGATCATGGGTACGATCCAGAGCCCCGAAGCGCTGGCGGGCCTGAAGCAGGCTGCGAGCGTGGACGACGTCAGAGCAGTCTTGAGCTAGCAGGAAGGACATTCGACATGGCCAGACAGAAGACCATTCTTTTCGCCTGTGGCACCGGCGTCGCGACGTCCACGGCGGTCAACGCCACAGTGACGGAAGCCATGAAGGCGCGCGGGCTGACCTTCAATGCCCTTCAGTGCAAGGCGACCGAAGTGGCAAGCATGGCTGACAACGTCGATCTGATTGTCTCGACCACGCCGATCTCGGCTTCGGTGACTGTGCCCATCATCAAGGGGCTGGCCTTCCTCACCGGCATCGGCAAGGACAAGGCGCTGGACGATATCGAGGCCGAATTGAGGAAGTAGCACCGGCCGCTGGCATCTGCGGCCATTTCGACCCGTAAAGTAAAAAAGGGCGCCGATCGGCGCCCTTTTTTAATTCACCACCTGCTGGTCAGCGGACCAGGATGTTGCGGAACTGCCAGGGGTCCTTCTCGTCGATGTCTTCCTTGAACAGGCCGGGGCGGCCGTCCAGTGGCGTCCAGTCGGTGTAGTATCCCTTGACTGGGCCGAGATAAGGCTTCTGCACTTCCAGGCAGCGGGCGAAGTCCATCTCGTCTGTCTCGACGATGCCGGCTTCCGGGTTTTCGAGCGCCCAGACCATGCCGGCAAGCACCGCCGACGAGACCTGCAGTCCGGTGGCGTTCTGGTGGGGCGCGAGCTTGCGGGCTTCCTCCAGCGTCAGCTGCGAACCATACCAGTAAGCGTTCTTCTTGTGGCCGTAGAGCAGGACGCCGAGTTCATCGGAACCGTCCACCAGCTCGTTTTCCTCGAGCACGTGGTGCACCGGCTGCGCCTTGCCGGCTGCGCCGAACATCTCGTGCAGCGACAGCACGGCGTCGTTGCTCGGATGATAGGCGTAGTGGCAGGTCGGGCGATAGGTCACTTCACCATGCTTGTCGCGCACGGTGAAGAAGTCGGAGATCGAGATCGCTTCGTTGTGGGTGACCAGGAAGCCGTATTGCGGACCAGGGGTCGGCACCCAGGTGCGCACACGCGTGTTGGCGCCCGGCTGCTCCAGGTAGATTGCGGCCTTCGAGCCCTTCTTGTGTTTCTTGGCGTTCTTGGGCATCCACTTCTCATGTGTGCCCCAGCCGAGCTCGGCTGGCTGCAGGCCTTCCGAAATGAAGCCCTCGACCGACCAGGTGTTCCAGAACACGTTCAGCGGTTTCGGCTTCTTGCTGCGCTGGGTGTCGCGCTCGGCGATGTGCACGCCTTTGACGCCCACCTTCTTCATCAGCTTGGCCCAGCCTTCGCGGTCATGCTGTGCAGGCGTCTTGAGCTCGAGGCCCAGTTCCTTGGCGAGGTCGATCAGTGCCTGCTTGACGAACCAGGACACCATGCCGGGATTGGCGCCGCAGGTGGAGACGGCCGTCGGGCCGCCCGGATGCTTGCGCTTTTCCGCCAGCATGCCTTCGCGCAGCGCATAGTTGGTGCGGGAGGCGTTGCTGGCTTCGGTATCGAAATAGAAGCCGAGCCACGGTTCCACGACCGTATCGACGTATAGCGCACCCAGCTTGCGGGTGAGCCGCATGAGGTCGACCGAGCCGGTGTCGACCGACAGATTGACGCAGAAGCCCTGGCCGCCGCCATTGGTCAGCAGCGGGGTCAGCACTTCCTTGTAGTTGTCCTTGGTGATGGCCTGCTTGATGAAGGTAATGCCGCGTTCGTCCGCCAGTTTGCGGTTCTCTTCGCTGGGATCGATGATCACCATGCGAGACTTGTCGAATTTGAAATGGCGCTCGATGAGCGGAAGCGAGCCACGGCCGATCGAACCGAAACCAATCATCACGATCGGGCCGGTGATCTCACCATAGACGGGCCATTTTTCATTCGCCATTTTTTGCGGCACTCCTTCTTTGTCGTATGACCTCACAGAAAAGCCGGGCGCGGATGCGCCCGGCTGCAACTGCTAAACCATACATGCTTGTCACAATAAAGCGAATCCGGTCACTGGCGTTAACGGCGGAGGCCGCCAGACGTCAGCTTCTCGACATTGCCTCAAGATAGGCGACCAGCCGGTCGCGGTCGGCAATCAAACCCTTGTAGTCGAGCTGTGCGTCATCGAGCTCGCCGAGTTGCGTCGCGAAACCGGCGGCGATCCGGGCGCGGTCGGGATGACGGATGAGCACCGCCAGCGGATCGAGATAGATGCGGATGGTGAAGAGAATGTCGCGCGACACTGGCAGTTTGCGCAGCGTCTGCCGCTCGACGCGGATGAAGGCATGCGCGTTGATGTCGCCATCCGGGAAAGTCGATTGCCGCCCGGCGGAGCGGGCGATGCGCTGGCGATCCGAAAGCGGATGATAAAGCGCGTCATTGGCCTGGATGGACCAGTTGAAGCGCTCAACGGCCTGGCCCTGGAGGTTGTCGAACATGCGGCTGATGATGTCGGCCGGGCGCGTGCCGGTGCCGAACCCCGGGACGGGATCGTGGATATGGTGCAGCGGCTTGCCGAACTTTTCCGTCAGCGACCAGGACGACGGGAAGCACAGGGAACCTGCCGCGAGGCGCCAGCCATCGTCGCCGCGGCGCATCAGGATGAGATCGTCCTGCGTCATCAACGAAGCCGCCACCAGCGGTGAATCAACCAGCGTACCGGGTACCGTGGCGCCCAGTGCCCGTGCTTCGGCCAGCGCCTGCGCATGATATTGGCGCATGCTCGTCTCAATGAGCTCGAGCACCTCGCGCTGTGCGTCGCGCGTATCGGCCTGTTCGACAAAAACCTTGTCGGGCAGCTCGGCATAGAGGCGATGCTTCTCGGTGAGCTGAGCACCAAAATAGCCATCGACCTCCAGCCAGCGCTCAAGTTCCAAGGGTTTCAGGCCGATGGCGAAGGCCTTTGAAGAGCCGTCGTAAGGCGTATGTGGAGGCAGGGGGCGTTGCACGTTCATCAGTCTTTCAACGCTTCAAGTCCTGCCTCGGCACTGGTCGCGGCAAAGTCGATCACATCGTAGTCGGCAACGTCGGCCTTGGTGAACGGGTCATCGGCCAGCCGTGCATCGAGCGCCTCCCGTGTGCCGCGGGCCAGGATGACGCCGCCGGTGCGCGGACGCTTCGCGCCGGAGGCTATGAAGATGCCGTCCGCATAGCCTGCCTTGACCCATTCCATATGCGCGTCACGCAATCTGTCGATCTCGGTCAGTGGAACCTTGTAGGTGAGGTTGACTACAAACATAGTTTTTCCAATCAGCAATCGAGTCGATGATTTCAGGGCCAGCTTCTTCATCTGGCAAGATCAAGCGCCTTCTCAAGCACAGGGTCACGACCTGCAGCATAGTCGGCAAATGTCGGATCGATCAGGAAGTCCGGTTTCAGCGAAATGCCCCGCGGGCCGAACGCAACGGTTGGCCAATAGCATTCGCCGGGATCGCGGCAGCCATCTTCATAGTCCTCGAAGGCATCGCTGTAGTGCACCTCGATGCCGGAATTCGGAAGCTTCACGTCGCCGCCTTCGGCCCAGAAGCGGCCATCGTCGCCCATTGGTTCGCCTATGAGGACGACGTTGTCCTCGGAAGCGCCTTTCAGCATCGCTGCCGTGATGAGTGCCGCCGAAAATGTCGCGCGGCCGACGAGGATCATGATGTGACCGCCGCGCGGCATCAACTTCGGCAGCGCCTGAGAAAAAAGGATGGTGTTGAAGAAGTCGCCGCCATTGTTGAAACGCAGGTCGACAATCACTGCACGCGGGCGCCTCGCCACCACCGATTTCGCAACAATGTCCCCCAGTTTCAACTGAAGTGGCGTTTCCCCCTGGCTGTTGATCGAATTGCTGCGGATGTAGAGAATGTGCTGGTCAGGGTCGAGCCAGTGCTGCTCGACATCCGTGCGGGCAGCGTAGGCCGGTGAACGGGTAGCAACAGTGTCCAGGACATGCGGCCAGCGGTTCGGGCTGTCTTGCCCATCAGGCACCAGGATGGAATAGACGCGTTTGGTCGGCTGTCCTTCGTCGCCGGGAGCACGCTTCGATGCCGGCTCGAGCAACGCCTCTCTAGTCCTGCCGTCCTTTGAAACCGTGAGTGTGACGGTGTCGTCTGACCCGACACCGATTGCTTTCAGTACATCCGGGCTGGTGAGGAATGCGGCACTGAGATAACGGACACGCATGCCGGTGCCGGAAATGAACGGCGTGACACGCACCAGCGCTTCTTCGCTGGACAGCGCTCCGAACTTTTCTATCCGCGCGCCGAGCAGATCCTTATGCGCCTCATCGGCACTGACGACATAGAGCCCGTCGGCAAACCACCATGCCCGGACAGGAAGAACACGCAATGCCGGGCCAATTGCCGCCGTGGTGTGGCCATTGCCCGACGTCGCTGTTGCTCTTTGGACCGCAAGAGCGAAGTCTGCGGCGGACATGCCGTCTGCGTTTGCAATGGCATCGTCGATCACGCGGTTGAAATCGCGCTTCTCGGCGTCGTCAAAGCTTTTGTCTTGCGGCAACCATCTATCGCGTAGCGCGATGAAATCTTCGCGCATCTGCTGTGGCGTCAGCCGGATATCTTGCTGTGTCCAGGCCGGCAGGGGCAAACCAAGCACCATCGCCACAACAAGCAAGACCACTGGCGCACGATACGCTCGTGATGGACCTGACGGCCGTATCGGCATTGTTGCTCCTCCGTCGGTGCCAAGCCTATCGAATTAGCCTTGCTGCGATCAGTCCGCGCAGCGAGTTTCCTACATAGAGCTGCCTTGCTGCGGTCAGATCGCGCAAGGTTAGAACCGCTTCGCGCGCCCTGCCTTGGTCCAGCAGTTCGCTGCGCAATATGCCTGGCAGCAGACCACAAGCGAGTACGGGGGTGAGCAATGGGCCGCCTTCGCCGGCATCGACGAACAGATTGGTGATGGTGCCCTCACAGATTTCACCACGCTCATTGGCGAGCAGCACCTCGTCGGCGTCAGCGGCCGCATGTTCGGCGCGTGCCTGCTGATAGACATTGCGGCGGCTGGTCTTGTGACGCAGCAATGTATCGCGCGAGGAAAGCTGTTCGCGCGCCAGACGCAAGGTCCAGACCGTGCCGTACGGCAAAGGGTGGAATGGCTGGGCCGTTGCCTCCACGCTGCCGTCCGCGGTGAGGGTGAGACGCATGCGTTGCGGCGCCGACGCGTCCTTGACCGCACTCAGCAACGCGACGCCTGCGGCGTCGGTATCGTGGCGGAAGCCGAGGGCTGTGGCCGAGGCGCTCAGTCGGGCAAGGTGGCGATCGAGGCGCAGGAAGCCGGTTTGCGGTTCCCAGCGCAGCGTCTCGATCAACGAGTAGCCGGGAGCGTCCCTGTCGCGAAGCGGGCTTTCAGCAGGCACTCCTCATACTCCTCCTCCGCCGTGGAATCGAACACCACGCCGCCGCCGACATTGTAGACCGCCTCGCCGTTGGCAAAGAGCGAGATGGTCCGGATGGCGACCGAAAAACGCATCGTCCCGTTGGGTGCTATCCAGCCGATGGCGCCGCAATAGGCATCGCGTGGTGTCCCTTCCAGTTCGCGCAGGATCTCCATCGCACGGATTTTCGGCGCGCCGGTGATCGAGCCGCAGGGAAACAGGGCGGCAAAGATGTCTCGAATGGCAAGGTCGGGCAGCAGCCTGGCCCGCACTGTCGAGACCAGTTGATGCACGGTCGGATAACTCTCGATGCGGAACAGGTCTGGCACGTCGAGTGTGCCGACTTCGGAAATCAGCGAGATATCGTTGCGCAGCAGGTCGACGATCATGCGGTTCTCAGCCTGGTTTTTCTCGTCGTTGCGCAGGAATTCCTTGAGAGCGGCATCCTCCTCCGGCGTCTTGCCGCGCGGGGCGGTGCCTTTCATCGGATGCGTCTCGATCCAGCCGTCGCCGTCCACCTGGAAGAACAGTTCGGGTGAGCGCGACAGCACCGTTGGGCCGGCCAGGGAAACGAGCGCACCGTACTTCACCGGCTGGCGCGCAATGAGCGCGTTGAACGCAGCAAGCGGATCACCCGACCATTGCGCCTTGACCGGAAAGGTGAGGTTGCCCTGGTAACAATCGCCTTTGCGCAGGTGCAGATGCAGGCGTGCGAAGCGTTTTTCGTAGTCTTGGTATGACCATTGTGCAGTGGCGTCGAAGATCGGCCCGTTGGTGGCGGGCTCGACCGAAGGCAAGATGCGATCGGATGGCCCATCGAAGACGCCGAGCGCCACCAGCGGTGCACGCCGGCCTTCCGGCAGCAGCGGTTTCAGCTTGGGTTCGAGCAGATAGCCTGCCTCGTAGGAAAAATAGCCGGCCAGCCATTTGCCGTCGCGGCGGGCGATCTCGGCTTGCTCCAGCGCGGGTTCGAAATCGCGGGGTCTGTCGGCAACGATCAGCGCCGACGGCTCTTCGAACAGCACGTCGCGACCGGCCGGGTCATCGCGAAAAAGTGCGAAAGGGGATGCCGTCAATTTATCTTATACCCCCAAACTCCGTCCGGCCCCGCCTTGCAACGCGTGATGCCAAAATCGTTTCCGGCTCTCGGCATCATGCGTCAGGCCGAACCGGAATTGCTCTAGTCCAGGGCTTCCAATTCGTCGATCAGGTTGGAGATCACGCCAAGCCCGATCTGCCAGAAGGCCGGGTCGCTGGCATCCAGGCCGAACGGCTTCAGCAGCTCGGAATGATGCTTGGTGCCGCCGGCGCGCAGCATGTCGAAATACTTCTCCTGGAAGCCGCGTTCGGCGTTCTGGTAGACGGCGTAGAGTGAGTTCACCAGACAGTCGCCGAAGGCGTAGGCGTAGACGTAGAACGGCGAATGGATGAAGTGCGGGATGTAGGTCCAGAAGGTTTCGTAGCCCTCGCGCAGCTTGATCGCCGGTCCCAGGCTCTCGGCCTGCACTTCCAGCCAGAACTTGCCGAGCTGGTCGGAGGTCAGCTCGCCGTTCTTGCGCTCGGTGTGCACCTTGCGCTCGAATTCGTAGAAGGCGATCTGGCGCACGACCGTGTTGATCATGTCCTCCACCTTCTGGGCGAGCATGGCCTTGCGCTCGCGCCGGTCCTCTGTCTTGTCGAGCAAGGAGCGGAAGGTCAGCATTTCGCCGAACACCGAGGCGGTTTCCGCCAGGGTGAGTGGCGTGGAGGCCATCAAGGCACCCTGGCCGCCGGCCAGAACCTGATGCACGCCATGGCCGAGTTCGTGCGCGAGCGTCATCACGTCGCGCGGTTTGCCCATGTAGTTCAGCAGTACATAGGGATGCGCGGACGGGACCGTGGGATGCGCGAAGGCTCCAGGCGATTTGCCGGGCCGTACCGGCGCATCTATCCAGCTGCGGTCGAAAAAACGGCGCGCAATGTCTGCCATCTCCGGCGAGAAGCGGTGATAGGCTGACAGAACGGTGTTCCTGGCTTCGTCCCACGGTATGGTCGCCTGCGGCGTTTCGGGCAACGGCGCGTTGCGGTCCCAGTGGTTCATCTCGTCCATGCCGAGCCAGCGCGCCTTCATCCGATAATAACGGTGCGACAGGCGCGGATAGGCATCGCGAACGGCGCTCGCCAGCGCATCCACGACGCTGCGCTCGACGCGGTTGGCAAGGTGACGGGAGTCGGCGATGTCCTCGAAACCGCGCCAGCGGTCGGAGATCTCCTTGTCCTTGGCCAGGGTGTTGGTGATCAGCGTGAACGTGCGCAGATTCTTGGCGAAGGTGGCGGCCAGTGCTTCCGAAGCCTGGCGCCGGACCGCGCCATCCGCATCCTGCAGCCTGTTCAGCGTCGGTTCCAGAGTGAGCTTTTCGCCATCAATGTCGAAGCGCAGCTCCGTCATCGTCTCGTCGAACAGGCGGTTCCAGGCGCCGCGGCCGGTGACCGACTTTTCGTGGAACAGCTGCTCGATACGGTCTTCCAGCTGGAAGGGTTTGTCCTTCCTCAGGTCCAGCACCCAGGGCCGGTAGTGGCCGAAAGCCGGGTCGGCATCAAGCGCCTGTTCGATCGCCTGGTCGTCGACCAGGTTCAACTCCAGACCGAAGAACAGCAGATGCGACGACGCATCCGTCATCTTTTCCTGCACGTCGCCGTAGAGTTTGGCGCGCTGTGGATCGGACGTGTCGCCGGCATAGACCAGGCCGGCATAGGAGACGATCCTGCCGACAAGCTCTTCCAGCGCTTCATAGGCCTTCAGCGCTTCGCCGAGCTTGCCCTCTGCACCGCGCGCTGCCTCGGCAGCCAGCGTTCCCTTCCAGCGGTTCTCGAAGGCGACCGCATCGGCACCGGCTTTGTCGATGTCGCGCTTCAGTTCCGGGGCATCCATGCCAGGATAGAGATCGGCAAGATTCCACTCAGGCAGATTGCCGAGCTCCAAAACCTTGCGACCGGACTGTGCCGGTGCATGCAGCCGGCCGAAAAAAGTATGCATTTCAACACCTTCCGGAAATGTCGCGCGAAGCCGATCAATTTCTAAGCAATTCGTTCACCGGCTTTTTTGAAAGCTTATTTAGAACCCTGTGCCAAGATGATCCATAGGGCAAGGTGCGGGGAAGGGGCGAATTCGCAACACTCATGACAGGTTCGATCCTCATCGTCGATGACGACCCGGTTCAGCGCAGGCTTGTGGAGGCCGCGGTCGGTCGTTTCGGCTATCCGGCACTCACCGCTGAAAACGGCGAAGCCGGCCTAGCAGTCATGGACGGTCCCGATGCACGCGAGGTTTCTGTCGTGGTGCTCGACCTTGCCATGCCCGGCATGGACGGCATCGCGGTATTGCAGGCGATGCGCGACCGCGACATCCATATCCCTGTCATCGTGCAGACCGCGCAAGGCGGCATCGAGACCGTCGTGAAGGCGATGCGTCATGGCGCCTTCGACTTTGTCGTCAAGCCAGCCTCGCCGGAGCGCCTGAACGCGGCGATTACCAGCGCACTCAAGGTGGAGGAGGTCGAGGTCGCGGTGAAGCGATCGTCGCGCCGTCCTGGCCAGACGCTGACTTTCAAGGATCTCGCCACGCGCAGCCCGTCGATGGAGCGGGTAATCCGGCTCGGCCAGAAGGCGGCAGGGTCTTCGATCCCGATCCTGATCGAAGGCGAGTCCGGCGTCGGCAAGGAAATGGTGGCCCGGGCCATCCAGGGCAGCAGCGACCGCAAGTCAAAACCGTTTGTCACCGTCAATTGCGGCGCCATTCCCGACAATCTCGTCGAATCGATCCTGTTCGGTCATGAGAAAGGCTCCTTCACCGGTGCCGCCGAAAAGCATACCGGCAAGTTCGTCGAGGCGCATACCGGCACGCTGTTCCTGGACGAAATCGGTGACCTGCCACTCGACGTGCAGGTGAAGCTCCTGCGTGCGGTGCAGGAGGGCGAAGTCGATCCGGTCGGCGCTCGCGCTACCGTCAAGGTCGATATCCGCCTGATCTCGGCGACCCATCGCGACCTGCTGCAGCAGGTGAAGGACAGTCGCTTTCGCGAGGACTTGTTCTATCGGCTCAACGTCTTCCCGATCCTGGTGCCGCCTCTGCGTCATCGCAAGGAGGATATCCCCTTCCTTGCCCGGCATTTCATGGACAAGGTGTCGCCCGTCGGTCCGCGCCGACGCCTCACCCTCTCGGAGGCCGCCCTTGCCATGCTTCAGGCCTATGACTGGCCGGGCAATATCCGCCAGCTGGAAAATGCCATCTATCGGGCTTCGGTGCTCGTCGAGGATGAGGTGCTGACGCCGGAGGAGTTTCCGCAAATCCGGGCACAGGTGGAAGGTACGGTGGTGCTCGAGGTCCCAGCACCGTCGGTCGTGCCCGATTTGCCCGATGAGATCGAGACGGCGCTGCCCCACGAGCGACCCATTGCCGCGGAGGTCGCCGGCGATCGCATGCCGAGGGTCGAACCAAGGTTCGGTACGCTGACCGCGCTGGACGAGCGCGGTAACGTCCGCTCGCTTGCCGCGGTTGAACTGGAGATGATCAGGCTCGCCATCGACCACTACAACGGCCAGATGAGCGAGGTGGCCAGACGGCTTGGCATCGGTCGTTCTACGCTGTACAGAAAGCTCAAGGAGTACGGCATCGACCCGGAAACCGGGCGCGCGGAAAAAATAGCTTCCTGAATCCCGCGCAAGCTTCGGGTGAGTTTCCTGGTTTAAACCAGTGGTTTACCACGAGTTGACGCGCAGCATTTTAGGCGGGATATCGCCATGGTGTTACCGCATTTCAGCTTCAATAAGCGTCGATTAACCATTAGGATCGATTATCGGGTGTGAATCCAACCGCATCCGTTTGATCAAATCCGGGGACAAACGGCAGTCTGCAAGGCCATTTGATTTGAGCAGAATCGAACGACACCAGAACAGGCGTGCATCCTCGTTGAGCGTCTGGCAGAAGTGGCTGACCGGCGCGGTTATGGCGATCGGCCTCGTGGCTGTTTCCGGAGGAACCGCCAGCGCTGAAGTCCGCGCGCTCAAGCTGCGCAACCTGCACACTGGCGAAGTCGACGAGATCGTCTTCAAGCGGAACGGTCGCTATGATCAGGCTGGACTCAAGAAGCTGAATTTCTTTCTGCGCGACTGGCGTCGCAACGAGCCGACCAAGATGGATCCGCGCCTGATGGATCTGGTGTGGGAAGCTTATCGCCAGAGCGGTTCGCGTGGCTACATCCAGGTGATCTGCGGCTACCGTGCGCCTTCTACCAACGCCATGCTGAAATCGCGCAGCCGCCGCAGCGGCGTCGCCGAGAAAAGCCAGCACATCCTCGGCAAGGCGATGGATTTCTACATCGAAGGCGTGCCACTGAAAAAGCTGCGCGACATCGGTCTCAAGATGCAGGGCGGCGGCGTCGGTTATTATCCGACCTCGGGCTCGCCTTTCGTGCATATGGATGTGGGCAATGTGCGCCACTGGCCGGGCATAAGCCGCCAGGAACTGGCGCGTCTGTTCCCGAACGGCAAGACGCTGCACGTGCCGAGCGACGGCCGGCCGTTGCCGGGCTACGAGCAGGCGATGGCCTCCTACAAGGCGCGTAAGTCCAACGGTACGCCGAACATCGAACTCGCCAGCGCTGGTGGCTCGACCCACAAGTCGGGTGGCTTCCTGGCCGCCTTCTTTGGCGGCGGCGAGGACGAGGAAGACGATTCCGCCGATGTCGCCATGGCGCCGGCACCGAAGCCGAAGGCTGCAACGAAGCCGGCTGCATCGGCCAAGAACAGCCTGCCGGGCATCGCCATCGTCTCGCCTGAGAACGCACAGCGCATAGAAATGCCGGCTGCTACCGAGCCGGAAGAGCCGCAGATGGCGGAAGAGCCGAAGCAGACACCGGAAACCATCCTTGCTGCATTGCCGGCGCGTTCGGTGCCTGTGCCGGGTGCCGCCCCGCGTCCGAAGGCGGATGTTGGCATTGCGGCAGCGCCGACACCTGAAACCGTTCCGTTTGGTGTTGCGGACGCCTCTGCCATCCAACAGGCAGAGCAGCCTGCGGTCGTAGCGGCTGCCGCGCCGATCCCACCGGAAAACGTGCCTTTCGGCATGGCTGATCCCAATGCGCCCGCGCCGATTGCCGAAACAACGTCGGTTGCTGGCGTGCAGGCTGTGGCTGGCAATGTTCCGTTGCCGACACGCCGACCAAAGACGCCCGGCGCAGCTGAGCCCAACCAGGAATCGGTGCTGCTCGCGCTGGCCGATACCGCCAAGCGTGACGGGCAGCAGACGGCGACCGACGCATTGGCCATGCTGCCAACCCAACGTCCTGACGAGGTCAAGGCGGTTCTGGAGCAGGCGTCGACCGACACCTATCAGGTTGCGGCTCTGCCGGCCTCGCGTTCGGCCTTCAACGACCCCTCCGGTGTCGATGCAGCAACGCCGCGCGCCGTCGTGGCGAGCCGCCCGGCTGGCTCCGATCCTGCTGCGGCGATGGGCGGCAATGTGAAGACGACACGCAAGGCGGCGCGCGCCAACGCACAGGATGCCAGGCCCGATCACAAGTCGGTGGTCGTTCCGGCTGCACCGAAGGTTGCGCGCTGGGCCCTCCAGGGCAACGAGCAGATCGCCAAGGTGACCGATTCCACCACGGCGCCACGTATGGCCTACAACGTGGTTCGCACCGCACCGAGCGAGGTCTATACGGCCGGCTTCCAGACTGCGAATGAGATGGCGGATTCGAACCGCTTCACCGGGACCGCTGTGAAATTCATGTCGGTCGCACGGTTCCCGACCAAATAGGTCGCGGGTTTTCCGAAACACAAAAACCGCGCCCCAGGGCGCGGTTTTTTGTTTCCGGCCGCCAATTTAAGGCCGCACCCTTTCAGGAAGCAGGGCCGAGCTTATCCCGCCGGGATGCTAGCCCAGGTCGTAGCGCTTGCAGACGGTGCCCGGTGACAGCCGATAGGTGCGGAAGCCCATCGCTTCATAGTAGCCCAGGCCGAGCGGGTTATCATCGGCGATGCTGGCGTCGATGCTTGGCAATCCGGCCTTTTGCGCGGCGTCGCGGCTCACGGCGAACAAACCGGTGCCTACGCCCTGCCGCGCTGCGCGCGGGCTGACATGGGTGCCGATGATGCCCCATCCTTCCGTGACGCCGTAAGGATTGCCCTGTGTTGCAAGCAGCAGCGACTGAAAACCAAGAATCCTGCCGTCGTCGTCTTCCGCAACGGAGCAACGAATCCGATCTGGATGCTCAAGATAGCGCGTGCGTACTGCCGTCACATCCCTCGGACGTTCGCGGCCCGTCATCACGACGATTTCCGAAAGGACATCGCTCATGCCCTGCGCGTCTTCCATCGTGGCGGTTCTGATCTTCATGAAATTTCAAGCTCGAAGCCTGTCTGTCCCAAAAAGCATGGGCAGATGCGTGTTCCAAACAGGCCGTCTGGTCTATTCTATGATTTGCGCAATTTGTTGGCTTCGCGGGCCAGAGCTTCGATGCCAGCCCAGTCTCCGGCCTTGACCATCTCGTCGGGCGCAACCCAGGAACCGCCGACACAGATCACGTTAGGAAGGCTGAGATAATCGGTTGCGTTCTTGGCGCCGATGCCGCCGGTCGGGCAGAATTTCACATCGGCAATCGGTGAAGCCAATGCCTTTAGAAAGGCTGCCCCACCTGCCTGCTCCGCCGGAAAGAACTTCAGGAAGTCGAGCCCGGCCTCCCGCGCCGCCATGATTTCGCCCGGCGTGATCGCCCCCGGCAGCAGTGGCACAGGGCTGTCGGCTGCGGCGGTCAGCAACTGGCTGGTGATGCCGGGACTGACGATGAATTGCGACCCGGCCCTTGACGCCTCCTCGAACTGCCGCGCATTCAGGATGGTACCGGCACCGACGATCGCCTCTTCCACCTCTGCGGCTGCGCGGCGGATTGCCTCGAGCGCGGCTTCGGTCCGCAGGGTGATTTCGATCGCCCTGAGGCCGCCGCGCGCCAGCGCACGTGCCAGTGGCACCGCGTCCCTGGCGTCGGCAATCTTGATCACGGGGATGACTGGCTGGCCATCGAGCAGCGAAAGTAGTTTCTGGGTTTTGCTGGTCATGACGTCGCGCTTCCTTGCCGTTTTCAATCGATTTAACAGACCGTGTTTCCCAAGTCTACGGTGTCATGATGACACTGTGTTGGTGTGGTGGGCCACCGGCAAGTCAGGTTCAGTGTGACCTGAAAATCATGCTGACAAGTCGCGCAAGCCAGTTCCAGGAGGAGGACCCGCCCCTTGCTGCCCGCAACGCATGACTGATGGCTGCCTGGGTAGCGCGACCGGCAATGCCGTCGGCGGCGAGACCATGTTCCTGCTGAAATCTGCTCACGGCGCTGGCTGTGCCGGGGCCGTAGATGCCATCCATGTCGACGACATAGTCGAGGGCAACCAGAGCTTCCTGCAACTCGGTGACCAGTTCACCCCGTGAGCCGATCTTCATCAGCCGGTCGCCCGGCGCGGGTCCCTCCACCTGCTGTCTATAGGCTTCCGCCAACTTCAGGTGATAGCCGTTCTTGGCGAAGCCGGGGCCATTGTAACCATGGCCAACAGCTTCCCAATCATGGGCGTTGAGTGCCGTGGTAAGTCCCGATTTGTCGATATAGCGCGCCATCAGCCGGGCCTGACCGATGGCTCCGGAGCGTGCTTCTTCGACGAGGCCGTCGACCGTATCGAAACCCAGCCATTGCCAGTGCGCACCCATGACCTGGCCTAACCCCCAGGACGTCGATTCATAGGCCGCCTGCCGGTCGATTTGCGCCGCCCGTTCGATGAGTAGCCAACGCGCGGCCTGGCTGCGAGGATTGGCGATCGCACCCGCAACGGGAGAGGCAAGGCCGGCGGCTCGTGCCGTTTCTTGCCTGTCGTCCGCAAGCCTGCGATCGAAGTAGTGTCCCTCGAAGCGGATCAAAGGTTCATTGCGTCCGTCGATGCGGGCAAAAACCTGGCCAGCACTTTCCACCTCGGCAATGGCGAGCAACGCCTTGGGTTCGAGCCCGAATTCCCGCGCTGCCTTTTCGATTGCGTCCGCTGTATGCTTGCTGAACATGCGATCCCCACTCCCTGAGACGGGAGCCATTGTCAAACGACCCTAGCGGCCGCGGATGAACATTTGCGTAATCGGACTATCGCATGGAGTAGGTGATGAGCCTGTAATCCTTGACTTTTCCGGCCTGCATTGAAAATCGTCGGGCAAGGCGGTAGGGCAGCGGACATGAACCTGTCCTCTTCTCCTTTCCGCGTCGCAGCGCTTTATCGTTTTGTACGTCTCGATGGCTACGAGACGCTGCGCCAGCCGCTGGCCGCCTTCTGTTGCGGACGTGACATCAAGGGCACGCTGCTTCTGGCACGTGAGGGCATCAACGGTACCGTCGCCGGCAGCGAACAAGCCATTGCAGAACTCATCGCGCATCTGGAGGCGATGCCGGAATTCGCCGGCCTGGAGGTCAAATATTCTTCGGCCACCGAAATGCCATTCCATCGCATGAAGGTGCGGCTGAAGCGAGAAATCGTCACCATGGGCGTGGAGGACATCGATCCGCTTCGTGCCGCCGGCAGCTACGTCGAGGCGGCCGACTGGAACGCCTTGATCTCCGATCCTGATACCGTCGTCATCGATACGCGCAACGACTACGAGGTGACGCTGGGCACCTTCAAGAACGCAGTCGATCCTCACACCAAGAGCTTTCGCGAGTTTCCGCAATGGGCGCGCGAGCATAGCGCGGAGCTCGAAGGCAAGAAGATCGCCATGTTCTGTACGGGCGGCATACGCTGCGAGAAGGCGACGGCCTATGTGAAGTCGCTCGGCTTCGATGATGTGTTCCATCTCAAGGGCGGCATCCTGAAGTATCTGGAAAATGTGCCGCAGGAAGAAAGTCTCTGGAAAGGCGAGTGTTTCGTCTTCGACGAGCGCGTCTCCGTCTCGCATGGGCTCGAAGAAGGGGAAGCGGAACTATGTCGGGCTTGCCGGCATCCGCTGACCCTCCAGGAGCGGATTTCGGCACAGTATCAACCGGGTGTCTCTTGCCCGCATTGTTATGAAGCGCGCAGCGATGAGGATCGTGCCCGCTATGCCGAGCGGCATCGTCAGGTGGAATTGGCGGATCGGCGCGGCGAGCGCCGCCATATCGGCAGGTAGAAGGGCTTTTATCGGCTGCCTGGTGCGACCGGGTTTAGAACGTCATTGTAATGTTGCCTTGGCGCGCCTACCTCTGCGAGGATCAACCGCCGAGCCCAGAGCGTTTCCGTTTTTCGCGGAACGCGGGAACGCTCTAACTTTTGTTTTTACGCAATTCCAAACGCAAAACCGCGCTTTTGCTGGAATTGCTTAGCTGGAGCCATAGATGTTCGACCCCAAGAAACTGCTCGACGATCTCCTGAGTTCACAGGTTCCCGGAACCACCGGAACGGTGCGCGACAAAGCGGGCCAGGCTGTGCAGATGGCCAAGGACAATCCGCTTGCCGCAGGTGCGCTTGCTGCCGTGCTGCTGGGCACCGGTGCAGGGCGTCAGGTTACCGGTACCGCGGTGAAGCTTGGCGGTCTCGCTGCCATTGGCGGCCTCGCCTACAAGGCCTATCAGAATTACAAGGCAGGCCAGCAGCCGACTGAAGCAGCAAAGCAGCCGGAACTGCTGCCGCCGCCGGCCGGCGACAGCTTTGATCCGGCGCAGGCGCCGCAGGGCGAGGGGGAGTTCGCGCTCACCATCGTGCGCGCCATGATCGCCGCCGCCAAGGCCGACGGACGCATCGACGAAGAAGAGCGCGGCAAGATCATCGACAAGGTCAGCCTTTCCGGTCTCGGCGCTGAAGCGACGGAGTTCTTGAAAGAAGCTTTGGCCGCGCCAGCCGACGTGGATGCACTCGCCTCGGCTGCCAGGAACGAGGCTCAGAAGATCGAGCTTTACACGGCCTCGCGCCTGGCCATCGAGCCGGACACGCGCGCCGAGCGTGGCTATCTCGACATGCTGGCTGGACGGCTCGGGCTGGACGACAAGCTGGTTGACCACATTGAGGCGACCGTTTCGGCAGCGAAGGAAACTGTGCCGTCATCTGGCGCCGGTACCAAGTGGTAACGCACCCTGTCGATGCCTGCTACCGCGTCCGATCTGAAGCATAACAGGTGCGTGCTGGTCTACTGCTGAGGTGCTTTGCCATCGCTGATGAAGACAAGCGATAAGGGCTTACTCTTCACTGTGCCCTCACAACTGAGCGTCATCTTTCCTGCGAAAGGATTGTTGAAGGTACATTGACCAGATGCCTGGCCACCACTGGAAGCAACTCCTTGGATACCCAGGTTCAGCTCAAAGCGAACCAGCTTGATCTGGTCGATATCGTCGGTTGGACCTGGAAGGTCGCTACCCACGATGCTCAGGGTCGCACCGTTCTTAACCAAAAACTGAAACTGGATGCTGTCGGCTGAGGGACTTTTCGAAATCAGAACCGGTTCGCAACCAGGCGTGAAATCCTTGCCGGATACAAGCAATCGCACGCATTCGCCGCGCAATGCCATCTGCTGATCGGCATCGCCGGCAGCCGCGTTATGTGAGACCCCCACTGCAACCATGAGAGAGCAGCGCAGTAAACAAGCCGATTAGCCAAGGCAAATCCCCCCACAGGCAATACATTTGTCCCAAGTCAAGTTTGTTCTTGTTATGTTCTAGCAAATGTTTTCTCCGGCGGCAAGAGAAAACCGGTCCTGGGACGGTGATTGCCGTACGATCGTTGTTGACGGCAAGGCTTGTTAACTTGTCGTTAACCAGTCAGGCGCATCATTTTAATTAGTCGGATCGGCTTTCCTCCTCCCAAGCTGGTTCAGATCGGGCGGTCGCCAATGACCGCCCTTTTTGTTGATCTCCCAATCGTTCCGTCCGCTCTGGTGCTTGTCTTTGAGGGCATCGTTTGCCATGCCTCTTGCTTTCCAGGGAGGACGACATGGCAATCAAAGGCACGGCAATCGTCACCGGCGCTGGCACCGGTATCGGCAGGAGCGTGGCAACCGCGCTGCTGAAGGACGGCTGGAACACGGTGTTCTGCGGTCGTCGCAAGGCACTGCTGGAGGAGGCGATCGCCGGTGCCGGTGAGGCCGAGGCTCGGGCTCTGGCGGTGGCATGCGATATCACCCAGCCGAACCAGGTCGAAGCCCTGTTCGAGGAAGTCGTCGCAACCTTCGGGCGCGTCGACCTGCTCTTCAACAATGCCGGCATGGGATACAAGTCGACGCCGATCGACGAAATTCCGGTCGAGGTCTGGAACGATGTCGTGGCGGTCAATCTGACCGGCTCGTTCCTGTGCGCTCGCGCCGCCTTCGCCGCGATGCGCCGGCAAACACCCATGGGCGGGCGCATCATCAACAACGGTTCGGTTTCCGCGCAGGCACCGAGGCCAGGTTCCGTGCCCTACACTGCCACGAAACATGCCATCAGCGGCCTCACCAAAACATTGGCGCTCGATGGTCGGCCCTTCGACATCGCCTGCGGGCAGATCGATATCGGTAATGCACTGACCGATATGGCCGTGCCGATGACGGTAGGGGTGCCGCAAGCCAACGGCACGATTGCCGCGGAAGCGGTGATGGATGTCGAGCGCGTGGCGGAAGCGGTTGTCTATATGGCGGGCCTGCCGCTCGACGCCAATGTGCTGTTCATGACGGTGATGGCAACCAAGATGCCACTGGTGGGGCGGGGATAGGCAGCGACTTTCCGCCCTCGCTCAAGACAAGGAGGAACGGCTCAGCATTCTCCATCCTTGAGCTTCGCGGTGCCTGCCGCGCGGCGTGCGCAGTCATTGCCATAGGTCTTGCGGTCGCATCCGCAGACCGGTCGATACTCTTCCGTGCAGACCTCGGGCTTTGGCATGCAGATTCCCATGCGGTCGGCACGACCACACTGGGTTTCGGCCGGAAATTCGCAGAACCGGCCGGCATCGCAGGTGAGGCCCCTTATGCCGCCACAGGCCTTGACCGGCTCGTCAGCAAGGCCAGGAAGGATGGTCGCGCCAAGCAAGGTGAAGGCCGCAAATCCGATGGCGACGATGCGTCTCATTTCGTGTCCTGCTGACGCTTGGCATTCGCAGCGAGGAAGTCACCGATGCGTTCCAGCGCACGAAGGATGTTCTCTTCCGAATTGGCATAGGAGAGCCGCATGTAGCCTTCGCCGAGTACACCGAAATCCGGCCCTCCGATCAGCGCCACACCGGCTTGCTCCAACAGCGCCGAGGCCAGTTTCTTGGCTGCCCAACCGGTGCCCGAGATGTTGGGGAACGCATAGAAGGCGCCCTTCGGCGTAATGCACGAAATGCCCGGCAGCGTGTTCAGACCTTCCACCACCAGCCTTCGACGACGATCGAAGGCCTTCATCATGACTGTGACCTCGTCCTGAGGTCCATCTATGGCGGCGATGCCGGCATATTGGCTTGGCGCATTCACGCAGGACCAGCAGTTGACTGCAAGCTTGCGCACCTTGTCGTAGAGATGCGCGCCTTTTTCCCCATTCGGCCAGATTGACCACCCCATGCGCCAACCTGTCATGGCCCAGGTCTTCGACCAGCCGTTGAGCACGATCAGCCTGTCGCGGATTGCCGGAAACTGAAGCAGGGACGTGTGAGCCGCGCCGTCATAGGTCATGACGTCGTAGATCTCGTCGGAGAGGATGGCTACGTGCAGGTGCTTTTCCAGTCCCTTCACCAGCTTCTCGATTTCGGCGCGCGGGGTAACGCCGCCAGTCGGATTGGCCGGTGAATTGAGGATGAGCAGCCGGGTGGCCGGCGTGATCAGCGCCAGTGTCTCCTCGGCCGAGAAAGCAAAACCGTTTTCCTCGCGGATCGGCACCGGCACGGGCCGTGCACCGGTGAACTCGATCATCGACCGGTAGATCGGGAATCCGGGATCCGGATAGAGGATATCGGTGCCCGGCTCTCCGAACATCAGGATGGCGGCGAACATGGTCGGCTTGCCACCAGGCAGGATCATCACATTGTCCGGTGAAACCTCGATGCCGGTCGTCGTCAGCGTGCGACGTGCAACGGCTTCGCGCGTGGCCAGAAGGCCGGTGGCCGGCGTGTAGCCATGATGGCCGTCGCGCAGTGCCTTGATCGCCGCCTCGACAATATGCGCAGGCGTGCGGAAATCCGGCTGGCCGATGCCGAGATTGACGATGTCGCGCCCCTGTTCGGCAAGCGCGGTGGCGCGGGCGAGCACGGCGAACGCATTTTCCTCGCCAAGGCGGTCGAAGGCAGGGATCGTGTGGATCATTTTGTTGGTCCAGCTGGAGCTAGTTGCGGGCTGTTGTTTTTTGGAAGGGTGGAGGGGCCCTGTCAAACGAGGAGATTTCGAAGAATTACTGCATCGATTTTAGACCCAAAGGTCGCACTTACGACGGTTTGCGACCACCCATAGATGCAATAATTCTTCGAAATCGCCTAATATGGAGCCGATTGTGACCGAGGACTTGAAGAACTGGCAGCCGCGTCCGCGTCCCGAACGCAAGGTGCTCGAAGGGCGTTATGTGCGCCTCGAACCGCTCGATGCCGCTCGCCACGGTGATGGATTGTTCGAAGCATCTTCCGTCAGCGACGCCGACGGCCGTTTCCGCTGGTTGCCGGAATTCGCGCCTGAGAAACGCGAGGATTTCCAACCCTGGCTGGACAAGGCGGAAGCCAGTGCGGACCCGCTGTATTTTGCAGTGATCGACAAGGCGAGCGGCAAGGTCGCCGGGCGCCAGACCCTGATGCGTATCGAACCCGCCCATGGCGTCATCGAAATCGGCCATATCTACTGGGGGCCACTGGTCGCGCGCAAACCGGCGGCGACGGAGGCACAGTTCCTGTTCGCGCAATACGCTTTCGATGATCTGGGCTATCGTCGCTACGAATGGAAATGCAACAACAACAATGCGCCCTCAAAGCGGGCGGCTGAGCGATTCGGCTTCAAGTTCGAGGGTATTTTTCGCCAGAACCTCGTGGTCAAGGGTGAGAATCGCGACACTGCGTGGTATTCCATCATCGACAAGGAATGGCCGGATCTGAAAAAGGCCTACGAAGCATGGCTCGATCCGAGCAATTTCGATGACCAAGGCCAGCAAAAGCGCCGTCTGGAGGATTTTCAGGCCTGAATATATTTCAGCTTGCTAATGCGTCTTTGTTAGCCGGGAAAATTTTTTCATGGTTCAGTGTATGACCGCCATCGGATACTTTAATATCCAAATGGATTGAATTAAGTTCGGCGCCCAAAGAGGGGTGACCGATGGGTCGTGAACATCATTCCCACGCAGACGGTGACCACAATCACGGTGGTGCAGGACATCAGCACGAAACTTCAGACAAGAAGCGCGTGCTGATTGCTGCAATACTGACCGGTGGATTCATGGTCGCCGAAATAATCGGCGGGATGCTCACGGGTTCTTTGGCGCTGCTTGCGGATGCCGGCCACATGTTCACCGACGCCATTGCGCTGGCATTGGCGTGGTATGCCTTCCATCTCGCCGACAAACCAGCGACAGGCCGGCACACCTATGGCTATGGCAGGGTCAAGACCCTCGTCGCCTACACCAATGGCCTGGCGATTTTTCTCGTTGCATTGTGGATCTGCTATGAGGCCTGGCGACGGTTCCAGGCACCTCCGCCGGTGCTGGGCGGGCCGATGCTGGTGGTCGCGTTGCTCGGCCTCGTGGTCAACATCGCAGGCTTCGTGATCCTGCATGGTGGAAGCCGCGAGAGCCTCAACATGCGCGGTGCCATCGTGCATGTCCTGGGCGATCTTCTGGGCTCCCTGGCCGCAATCGTTGCAGCGCTGGTCATCATGGCCACCGGCTGGACGCCGATCGATCCGATCCTGTCGGTGCTGGTCGCGGTGCTGATCCTGTCAACCGCCTGGAGCCTGATGCGTGCAGCCGCGCATGTGCTTCTGGAAGGCTCTCCTCCCGGGCTCGATCGCGACCTGATCACCCAGGATCTGCTAGCTTCCGTCAAAGGCGTTCGCGAAATCCATCATGTCCATCTGTGGTCGATCGATGGCGCAAGCAACATGGCGACGCTGCATGCAAGCCTGATGGATGGGCTGGACGCGCACATTGCGGTGGACGCCATCAAACAGCGGCTGTTCACCCAGCATGGTATCAGCCATGCAACCGTTGAGATCGACTATGATCGCCGTGCCGAAGACGGCCGCGCGCGCGACCAGGTCCGTGGCGTCACATCGCAGCCCAGGCACCTGCATTAAAGCGTCGGCTGTGCTAACCATCCTGTCGGGAAGTGCAGGTGGTCCGGAGTGATGATGAGTCCTGAAAACAAGAGCGCCGCCATCGCTGCGCTGTCGATCATGCTGCTGTTCGGTGTGACCGCGTATTATCTGCCGACCATCATGCTGGCGATCGGCCATTTCTCGACGGTGTTGGCCGGCGCTTTCGCGGTTCTTTTCGTGGCTGCGTTCTTCCTGGTGTTCTGGCTGCGCGGGCGAAAGCGCTCGCAAGGGAGAGACTGAAATGCGCGTGCTGATCACCGGTGCCGCTGGCATGATCGGCCGCAAGCTCGTCGCGCGGCTGCTCAGGAATGGAACCCTGCGCGACCGCAAGATCAGCCAGCTCGACCTGCATGACATCGTGGCGCCCGAGGCAACCGGCGGTGCCGACATTGTCATCAACAGCCATACCGGCGATCTTTCGGCTTCGGGAGCCGTTGCGGCGCTGGTTGCGGCGAAGCCGGATGTGATCTTCCATCTGGCGGGAGTTGTCTCAGGCGAAGCGGAAGCCAATTTCGACCTCGGCTATCGTGTCAACCTCGATGGCACCCGCGCCTTGTTCGATGCGGTCCGGCTTGCTGCCTACAATCCGCGCCTGGTGTTCACGTCCTCGATCGCGGTATTCGGCGCGCCCTTTCCGGAAGTCATCCCGGATGACTTCCACGCGACACCGCTGACCTCATACGGGACCCAGAAGCTGATGGGGGAAGCGCTGCTGTGCGACTATTCGCGGCGTGGCCTGTTCGATGGCGTCGCGATCCGGTTGCCGACCATTTGCGTGCGGCCGGGCAAACCGAACAAGGCCGCATCCGGTTTCTTCTCCGGCATCATCCGCGAACCGCTGAAGGGCGAGGGCGCAGTGCTGCCGGTTCCGCGCACGGTGGTGCATACCCATGCTAGCCCCCGATCGGCGGTAGGCTTCCTGGTTCGTGCTGCCGAGATCGATGGCGCGGCGGTCGGGCCGCGGCGCGCGCTCAACATGCCCGGCGTTGGCGTCAGTGTCGCAGAGCAGATCGAGGCACTCGGCCGCATTGCCGGCAGCAAGGCGGTCGCGCTGATCCGCGAGGAGCCCGACGAGGCTGTCTGGGCGATCGTGAAGAACTGGCCGACCCGTTTTGAAGCGCGCCGCGCACGGGAACTCGGCTTCGTCGCCGAAACCAGTTTCGACGACATCATCCGTGCTCATATCGAGGACGAGATGATTTGATCGATCGGCGGCCACCGTCTCTTTCTGAACGAAGAGAAGGTCAGGCGCCGAGGCTGGCGGTCAACAGGATCAGGCCGAACAGGAAGACCAGCGCCGCGCCGCCGATTTCGATGGCCGAATGGACGCGGTTGCCGAGGCGGCCGTTGCCTGCAAGCGCTACCGCCCAATCCTTTGCCGTGACGGCCAGCGTCGCCAGGATGGAAACGGTGATCGCCGTACCGACCGCCATCGCCAGCACCGAGAGGATGCCGCCGGCCCAAAGCCCGTTGAGGAAGGCAAAGGACAGCACGATCAGGGCACCGGAGCATGGCCGGATGCCGACAGCGGCGACGGCCGTCCAGGCGGTGCGCCAGTCGAAGCGATCGCCGGAAAGCAGCGTGGGGTCCGGTGCATGCGAATGCCCGCAGGTTTCGCAGACCTCGCCCGGCCCATGATGGTGATGATGGCCGCCATGATCGTGATGGTCATGTGCATGATGCACATGGCCATGGTGATCGTGATGGTTATGATGATCGTGTTCGGCATGATCATGCGCGGCATGGTCATGTGTATGAGCGGCGTGGGCATGACTGGCATGGCCGGCATGCGCGGCGGACAGGCTGTAAGCCGGCGCTGCCCCGAACAGCCGCGTCAGCGACGGACCGAGCTTTCGCCACAGCAGCCAGGCGCCGAAGGCGGTGACGAAAGCGTAGGAGGCAATCTCCAGGAACCATGCCGTGTCGGTCATGGAGACGGAGGTGCCGCGTAACACGAAATAAGCGAGCAGCATCACCACAATCGCTGTCACGGCCTGCAGGAAGGCGGAGATGAACGACAGCAGGATGCCGCGCCGCAGCGCGACTTCGTTGGCCAGCATGTAGGAGGAAATCACGGCCTTGCCGTGACCGGGGCCGGCGGCGTGGAAGATGCCGTAGAGGAAAGACAAGCCAATCAGCAGCCACAGCTTCGAGCCGTCCTGGCGCATCGCTTTGATGGCCTCGGCGAGGGCATGGTAAAAGCGCTGCTGGTGCAGGTTGACCCAGTTCAGGAAGCCCGCAAACAGCCCGGTCGTCGGCGTCATGGCATCATTGGTGCCGATACCGAGCGAACTCTGCGCATAGGCGTGGCCGGCCGCGGTGATGAAGGCGACACCAAGCAGGCAGACAATCAGGCGGGTGGTCGTCCTGTTCATCGAGGTTACCCTTCCGTGCGGCAGTTCAGCTCGAGCTTGGTGGCGAAGATCTTGCTCATGTCGGTGCCCGTCGGGTCATTGAAGAAGGCCTCGGTGAGCGTTTTCTGGTTCTGTGCGATCGCCGTGTCCGGATCGGGCCGTACCACCGCACGGGCGCATGAGGCCGGCAGATCCTTCACGGAGAGGTTGGCGTCGTCAGTGAAATCGATGGCGGTATAGAAAGTGGGATCATAGACGCCGAGATCGATCTTGCCCTTCAGCCTGATCGGCTCCTGCGGCTGGTCCTCGAACAGCACGATCAGCTGGTTGTTGTCGAAGGAGGCAACGATTTCGGGCGGCGCCTTCATCTTGATGTCCTTGCCGTCGAGCGTGACCATCTGGAAATAATTGTATTCGGCCAGCGATGCCTTGATGGTGTTCGCCACTTCCTTCAGCTCGGCGTCGTCGAGCTTGAGGTCGGAATTCTTGTCGAATTCCATCAGCACGGTCGAGGAAAACAACTCGTCGAAACGCCACAGGTGGCGCAGCGCGGCGATCGACTTGTGGTCGGGAGAAAGCACGACGTCCAGGCGGGCCTCGGCAAAGACGTGCGGATGGACAAGGGCCGGCGTCGTGTCGGCGAGAAGCAGACCGAAGGTAACGGCCATGGTGGCTGTTGATGCCCGAACGTGCATGGCCGGCGACGATTCCCCAGTGTCAGTGTGGCCTGAGGGTTACCAGAAACCGGGCGAAAATGGGACCTAGCTAACGAAAATGTTATGACGTTTCGTGCGTCTTGAACCACTGCACCATGAAGTCGACGAAGACACGCACCTTGGCGGGCAGGTAGCGGCGGTGCGGATAGACAGCGAAGATGCCGCCGTTGAAGTCGATGCGGTCTTCCAGCAAGGACACCAGCCGGCCGCTCTTGATTTCGGGTGCTGCGATGAAATCAGGCAGCAGCGCAAAGCCAAGTCCGTCCAGTGCGGCCATGCGGGTGGTGATCGGGCTGTTGACCATCATCGGGCCACTGATCGGGATGCTGGTGATATCGCCGTCATCGTCGCGGAACGGCCAGTTCGAAGCCCAGCGACCATTGGTGTCGACCACGCAGGGCATGTGTGCGAGATCCTGCGGTCGGGTCGGCTTGCCGTATTTGGCGATCAGTTCCTGCGAACCGCACAGCTTGAGCGAGAAGGGGGCCAGCTTGCGGGCGATCAGCGAGGAGTTCTCCAGCCGGGTGATGCGAATGGCCAGGTCGAAACCTTCTTCGACGAGGTCGACGAAGCGGTCGTCGAGATGCACTTCCAGCGAGACATCCGGATATTGCTTGGCAAAGTCGATCATGGATTGACCAACTGCGGCGTCGGCCATGGTGCGCGGCGCGGTCAGCTTGATCCTGCCGCGCACGTCGCCGGCGCTGTCGCGCACTGCATCGGACAGGCTGTCGATCTCGCGCACGATCTCGGAGGCGCGGCGATAGTAGGTGTGGCCAGCCTCCGTCAGCGAGAACTGGCGCGTGGTGCGGTTGAGCAGCAGCGCACCGAGTTCGTCTTCCAGCTCGCGCACATATTTGGAGAGCAGCGCCTTGGAACGGCCGATCTTGCGGCCTGCCGCCGAGAAGCCTTCCGCCTCGACCACATCGATGAAGGCGCGCATCCGGGTGAGCGTGTCCATGGCGTCAGGCCTTTCCAATCGTTTCGAGAATGCGTCGTCCGAGCCCGATCAAGGCAAGGTCGCTCCCTATGGGGCCAAGCAGGGAGATGCCGAAGGGCGCGCCATCGACCATGCCCAACGGCAAGGTCAGCTGCGGAAAACCGGAGAGACCGGACAGGCAGAGCAGATGCAGGGCGCGCTCGCGATAAGTCTGGGTGTCCTCGAAACTCGAAGCCGCGAGCGGTGCCGCCCCGGGGACAGTCGGCAAAACGAGGACGCCGTCCTTGTCAAGGCGGTCGGCCAGTTCGGCGCGGAAGGCATCTCGACGCGCAATCTCGACCTTCGTGGTCCCGGCGTCGATGGTGGCGCCAAAGGCAAAACGCTCCTTCACGCCAGGGCCGAGGCGGCGGTCTTTCTCCGAAATCCAGGCGCCGTGCGATTGCCAGGCCTCGTGTGCCTGCAATCTGCGGAAACACCAGTAGAGGTCATCGAGGTCGTGGATGAGGGCAGAGGCACCCTGCGGCTCACCAAGCATCGGAGCGATGGCCTTGATCATGTGCCGGTAAGCATGCGTTTCTGCTTCGCCCAGCAGGAGGGCGTCAAGGGCCGCCAGGCGGAACGCTCGCGCGGGCAGCTCGGCATAGCTCTGTCCGAGCAGCACCTGCGCCACTTTCTCGTATGCGTGGATATCCCTCGCGAACCAGCCGAAGGTGTCGAAGCTGGGTGCCAGTGGCATGGTGCCTTGCAGGGAGATCGCGCCATGTGTGGTGCGTAGGCCGATCAGGCCGCAGAAGCTGGCCGGCGCGCGGATCGAACCACCGGTATCGGAGCCGGTGGCGATGTCGGCGAGCCCGCCCGCAACCGCGGCGGCCGAGCCGGACGAAGAACCCCCGGTGACGCGGTCGGGCGCGGCCGCATTCACCGGGTGTGGGTAGTGAGCGTTCTGGCCCATCAGCGAGAAGGCGAGTTCGTCGGTCTGCGTCTTGCCGACGAATCGCGCACCGGCGTCGAGCAGCCTTTGCACCGTGGGTGCAGTCGAGGGCGCGGGTTTGCCGGTTTCCGTCCTGTCGGGGTTGCCGCAGCCGGTGACATAACCGGCAACGTCGAAAATATCCTTCACCGCCAGCGTCAGTCCAGCCAACGGTCCAGATTGTGCATGGGAAACAGGGGCTTGGCCGAGATCGAGGAAGGCGTTGAAGCGGTTGTTCTGCTGGGGCATCGTTCAATATCTGGATACGGTGCGTCCACAGTCGTTCGACAACGGATTTTTTTCAAGCCGAGGTCCGATTTTAATTGATTGTGAAAACATGCGCGCCTATATCGCGCTTGCCCAAAGTCGCACGTGCCTGTGGGCGTCCCCCGACCCTCGAATGGCGAGGATATCGGGACGGTACCCGGGAAGTAACGAGCCCGGTCGGTTCAGCGGCCAACCGCCGATCCGAGGACGTCTTGAAGCAACGACGGTGCGGGCCTTTCTGGTGTTTTCCGGTTGTCCATAGACCGGGGTTACTGAAGAGGCACACCCTCATTGCCGGCAGTGCGGTTGGGAACTCCCATCCAAGCCAAGGCAGACAAAGCGGATCATAGCCGGGCAAGGCTAGGTCCATCGCCGCGAGACGGCTTTCGATGGCTCCGGGGTCTCCACCGGCTGGTGCTATCGGATTTTCGTCCCGCCTTTGTTTGACCGCGTGTTCGCGAGGCTGAAGCCCGCGTCCCGCACCTTTGCACGCGCCGCAAGGCGCGATGGAGAGTCCTATGGCTACGCAACGTGTTCTCGATTTCCTCGCCACCCGACGTCCGGAAGGCCCCTGCCTCGTCGTCGATCTCGACGTCGTGCGTGACAATTTCCGCGCCTTCGAGAAGGCGCTGCCCGATTCCAAGATCTATTATGCGGTGAAAGCAAATCCGGCGCCGGAGATCCTGCGCCTGCTTGCTGCGATGGGTTCATCGTTCGACACCGCGTCGGTTGCCGAGGTCGAGATGGCGCTGGATGCGGGTGCAACCGCCGATCGCATCTCCTTCGGCAACACCATCAAGAAGGAGCGCGATATCGCCAAGGCCTATGCGCTGGGCATCCGTCTCTATGCCGTCGACAGCGTCGAAGAGGTCGAGAAGGTTTCGCGCGCCGCGCCAGGCGCCCGCGTGTTCTGCCGTGTGCTGACCGATGGTGAAGGTGCCGAGTGGCCGCTGTCGCGCAAGTTCGGTTGCGTGCCGGCGATGGCCGTCGACGTTCTGCGTCATGCCCGCAAGCTCGGCCTCGATGCCTATGGCGTGTCGTTCCATGTCGGCTCGCAGCAGACCGACCTCACCGCGTGGGACCGTGCCCTGGCCGATGCCAAGCGCGTGTTCTCGACGCTGGCCGAGGAAGGCATCGTGCTCAAGATGGTCAACATGGGCGGCGGTTTCCCGACCCGTTACCTGAAGGATGTGCCGGCGGCGCAGGCCTACGGCCAGGCGATCTTCGGCGCACTGCGCAAGCACTTCGGCAACGACATTCCGGAAACCATCATCGAGCCGGGTCGCGGCATGGTGGGCAATGCCGGCGTCATCAAGTCGGAAGTCGTGCTGATCTCGAAGAAGGCCGACAACGACAATGTGCGCTGGGTCTACCTCGACATCGGCAAGTTCGGCGGTCTCGCCGAGACGATGGACGAGGCGATCCGTTACCCGATCGTGACCGCGCGTGACGAGGATGAGAAGGCGCTCTGCGTGCTCGCCGGCCCGACCTGCGATTCGGCCGACGTCATGTACGAAAAGGCACCGTATCCGCTGCCACTGTCGCTCACCATCGGCGACGAAGTGCTGATTGAGGGCACCGGCGCCTACACGACCACCTATTCGGCGGTTGCGTTCAACGGCTTCGAGCCGCTCCGATCCTACGTGATCTGACGGGCGGACAGCCCGTCAGATCACCCGATCGCCGGTGCCTTTGGGCGCCGGCGGTGGGTTCGCTTGTGGAACAGTTCTCCGCTCGTGAAGGATCGCGGAAATGGACATTGCCAAAACCCTGCCGGCAGCGTTGCCTGCCATTCTCATCACGGCCGAAGCCGCGGCCGATGTTGCCGCACGCGAAGCGCTGCTCGACCGAGCCATGGGAGCGGGACGCAAGCGCAAGTCGTCGGAAAAGCTGCGGCGTGGACGCCGCGCTTCCGAAGGGCTTGCCTTTGTTGCGCGCAATGAAGGCGGTGCTGTCGTCGGGACCGTGCGGCTGTGGGATGTCCGCCTGGGCGACCAGGGTGGAGCAGCGTTGCTGCTCGGCCCGCTCGCCGTCGATCCGACCGTCAAGAGCGCCGGCATCGGTTCGGCGCTGATGCATCATGCCATCGCGGAAGCGGCTCGCCTTGGCCACCGGGTGATCCTGCTTGTCGGCGATGCCCCTTATTACGCGCGTTTCGGCTTCTCGGCCGAAAAGACCGGCCGGCTGGCGATGCCCGGTCCCTACGAGCGCGATCGCTTCCTGGCGCTGGAACTGGCGCCGGGTGCACTGGATGGTGCCCGGGGCACCTTGAGGGCTTCAGGGCGCAAGGCAGGCGAGCGCACGGCGATGAGGGTCGCAGCAGCCTGAAACGGCAGGGCTGGAGCGTTTCCGTTCTTCTAAGGAAACGCTCTGACTTGTCGTTTGTGCAATTCCGGACGGAAAACCGTTGCGCAGCTTCCTGGAACTGCTCTCGACGGCGGCAGGCGGGTTTCGGCTCACTGTTGCCGCAACTGCCATCAGCGCCAGCAGATGCTGCCTAGGAACGCGCTCCGCTGTTAGAGCGCGCTCGTCACTGGACGCGCAAGGACGCTCTAACATTTTGCATTCGCGTATCGTGCTTCCCCGAGATCGATTTCGATTTCAGGTCGATACGCTGGCTCCGATGGTCGTCGATATCGAAGCGATGGTCTTCGGGTCAGCCGATCAACTGGCTGAGTGCCATGGCGACCGACATGTCGCCCTCGACCTTCAGCTTGCCGGTCATGAAGGCCATGGTCGGGTTGAGATCGCCGGAGAGAAGCGACTCCAGATTGTCGAGCGAAAGCTTGATGGTGCAGTCGGTCGGGGCGTCCGTGGTCGAGATCGCTGCGCCGTCGATGACGATGACGCCGTCGGCGCCGGTGTCGAACTTCACCGATTTGTCGAAGCCGGCGCTTTCGACCTTGGACTTGAGGCTTGCCGCGATTTCCTGAACGCCCATGATTATCTCCCAGTCTTTGCGCGTCGCGCGTGTTCGTTTCCAGCCGGCTTTGCCGGGCACTGCGGCGTTCAAGCCTCGCGCGAACGCGTTCAAGGAGGCCTCGGCGCCGAAGCCGTTCTATAGCCTTCAGTTGACGTTTACGTCAACGTGATTTCTGCGTCATCGTGGCAAGAAAAAAGCCTGCGCACGCCATTGCGCAGGCTGACGGAAATCGCGCGGAAAGCAGCCCAACAGAGTCGACAGTAAGTCGTTCTCTGGTGGACTGAAGGTCGACTAGAACTCCATATCTTCCATGCCGCCGCCATCGAATCCTGTATCCTCGGCGGCAGGCTCCTTTGCGGGCTGTTCGGCCGCCTGGGCTTCGTTGGCGCCGAACATGCTGCCGACGGCGTTTGCGAGCAGCATGCCGCCCGCGACGCCCATGGCGGTTTGTGCTGCTCCGGCAAGGAAGCCGCCGCCTGCACGTTGCTGGCCGAAACCGCCGCCCTGGTTGTAGCCGGGGGCATATGCTGCGTTGGCGCCGACCTGAGGAACGGATGCGCGAGCGGGTTGCCGACTGCCGCCGAACAGTCCGCCGAAGAGGCCGCCGCCCGATGTACGCGAAGCTTCGGCTTCTAGCCGTTCGATCTGGGCGCGGGCGGATTGCAAGGCCTGTTCCTGCACGACAATGGTTTGCGCCATGTAGTACGGCGCGCCGGGCTGGGATGCGACCTTGTCGCGGATGAGGGCCTCTGCCTCGGTGTCACGCGGCGGTGATTGCTGTTCGACAAGCGCGAGCTTGCCGAACAGCTGATCGATCGCCTGGCTGTCGTTGCGGTCCATCTTGTTCTCCTTGGCTGTGCCGATTCCCGGGCGCGCTTATTCGCGCTCGCCCGTGAAATTCAGCAGCAGCTGGAAGATGTTGACGAAGTTCAGGTACAGCGAGAAGGCACCCCAGACGGCCATTTTCTGGCGCGACTCGCTGTCGAAGTTCTCGGCATACTGTTCCTTGATGTTCTGCGTGTCCCAGGCGGTCAGGCCGAGGAAGACGACAATGCCGATGACCGAGATCGCGAACTGCAGCGCCGACGAACCCAGGAAGATGTTGACGATGCTGGCGATGACGACGCCGATCAATCCCATGATCAGGAAGGACGAGAACTTCGTCATGTCGGTCTTGGTCGTGTAGCCGTAGAGGCTCATTGCGCCGAACATCGTGGCGGCGATGAAGAAGGTGCGGGCGATCGAGGTGCCGGTGAAGACGAGGAACACCGAAGCGAGCGACAGGCCCATGACCGCGCAGAAGGCCCAGAACATGGCCTGCGCGCCGGCGGCCGACATCGTCTGGATGCGGAACGAGAACAGCAGCACGAAAGCGAGCGGCGCGAGCATCACCACCCATTTCAGCGGGGTGGAGAAGATCGGCACATAGAGCGCGGGGACCGAGCTCACGGTGAAGGCGATGACGCCGGTCAGGACGAGTCCGAGCGCCATGTAATTGTAGACGCGCAGCATGTGCTGGCGCAGGCCCTCGTCGAAGAGGACGGCACTGGGCTGGCCGAAGCCGGCGTGTAGACGATAGTCGGGCGAGTTCATGTCATGTCTCCTTGGGTGGATGATCAATAAAGGCTGTCGGCGAGTTTCCTGGCCGAGGCGCCGAGTTCCTTCGGGTTGCCGCGTCCGACCAGTGCGTAGGCGACATTGCCGATCTGGAAGTAGCTGGAAGCCGTGCCGCCGACGTCCGTCTGCGTAGGCTTGACGACGTCGAAGGTCCCCGGACGCACCGCGAACAAGGACGCGTCGCCGATAGAATCCGAATGGACGGCCAGTTCGACGCTCGGACCGAAGCGGGACGGGTAGATCTGGACATCCCGGACGCTCCAGTCCCGGGGCAGCGCGGGCATGGTGATGGCGGTCGCCGACAGGATCTCGGCCGGGTCATAGTCGCTGACCTTCGGCTGCGACGTCATCGAGGCGCGCAGCAGGCTGGTGCCGTGCGCGCGCACCGCTTCCTCGACATAGGCCGGTGGCTGAACAGAAGCGATCGACTGGCTGATGCCGAACGGACCGATCGCCTCATGTGCGATCCAGCCCGCTCCGACGAACATCACCACTGCCGCCGCGCGCTGGAGGACGGATGTGATGCGACCGCGCAGCAGGCCTCGCTGAAGCCGCCGCGCCGCTTCCGTCGTGGCCGGCCGCACCGCATATGATGGCACGGAAAGTGCCAGGCGAAGCTCATCATGCAGCCGCAGGTCCGCCATCACGCGGGCGGCTTCTTCGGGGCGTGCGGCAAGATAGGCCTCGACGTCGATCCTACGCGATGTGTCGAGCTGATCGTCGACATAGCTGAGGATATCGGTGTCCGTCACCGGGTCCGTCACGATGTTCCTCCTACAATCCTGAGATGCCCGGGTCGGGACGAAGGGTTCTCTTCCATGTCACGCAGCGCCGCGCGGGCGCGTCCCAGCCTCGACATCAACGTTCCCACCGGAATGCCGAGCGCGTCGGCAGCTTCCTGATAGGAAAGGCCTTCGATCGCCACGAGGTGGATGGCGGCCCGTTGTTCCTCCGGCAATGCGAGGAAGTTCTCACGCACCTGGGCAAGACGAGCCGAATGTTCCTGCGGCGCTTCCATGGAGGTGTCGGCGAGCTGTGCCGCGGCATCCATTCGTCGCTGCTCGGCGCGCGCCGAGCGCCTGCGATCGATGAAGGTGTTGTGGAGGATCGAAAGCAGCCAGCCGCGCAGATTACCGCCGGAGCGGAAGCCCGAGCGGCGTTCATATGCGCGCACCAGCGCGTCGTGGACGAGGTCCTCTGCGTCCGCGTCGTTGCGCGTCAGCGACCGCGCGTAGCGACGCAGCGAGCCGAGCTGAGCGAACACGTCAAAGGATGACCGTCTGGTCTTCATGCGAGGTATACGGTGCCTGTCCGGCATTTAATCCCTCGTGGCGTGAAAGAATCTTCGCACTTCATTGCAACTGACCGGCCCTTCGGCGTTGGGGTGTGATCTTTCGGAGGATCCAGGCGATCAATACGGCGCCCAAAAAGGTCACGCCCGTCAGGCCTATGCCCAGTCCGAGCCATTGGAATTCATTGAGTTCGCCAAACCGTGAAGCACCTTTTGCCGCCAGCCAGCCGGGTGCAAGCATAAGCGGCGCCCAGACCAGCGCCGACCCGATGTTTGCCAGCTGAAACCGCTTCTGATCCATCGCCATCATGCCTGCGACGAGCGGCACGGTTGAGCGAAGGGGACCGAAGAAGCGTCCGAAGAATATTGCTGCGAAGCCGTATCTCCTGAAGAACAGGCGCGCCTGCGCCACGCCGTTCCGGTATCGTTTGAGCGGCCATCGATGTACGATGCTCGGTCCCATCCCGCGACCCAGACCATACGAGACGATGTCGCCCAGGACCGCCCCGATGACTGCACCCAGGACCACGGGAACGGGATCGATCACACCTGCGCCCACAAGCCCTCCGATCAGCACCATGAGCGCTGTCGCAGGAATGAGAAGTCCGACAAGAACCAGGGATTCGCCGAAAGCGACAAGGCCGACTGTCACGCCCGCCCACATCTGATATTCGCGCAAGAAAGTCTCTGTCGTCTGAAGAATTCCATCCATCGTCAGGCTCCAGCCTCGATTTCGTTTCGGGAAGGACAGTCGCCACCAGGGGTCCTGAACGCCATCGGTATGGCGAAGCTCCCAATTGCTGGAACCGCTCGCCTGCCATCACGCTGGGTGCTCAGACCGGGCCGGGCAAACCGCTGAGGAAGATCGAGCAGATTCGCCCAAATGGCTTGCGCCATGCGGATAGCTGCAACGGCCCGATCTGGTATGGATCAGGCTATCGGAGGCGCACAGGCATCATAGGCGCGAGCCAGATCGGTGGACGCACAGTGTCTTGTAGCCGTTGCGCCTGAGGCGATCGCCGTGGGCAGGACCGTAATGGGTAGCTCAGGCAGGATTCCGACCGCATCATGTCCGCTATCCTTCAGGTAGAGCGGACGATCGGCCTTCACCGTCGAGATGGCCATGCGTTTGTGGTTCGTCTGGCGTGCCAGAGCCAGTTCCGTATTCTTCGGCTGGGAGGAGCCCGAAGGCGACGAAGCGGAGAATGGCAATTGACCGAATGCAAAGATCGCAGCCAGGAGCAGCATCGCGGCCGACAGCAGTGTCAGGTTCGACTGTCTCACATGTCTACGGCGGGTCATGAAGCTCCGGTCGGTCGCAGGCTTGATCGGCCGGAGAGGTATATAATCATGTCCGCTCCCTATTCCCAGCGTTGTCGATCACATTGCGGCGCCAGCTGGTTACGGGTGTTGCGGCTTCTTGCGGAATACCTTAGATGGCCAGCCGGCAGCGGCATGTCTCGATGCAACGGCGCACCAGGCCGCAAGGCGCGGCCGGAAGCGTCATCAAGCATCGGGGCTTCATGCGCTTGGGGGTAATCGCAACATGTCCGGTTTCCTGGTTCTGCTGACGCAGGCCTCTGTCTATTTCGCGGCGATGGCGTTTGTTTTCCGCGTCAGGACAAGTCTCGGCATGGGCGTCTTTTTCTGCACGCTCGGAGCGATGCATTTCCTGGAGACCTATCTCGCGGCGGTTTATTTCATCCAGCTGCCGTTCGGGCTGATCTCGCCCGGCTCGACCGTGATGTTTGCCGGCAAGCTCGCCTTCTTCCTGCTGCTCTACATCAAGGAAGATGCCGAGAGCATGCGGCAGCCCACCTACGGCCTGCTCATCGGCAATCTGCTGATGGTGGTGCTAGCCCTGCCGCTGAACTACTACAGCGATCCGGCGCAACTCGCCTGGCGCCAGCCGGAGATGGATTTTATCAACCAGATCGGTTTCCTGATGGTGTGGGGCACCGCGCTGCTTTTCATAGACCTGATCGGCATGGTGCTGCTCTTCGAGCGGCTCGGAACAATCGTCACAAACACCATTCTGGGCCGCATGTTCATCAGCCTGGCAATTGTGCTGAGCTTCGACCAGCTGTTTTTCTATCTCGGCCTTTATCTCGTAACCGGGGCTCCTTTGTCCGCCTTCTACGGTGGCTGGATCGCCAAGATCGGCTCAGCGCTGTTCTTCAGCGCGATGCTGGCGCTTTATCTGCGATTTGTCGAAAAGAGCCCGGTTCCGGTCGGCGTCAGACGCGCCACCGACGTATTCGACAGGCTCACCTACAGGCACCGCTACGAGAAACTCGTCGGGCGGATCGGAAAAGACCCCCTGACAGGTCTCCAGGATCGTGGCCAGCTCGACGAAAAAGGCCCGGCCATGCTGACGGAAGCGCTCAAGTCGGCACTTCCGCTGAGCCTGATGATGATCGACATCGATCATTTCAAAGCCGTCAATGACAACCATGGACATGCCGAGGGCGACAGAATCCTGCAGGCCGTTGCGGACGCTCTTCTCAACGCCAAGCGGGAGGGTGATGAACTCTTTCGTTATGGCGGCGAAGAATTCGCGCTGCTTTGTCCAGAGGCGTCGGCGGGAGCTTTCATGCTTGCCGAACGTATGAGGGCGGCAGTCGCCAATACACTCCATCCCGAACTGAACCGATCGGTGACGGTCAGCATCGGCATCGCGACATGCCCGACGAATGCCACGGATTTTCGTGAGCTTCTGATGTTGGCCGATGCCGCGTTGTACGAGGCAAAGGCGCAAGGCAGGGACCGGGTGTCCATTTCGACCGCGACCGCGGCCGGATACCGGTAACAGGAGCGTTCAGCAGCCTGAAACGGTCCCAACCGGCGCTGATGCCGCGGGCGCTACCAGCTTACCGGCCGGCCATCGAATGCCAGAAAGGCCCCGCTGCGTTCCGGTTTTGCCGCAGCAATGATCGATCGCAACGCTTTTGCGCTTTCTTCCGCAGGCAGGACGGCTTGCACGCCACCCATGTCAGTCTTCACCCATCCAGGATGCAGCGACAGTACGGTGATGCCGTCGGGCTGCAAATCCCGCGCAAGCTGGACGGTTGCCATGTTGAGCGCGGCCTTGGAACAGCGATAGGCGTAGTCGTCATCATCGTCGTCGAGCAGGCCTTCTGCCATCGAGCCGGCACGCGAGCCGATGTTGGCGACGACCGAATCGCCGCCAAGGCGGAGATTCGCCCGCAAGGCCCGCGTCAACAGGACCGGGCCAAGCGTGTTGATGCGCAGCACATCGAGGAATTCGTCCGGTTGCAGGTGATCCAGACCGGGGAGTGGGCTGCGCACGCCCGCGTTGTTGACGAGCACGTCCAGTGGCCGGCCGACGAGCCGAACTGCCAGCGCAGAGATCGATGCCGGATCGGCGACATCGAGCGGCTGGTAGTCGATGCCAGCTTCAAAGCTGTCGGCCGACCGGCTGCGGCCGCAGGCGATGACCTGCCAGCCGCTGGCCGCATATTGCCGCGCCAGTTCGCGTCCAAGTCCGCGCGCCGCACCGGTGACAAGGACGGTCTTAGCCGCCAATTGCGGCGCTCCGCGGCTTGGCTGCCGCTTCCTGGCGCGCGATCGCTGCATAGATCTTCCCGGAATACTTCACCGTGCGCTGCTGTGTCTCGTAGTCGACATGGGTGATGCCGAACGGCGTGGTATAACCATACGCCCATTCGAAATTGTCTATCAGCGTCCAGGCGAAATAGCCGCGTACAGGCACGCCTTCGTCCGCAGCCTTCGCTACCTGTTCCAGATGTTCGACATAATAAGCGGCGCGCAACTCGTCCCAGACATGGCCGTCCGCGCCGACCGTTTCCGGCCGCGTGGCCACGCCGTTCTCGGAAATGTAGATCTCTTTCGGAGCATAGTTGTCGTTCACATAGCGCAGCACGTCATACATGCAGCGCGGCCATATCTCGTAGCCGACGGCGGAGTAGAGGCCGTCCGGCTGGACGCGCCGATAGTTCAGCGGCGCCAGTTCCGTGCCTTCGGCGATGACCGAGCGGCGGTAGATGTTGACGCCGAGATAATCGATGGGCGCTGCGATGACGGCGTTGTCGTCGGCATGGATCTCGGGAAGCAGATCGCCATAGAGCTCCAGCATGTCCCGAGGGTAGCTGCCCTTGAAGACGGCATCGAGGAACCAGCGGTTCTGCGCTCCATCGAAGCGTCGCGCAGCGGCGACATCGCGGGGGTCGCCGCTGGCGGGTTCAGCCACATTGAGGTCGAAGACGATGCCGACGGAGGCGTCCGGCACCTCGGCACGAATGATCGGCACCGCCTTGCCATGGCCGAGCAGAGCGTGATGGCTCGCGGTCACGCCGCCTTTGGTGCCATCGCGCAGGCCCGGCGCATCTTCGCCCGAGGCATGGCCGGACCAGCAGAAGGTCCACGGTTCGTTGAGGGTCGTCCACTTCTTGACGCGATCGCCGAAGCTGCGCGCAGCGAGTGCGGTATAGTCGGCCAGCGCGTCGGCAGTGGCGCGGTTGTACCAGCCACCCTGGTCCTGCAATGCCTGCGGCAGGTCCCAGTGGTAGAGGGTCGCATAAGGTTCGATGCCGGCTGCCAGGAGATCGTCGATCAGCCGGTCGTAGAAGGCCACTCCCTTGGTGTTGACGGTGCCGCGTCCTTCGGGCAGCAGCCGTGTCCAGGCAAAAGAGAAACGGTAGGCGTCAAGTCCGAGCGTTTTCAAGACGGCGATATCGTCTCTCCAGCGGTGGTAGCTGTCGCAGGCAACGTCGCCGCTGGAGCCATCGATGATGACGCCGGGTACCTTGCAGAAGCGGTCCCAGATGCTCTCGCCCTTGCCGTCGGTCGTCGGTGCACCTTCGATCTGGTAAGCGGCCGTGGCGGCGCCGAAGACAAAACCCTGCGGCAAGACGAGCGATGCCGCCCGGGCGTCCAGGATGCGCCTTTTATCGATGCTTGATGTCATATTTTCTCTCGACTGTGCTGACCAGGCTGGCCGCCGCCAGCGTCAGCAGGATGTAGAAGATGGCGGCGGAGTTGTAGGGCGCGAACGGCAGGAAGCTCGCCGACTGGAATTCCCGCATGCGCTGGGTGATGTCGCGGATGGACAGGATCGACAGCAGCGACGTGTCCTTGAGGATGGCGATCAGTTCATTGCCGAGCGGCGGGATGATGATGCGGAAGGCCTGCGGCAGGATGACGAGACGCGCCGTCTGCCAGCTGTTGAGGCCAAGGCTGCGTGCCGCCTCGATCTGGCCGCGCGGAATGGCGTTGATGCCGGAGCGGAAGATCTCGGCCAGATAGGCGGAGTAGGCCAATGCCATGGCGGCGATGCCGCGCGCGAGATTGGGTGGGTCAAACACCCCTTGGGTGGCATCTTTCAGCGCGCCGGCCAGCGGCAGGCCGACATAGAGCACGATCACCAGCATGGGGATGCCGCGGATCGTGTCGACGATGAATTCGGAACCGATCGAAAGCGGGTGGCGGCGATGGATGTGGCCGCCGAAGGTGAGCAGGCCGGTGATGATGGCGAGCACCGCAAGGGTAATGCCGGAGGCCTTGTCGGAATCCTTGAGGGCGGCGGTGCGCCACAGTATCGGCAGGTCGGCAGGTGCTGCTGCCACGGGCAGCAATGCTGCGCTGACATCAGCCTTCTTTTCGAGTGCGGCTATGGCCTCCATCGGCCCCTTGAATGTGCGCAAAGGCACCTCGTCGCCCGGCGCGCCGGGAAACTGGCCGTAGCGAACGGCGCCGATCGTGCCCGACGGGGTGCCGGACACAATGCCGACCTTGCCGTCCAGCTTGCCGACCAGAACATAGTCGACGCTCGGCTGCAGCAGGAACCATGCCGCTGTGCAAGCAAACAGTGCGGTGAGCGCAACGAAGACGAAATTTGCGCGCCGGCTGTAGTCGAGCTTGAGCAGGCCAACCCAGACCAGGCCGAGCAGCGCCGCCAGGATGTAGGCGGCGACCGCGGCCCGAATGGTCGTGGCAACACCGGCGGCGAAGGCCATGGGCGCCAGGAAGAGGATGACGACGAGGCCGATGCCATTGAGCGCAAGCAGCGTCGTCCGGCCGGAATTCTTTGCACGGACCGTTTGTCCGCTGAAAAGGAAAAGCACGAGTGCGGCGATCGTGATCGCCAGATAGGCCCAGAAAAGCACTGATGCATAGCCTTGCACCATCGCGTCAGCAGCGTCGGTGAGGCGGCGTGGGGTCACACCCTGCACCACCAGTTTCGAGGTGAACGGGTCGACTGCATTGGCGACGACGGAAGTCACGTAAGGACGGACGATCCCCGTTGTGGCAGCCGCGAGAGCAGCGAGCAGATTCAGTGCAGCGCACGCCCTGGCAAGATGCGGTTTTGGTGCCGTTGTGCGCGAAAACAGGACGCTTCCAACACCCGCTGCAAAAGCCACGACCAGCAGCAGGAAGCCTGGAATGAAGGCCGAGGAGCCATGCTCGACGCCGACGATGGCGCGCAAGGAGCGCTGGTAGTCTGGCGAGCTCGCAAACAGGTAGACGATGAAGGGCAGGGCGGCTGCGATGATCAGGTTGCTGGGTCGCAGGCGCATGAGGTAGCGCATCTCTATCCACCCTCCTTCGGAAAAAGGCTCCGGCGCGGCGTCCCGCCGGAGCTCGTGTCAAACGAAGCCGCTACTTGGTGCCCCAGTACTTGGCGATCAGCGTGTCCAGCGTGCCGTCCGCCTTGATCGCTGCGATGCCTTCGTTGAACGCGGCGATATTCTCGTCGCCCTTGCGAAAGACGAGGCCGAGCGGATCGGATTGCAGGTTGCGGATGGGTACCACCAGTTCGCCGGCAAACTCCTTCTCGTAGGCAGCAGCGTTGGCACCGTTGATGACGACGCCATCGACATCCTTGTTCTTGAGCGCGATGAGGGAGGCCGCGAAACTGTCATAGGCCGTGACATTGTCCTTGCCGGCGACGCTTTCGGCCACTTGGGCGTCGGTTGTGTTGGCCTGCGCGGAGAGTTTCTTGCCTTTTGTCTTGAAGTCTTCGGCGGTCAGCCCTTCATCCTCGACACGCATCAGGATCGCCTGGCTGTTGACGATGTAGGGCTCGGAGAAATCCATCGCCTTCTTGCGTTCGTCGGTGATGGAGACGCCGGACGCGACGAGATCGAAATTGCCCTGGTCGAGCGCGGCGAAGATGCCGTCCCAGCCTGTGGTGACGAACTCCGCCTTGCAGTTGATCTTGGCGCAGATGGCGTTGACGACGTCGACATCGAAGCCGACGATCTGGCCGGTCGCCGTGTCGACGCTCTCCATCGGTGGGGAGGTGGTGTCGGACCCCACCTTCAGCAATTTGCCGCCGAGATCGGCTGCATGTGCCGCGCCGGACATCAGCAGCGCCATGACAAGTCCCGTCAGAATTCTCTTCATGCTCTTTCCTCCCGTTTTTTTGAGCTTTGATTGATCGGATCAGGTGTGGCCGATGCGGCCGCCCAGATTGTCGGGCTGCCGGCCGATCAGTTCTGGCCGGAAGACCTCGGCGAGCTTCGCCGCGCCTTCGTCCACCATGCGCAGCAGCAGGAATTCGCCGAGCCGGCGTCCGAGCACTTCGATCGGCTGGTAGAGGGTGGTGATCGGCGGGCTGAAATAGGCGCTGACGTTGATGTCGTCATAGGCGATGACGTCGACATTCTCCCCGACGCGAAGACCGAGGCTGCCCAGTGCCGAAAGCACGCCCAAGGTGGTGGCTTCGTTCACGCATACCAGTGCCGTTGGCGGCGACGGCTGCTTGAAGAGGCTCAATGTCGTGTCGCGACCGAAACGCGCGGTGAGGTCGCCACCGTTTACGAGATCGAGCGAGGGCTGAAGTCCGGCTTCCTCGAAAGCACGGCTGAAGCCGTCGATCCTGTCCAACGCATAGGACAGGCGTGGCTGGGCATTGATGAGCGCGATGCGCCGGTGCCCGCCGGCAATCAGCCGGGCCGTTGCGGCATACGCGGCCCATTCGTTGTCGACGTCGACATGGGCATAAGCAAGCGACTGTCGGCAACGGCCAAGCGATACGAAGGGGAAGCCGGCCTCGACCAGCATCGCGATACGTGGGTCGTTTGCCAGAACTCCGGAGAAGATCATTCCGTCGGCAAGTCGCTGCTCGGCGATGCGACGCGCGACGGTACAGGCGTCGTCGAAGCTGCGGTAGCCATAGACGGAAAGCTGGTAGTCGCTGCCGTCCAGAACCTGTGAAATGCCGCTGAGGATCTGCGTGTATTCGACGCCGTCCCACTCATAACCGGCGGCCGAGGTGATCGGCATCAGCACCGCAGCCTGGTAGGTCTTGCCTGTGCGCAGCGCCATACCGCGAGCGTTGGCCTGATAGCCGAGTTCTCGGGCGGCGGCGAGGATCTCCTCGCGGGTGGCGTCGGTGACGACCGGCGAGCCGCGCAAGGCTTTCGATATGGTGCCGATCGAATAGCCGGTGTGCGCGGCCAGCGTCTTGATGGTCGGCAAGGTGCTGTCCGGTGCAGGCTTGGCTTTGGCCATGATCGCCGTCTTCTCCTCTCCTTTTTAGAACGCTATCAAGCAATAAAAACGATTTCAAGGAAAATAAAAACGTTTTTATTGCTGATTGTGACGCGATCTGATGGGTTCTGCAGACAAAACAAAAACGGCGGACCGCGGCCCGCCGTTCGTCAAGGTTTGGAAGTGTGCGACGCTCAGTCGATGTCGAAGGAGACGCCCTGGGCGAGCGGCAGCGCCTTGGAGTAGTTCACGGTGTTGGTGGCGCGCCGCATATAAGCCTTCCACGCATCCGAACCGCTCTCACGACCGCCGCCGGTCTCCTTCTCGCCACCGAACGCACCGCCGATCTCGGCTCCCGACGTGCCGATGTTGACGTTGGCGATGCCGCAGTCCGAACCGTCAGCGGCAAGGAACCGCTCCGATTCCTGCAGATCGCGCGTGAAGATCGACGACGACAGCCCGGCACCAACCGCATTGTGCAGCTCAAGAACGCTGTCGAAGTCGGAATACTTCATCACATAGAGGATCGGCGCGAAGGTCTCTTCCAGCACCGGACCAGCCTGCTTCGGCATCTCCACCAGCGCCGGACGCACATAATAGGCATCGCCATGCCCGTTCTCGACGCGAGCGCCGCCGGTGACCGTGCCGCCATGTTCGCCGGCATGTTTCAGCGCCTTCTGCATGGCGTCGAAGGCTGCCTTGTCGATCAGCGGGCCGACCAGCGACGAAGTCTCCAGCGGATTGCCGACCGAGACGCTCTCATAGGCCTTCTTCAGGCGCGGCACGAGCTGGTCATAGACGCTCTCATGCACGAACAGGCGGCGCAGCGTGGTGCAGCGCTGGCCGGCAGTGCCCATGGCACCGAAGGCGATGGCGCGCAGCGCCATGTCGAGATCGGCACTCGGGCAGACGATGCCGGCATTGTTACCGCCGAGCTCCAGCACGGCACGGGCGAAACGCCTGGCCAGGCGCGGACCGACCTCACGACCCATGCGGGTCGAGCCGGTAGCCGAGACCAGCGGCACTTTCGCATGATCGACCAGCACTTCGCCGATCTCGCGCTCGCCGATCAGCACCGGTGCCAGATTGGCGGGGGCATCGGCACCGAAACGCTTGACGGCGCGCGCGAAGATCGCCGCGCAGGCAAGTGCCGTCAGCGGCGTCTTCTCCGAAGGCTTCCACACCACCGCATCGCCGCAGACCAGCGCCAGTGCGGCATTCCACGACCACACCGCGACGGGGAAGTTGAAGGCCGAGATGACACCGACGACGCCGAGCGGATGCCAGGTTTCCATCATCCGGTGGCCGGGGCGTTCGGTGGCGATGGTCAGGCCGTACAACTGACGCGACAGGCCGACGGCGAAGTCGCAGATGTCGATCATTTCCTGGACTTCGCCCAATCCTTCCGAAGGGATCTTGCCGACCTCGATCGACACCAGGCGGCCGAGCTCGGTCTTGTGGGCGCGCAGTTCCTCACCCAGCAGGCGCACCAGTTCGCCGCGCTTGGGACCGGGCACAAGGCGCCAGGCCTTGAAGGCCTCATGGGCGGCATCGATCGTCTTGTTGGCATCAGCTGCCGAGACCGTCTTCAATGCTGCCAGCTGCTCACCCGTCACCGGGCTGCGCACGACAAGATCACCGCCAGAAAGCACATCCCGTGCAACACCAAGCTTCCCAAGCAGATCCGCCGTTTCACTCGATAGCGTCATGACATTCACCTTTCCATTTGCAGGGGCCGTCGCCCATTGTTCAAAGCCGTACCAAGCCGGTGACGCCCGGTGACGTCGCCTGCTGCAGTCGTGCAGCCATCCGTTTCAGTTTTTCGGGTGTGTAGCGGTCGTAGAAATGCTGGTTGCTGCGACCGAGCCCATGTTCAGCACTGAAGCTGCCGCCGTGCTCTTCGACCGCGATCTCCGTCACGAAGCTGCGCAGGCGCGCCGCGCAAGCCATGTCCGCAGCGCCATTGCGGTCTCGTGGCAGCACCAGATTGAAATGCACGCCACCGTCGCCGATATGGCCGAAGTCGCAGATTTCGACCTGCGGGAACTCCTGCGCCAGCAGCCGCGCCATGCGCTCGCGAAAGCGCATGACCTCACCGCGTCGGAAGGAGAGGTCAAGCCCGACGACATAGCCTGCGGCTTTCGCGCCCTCCGACAGAGTGTGCCGCAGAGACCACATCTCGGTGGGCGCACCAATGAAGGCGTCGGCCAGCGGGCCGCCGGACAGTTCCCAGATTTCCGCCAGGATCTCTTCCAGCATCGCGTCCAGCGTCTGTTCGCCGGCGCGCGGAGCCCAGGAACGCGACAGCTCGACGAGGATGACATAGGCGGGCGTTGCGCCGCCGGGAAACGGATTGCGCAGCGACGGCACGTGGGCAAGCGCGTGACCGATCGCTGCTCCCGACATGCCTTCAAAGGCGCTGAGCAAGGTGCCGGCGCGTTCTTCCAGTTCGTTGAGCAAAGTAAGCGCGGCCGCGGGCGTGGCCGGCACGAGGTAGGCCGTGGCTGTCTGTCTGGGCAGCCGCTCCAGGTTGAAGGTGCATTCGGTGACGATGCCGAAGGCGCCGCTCGTACCGATGAAAAGCTGTTTCCAGTCGGGGCCGGTGTTGTCCTTGCGCAGACCCTTGCCGCAACGCAGGACGGTGCCGTCTTCGTCGGTCAGTACCAGTTCCAATCCCAGCGTGTTGCGGCGTACGTCGCCGAAGCGCAGAAAGCGTGCGCCGCCCGTGTTGGCGGCGACCATGCCGCCCGCCATGGGGTCGGCCCCGAGATCGATGGGGAAGAACAGACCGTGCGGTTCGAGCCGGGCGTTGATTTCCGAGAGACGGAAACCCGCTGCGACGCGCAGGCTGCGGTTGTCGACATCGAGCTCGAAGGTCGAGCGCAGGCGCTCGAGGCTGAGCACGCCCTGCTTACCGCTGTCGTCGGGGGTCGAACCGCCGACGAGCCCGGTGTTGCCGGACTGCGGCACAAGCGTGATGTCGTGACGGGCACAAAAGCCGACCACCTGCGACACGGCCTCGGTCGAGGCAGGGCGCGCGACAAAGGCGGCACGGCCGCCCGTATAGCGGGCCGCGGTTTCATAAGGCGCCATGTCGCTCGGCAAGGCGAGCAGGCCCTGCGGGCCGAGAATGGCGCCGAGCCGGTCGAGGTGATCGGCGGCAAGCACCATCAGGCGGCTGCCGACAGAGTCCGAACAGCAGCCAGGCACTCCTCGGACGAGGCGCGTTCGATACCGGCATAGTGTTCGAACTCGTTGAGTACGGTTGCACCCAGAGCGACCTCGAACAACTTCTGGTTCGGGCTGGCAGCGAAATCCTGGACGGCATCGTCACCCAGATTGGACTGGAAGATACCCGCCGCCGATACCGGCAGGAAATCTTCGTAGACGATCGGGTCGAAACGCACCAGGCCAGCCTCGACCAGGTCCTCGATGTCGGAACGGGCGTGACCGGAGAGATCGGCTCCCGGTATGATGGAATAGAAGAAGTAGCCGAGCCCTGCCTTGCGGATGGCA